>JAHEFO010000356.1 GCA_024640135.1 Acidobacteriota bacterium
AAGCCTGTGGCGATTTCGGACAGGGCAGAGAGGGAGACATAGACGTCAGGATGCTGGCGGAGCGAGAATCCACGAAACCCTGCCGGGGTGATGCCGACAATGGTGACGGGGCGCTGGTTGAGCCGAATCGTCTGACCGATGACATCGGGGTTGCCGCCGAACGTCTCCTGCCAGAGCCGGTGGCCAAGGACCGCGACTGGCGGCGCGCCGGAGTGGTCGTCGGTGCCCTGCAGTAATCGCCCTCTGCCTGGTTGCACGCCAGCCAGCGCGAAGTATCGGCCTGAGACTCCCAGGCCGGACACCACAAGGGGTGTTCCGTTTCTGTCCAAACCGAAGTCCTGGCCCGCCCAGGCGGCCACCTCTGAGGTAAGGTCCAGCGTCGTCTCGAGATCCCGGAAGTCGGGCAACGACCACGAGAACGTCGACTGGTAGACCCGTTCGGGTTCGGCGATCGGAATCGGCCGGAGCAACGTGGCATCGGCCAGGCTGAAGATGGCGGAGGTCGCACCGATGCCGAGGCCAAGCGTCAGCGTGGCGCCCATCACGAAGAATGGCGCCCGGCGCAGTTGGCGGGCAGCGGTGCGGATGTCGGTAAAGAGATGAGGCATCGGTGAGCGGTCTCCGGTGGGCGGTTGGTGTTCACGGCGGTGCATCCCGATCCGCCATTCACGGGGCAAACTGGTGAGGAAGTCAGTCAGGAGGTGGACCAGCAGCCGCGCGCGGCCCCTGAAGGTGGGACGGGTGCGGCGCCACAGTTCGTCGAAGGCCGCAGCCATCTCCGCACCGTGCTGATCGCGGAGTGACCGGGGGTAGGCGCGCAAGAGCAGTCGATAGAAACGTGGCATGGCCGGGCTCTCGTTCAGTTCTTCCTGGGCAGGACGCGTCTGGCCCGGGCCAGTCCCACAGCCGTCTCCAGGCGTCTGGCCTCGGCTCTGAGCAGCGCCCGGCCCGCCGTGGTCATCCGGTAGTAGCGTCGGCGTTGATCCTCCCCGGGCGTCGGTGTCCGGTCAGACTCCTCGATGAAGCCATCGGCCAGCAGCCATTTCACCGACCCATACAACATGCCGGGGCCAACCCGGACGACGCCATCGGTCCGTTGCTCGATGTCCTGCATGATGGCGTACCCATGCCGATCCTCGTCTGCGAGTGCGAGCAGGATGTGGAAGACTGCGGGAGAGAGCGGCAGGTGCGTTTCAGAATCAGGCATGGTCTGTGGCTCGGGGCCCGCGGGGTGAACCCACCCGCGGACGTTGAAGTGCATCTATATCAAAATGTGATATAGATGCGCAAGCGTACCCGCGTCAGCGGCCAGAGCGGGAACGCTATGTAGCAATGCTTGACAGGGCGACCCTATGTAGTAATACTTGCGGCCATGCGCTCGCGAATCGGGTATGCCACCGCCGCCATCTTCAGCGCGCTCGCCGCAGGGGCACGCTTCGGCCTCGATGTCATGCGGGAGACCGGTTTGCCGAGCGGGACCGTGTATCCCACACTGACGCGGGCAGAGACTGCGGGTCTGGTCCGCGGCCGGTGGGAGAGGCGCGATCCCTCGGTCCTCGGCCGGCCGCGCCGCCGGTACTACGAACTCACGCCGGCAGGCACAGCGGCCCTGGCGGAAGCCTCCGGGCGGTTTGCCGCCTTCGCCGCGGCCCCTCGGCGGAGACGGTCGTGACCCGCTGGTTGTTGGCGATCGCGTCCCGCGTGGTTCCCCGTGTGCGCCGTGACGAATGGCTCGAGCGCTGGGAGGCTGAACTCTGGGCGTTCGACGATTCCCCGAAGGGCTCTGGTCCTCACCCGGGCCGGCTCCGGTTCGTGCTGGGCGCCTTTCCGGACGCCCTCACCGAGTCATTTGATGGCTGGCGGGAGGGGTGGTCTCTGGCGGGCTTGATGGCGGACGTTCGTGATGGATGGCGGAGTATTCGCCACGCACCTGCCGCGGCCGCGACGGTTGTCGTGATCATCGGTGTGGGGACGACATCAGCCGCGACGATCTTCAGTCTCATCGATGCGACATTGCTCCGCCCACCCCGCGGCCTCGGATCGCCGGAGGCCCTCGTCCAGATCGGCCGCCACGACTCGATGCGATTCGACTCGTTCTCATATCCCAACTACCGCGACCTGTCCGAGGCGCTGGCAGACGTGGTGGATCTGGTGGGCTACACCAACATGAGCGTCGTCATTGGCGAGGGCCTTGACGCCGAAGTGGCGCCGGCGCAGGGGGTGACCACGGATTACTTTCGCGTGCTGCAGGTGCCTCTGACAGGCGGGGCGGGATTCACGCCCGGTGACGATGTGGGCGATCGGGCTCAGGTGGTGGTCAGCCAGTCCTACTGGCGGCTCCACTCCGCGGCCATCGAGGCCCGTGGGGGAACACTGGCGGTCAATGGACGCCTCTTGCGTGTGGTCGGTGTCGCGCCAGACCGGTTTGTGGGGCTTGACGTCGGCCGCGCCAGACCCGAATTGTGGGTGCCGTTGAGCCTGGCGCGCCGTTCCGGTGACGATCGCCGGTTCGAGCAGCGCGACCACTCCTGGATTTGGACCGTGGGACGGCGGCGGCCTGGCGTGGGTTTCGTGGCGGCGCGGGATGCGGTGGTTGCCGCCCATGCGCGCCTGGCAGATCCTGAGAATCCAGCCATGGGCGCTACGATCACCGTGGTTGATGGCGTCGGGTTCCGGCCCGCGGATCAGGCCGAGGCGGAGCAAGTCCTTGGCACCCTTCTGGGCATCGCCTCACTCGTGCTCCTTGTCGCCGTCTCCAATGCATCCAGCGTCCAGTTCGCACGGGCATTGGGCCGTCGCCGCGAACTGGCGGTTCGCTTGGCGCTTGGCGCCACGCCCTTCCGCGTCCTGCGGGGCCTGGTCGTCGAACAGTCCCTCGTGGCGATACTGGGCGCGGGCACCGCGTTTGTCCTGACGTTTTGGACGACAGGCTGGCTCGCTGTGGCACTGCCGTACGACATCGCGGCGTCGTTTGGCCCGGACATCCGGCTTCTTCTGTTTGCCATCGGGGCCGCCGTCGTGACTGGCACCAGCGTGGCTCTCTGGCCGCTCTGGTCTGCGACCCGCACGGCGCTCCGTTCCGGGATCGGCCCGCGGGCCGCCACGCGCTCGACGCGACGGGTCGCGACGTTGCTGGTGGCGACACAGTTGGCCCTGTCGACCGTGCTCCTGGTGGCAGGCGGCCTGCTGCTTCGGAGCGCTGCCCGGGCCTCGGAAGTCAGGCCTGGTTTCGCCATAGACGATGTGCTTGTTGCGACGGTGCGGGTACAGCCAGGGAGG
>JAHEFO010000126.1 GCA_024640135.1 Acidobacteriota bacterium
CGCCGGGGCATCGTCTGCCCCGCCCTCAGGCACCTCGGGCGGCGCTTCCTGTTCGAGATAGGTGAAGCCCTGTCCATCGGGCCGCCAGGACAACTCGCGGCGACCAGTCTGATTCGCCCCACCGCCGCGCCCGCCACCGGCGGCCTGCCCGGCGTTGTCATCCTGAACACCCAGATTGATCGGTCGCGACGACAATTCCACCAACGACTTGCCCGTCGCATCCCACGCTTCCTCCACCTGGCCGAAGCTGCTGACCGGCACGATATAGGAGAAGGGCTTGACCATGCGGGTCACGCGGGCGTGCTGCCCATCAGGCGACGGGTCGATAGAGCGAATCATTGCCGGGGCGCCAATCTTTGTGACGGCCTGCGTCGTCACGTCCACCAGGGCGTACTGTCCGGTCGTGTGCCACTCCAGCAGTTCAAAGTCGTACGGCGTGCTCATCAGGCTGCGATACGTGCGGAGCCTGTTCTTGTCACCGGGCTGGGTCATGTAGACCTCAGGCCCCACCGGCGCGTCCGGACGATCCGGGCGTGGTGCTCGCCCATCCGGCACGAGCACGGTCGCGATGCGCTTGCCGTCGCCGGTGAAATCAAAACTCGTGACCAGCGTGGCCAGCACCGGTGTCCTGGTCACCTGACGCGACTTGAGTGTCGTGGCGTCCGCAATCCAGATGTGGGTCCCCTCGAGTCCATGGATGTAGTACGCAATGGCACTGCCATCAGGCGACCACGTGGCGCCAGAAACCCGCGCGCCAGCCGGCAGCGGCAGCGAGCGCCTGGTGCCGTCCGTGGACGAAATGATTTCGATCGCCACATTGTTCCGGGCCGTCAAGGCGTGGGTCCGGTTGGCAGCGCGGTCCAGGAACAGGCCGCCCAGTTCGTCGTACGGCCTCGAGAACCGGGCCATGACCACGGCCCCGTCGCCCACCTCGTTCAGAAACCACTTCTTGTCAGGACTCAACTCCCCGAGCGTGGTGTTCAAGTGGCGCGGGGCCAGCACTGCCGACGCCAGTTCGGGCGGTGGGGTCGCATACGACGGATCTTGCAGCACCTGGTCGGCCCAACTCAGCGCGGGCCGTTCGGCCGGCGCCTGAGGCGCCGAGGCGCTTTGAGCGAACAGCGCGTACGGGACAACGGCGAGCGAGAGAATCAGGGCGACACGAGCGATCAGTTTTGGGGTGTGCATGGGACCTCCGAGGACTGAGGGGACCATACACGAAGTTGCGCCATGGTGTCACCCCGGGATCGGAAGACCGCCGACTGCTACAGTGGATGGGGAAACGAGACGCAGACCATGTCCGAACAGACTTCCTCCGCTCCGCTCCGTGTGCTGATTGTCGAGGACGACCCGGCACAGCGGACCGGCCTGACCCAGCTGGTTGCCGGCTGGGGCTTTGCCGCGGACAGCGCGCCCGACGGCGAGGCCGCGCTGCTGCAGGTGGCCGACACGCCGCCCGATGTGATCCTCAGCGACCTCGTCATGCCGAAGATGGGCGGCCTGGATCTGCTTCGAGCGCTGCGCCAGCGGGACCACGACATCACGGTGCTGATTCTGACGGCGCAAGGCACCGTCGGCACCGCTGTGGAGGCGATTCAGCTCGGCGCGTACGACTACGTCGCCAAACCCATCGACCCCCAGCGGCTGCGCATTCTCCTGGATCAGGTCTCTGAACGCCACACACGACAGCAGGAGGTGACCGTTCTGCGGCGCCAGCTGCAGGAGCATGGCCGCTTCGGCACGATGATTGGGGCGAGCCCGGTCATGCGTGAGGTCTACCAGCTGATCGAGCAGGCGGCGCCGACTGGAGCGTCAGTGCTCATCACCGGGGAATCGGGCACGGGCAAAGAGCTTGTGGCCCAGACGCTCCACCAGCTCAGCCCCAGGGCGGCGAAACCGTTTGTCGCGATCAACTGTGCGGCCATTCCGGAGAACCTCCTGGAAAGCGAGCTCTTCGGGCACGAAAAAGGCGCGTTCACGGGCGCCATCGCCAGGCGGCGCGGGTCCTTCGAACTGGCGGATCGGGGCACGGTCTTTCTCGATGAGGTCGCCGAGATGACGCCGGCCACGCAGGCCAAGCTGCTGCGTGTCCTGCAGGAACGGGTCGTGCACCCCGTGGGCGGCGACCGCGAACGCCCCATCGACATCCGCGTCATCGCAGCGACGAACATCCCGCCGCTCGAAGCGGTGCAGGCGGGTCGCCTCCGCGAAGACCTCTACTACCGGCTCAACGTGCTTACCGTGCACCTGCCTCCTCTTCGCGACCGGCTGGACGACCTGCCGCTCCTGGCGCAGGCGTTTGTCACCGAATTCGCGCGCGACATGGGCAAGCCGGTGGCGGGCGTCTCGGACGAGGCGCTGACGGCCCTGCGCGCGCACCGGTGGCCCGGCAACGTGCGGGAACTCCGCAACGCCATGGAGCGCGCCACGATCGTGGCGCGAGGCAGCTTCATCATGCCGGCGGATCTTGCGGGCTTCGGGGCGCCCCTGAAAGAGCAAGCTGTCCGGGACGCTTCTCCGTCATCGCCGCCAGTGCCGGCGCTCCCCACTTCCCCATCTCCTCTCCCCGCCGCCCCATCCCTCGTGGCCGGCATGACCGTGGCCGAAGCGGAGCGCGAGCTGATTGCGATCACCTTGGCCCACACGGGCGGCAACAAGACCAAGGCGGCTTCGCTGCTCGGCATCAGCCTGAAGACACTCCACAACAAACTCGTCCGTGAGGCCGCCAGCCGCCAACCCGACCAGCCATGAAGGCCAGCATCAAGACGAAGCAGGTCATCGCCGTCACGGCCATCGTGTTCAGCGCGGTGGCGCTCATGGGCGTGTTCTACCTGCTCTCGATTACCGGAGTGCTGGTGCAGGAGACGCGGACGCGTGCCGACCTGCTGGCCAACGGTGTTTTCAATCGCGCGGCCGATCTCGCCCTGGAGGGCGGCGACCTGCGAGACGCGATCGCCCAGGACCCGGGTCTGCGTTCGATTCTACAGATGGCCGGCCTGTCCAGGCACACGATGTACGCCGTCGTCGTGGACACGCAGGGCGTGGCCATCGCGCACAGTGACCCGGCACTGATCGGGCAACTGATGCCGGAGCGCCCCGGCCTGGATTCGCTCGTGGATGCCGGCGCCATTGAAAGGCTCCGCGCCATCTTCACACCCGGAGGGCTGACACGTGAGGTGCGTCTGCCTCTGGTTCTCGGCACCACGGACTTCGGCACCATCCGCGTGGCCGTGTCCACGTTGCTGATTCGCGACGATCTGCAGGAAGCTCTGACCGACGCCGGCCTGACCGCGGTCATCCTCCTGATTGTCTCGGTCATCGTTGCGACACTGCTGGCCCGGTGGACACTGCGGCCGATCCAGCTGATTCGGGCAGGTTTAGCCCGCCTGGGCCAGGGGGAGACGGGCGTCACGCTCGCCTTGCCGCAGGAGGACGAGTATGGCGACCTGGGTGAATCCTTCAACGTGGTCAGCGCCAGACTGACCCAGGGCCAGGTGGAGGGGCGCATCTCACGCGCCACCGTGTCGAAGCGACTGGCGGCGCTGGGGCGGGTCTCGTCCGGCATCGCGCACGAAGTGAAGAACCCGCTCAACGCCATGCGGATTCATCTGGAGCTGCTCAAGATACAGCTCGACGATGCGGACCTTTCCCCGAACCACGTCAACATCCTCGCAGAGCAGATGCGGCGCCTCGACGGAGTGGTGCAGGGATTTCTCACATTCACTCGACCCGACACCTTGTCCCTGGCCCCCGTGTCGATTTCCTCGCTGATGGATGACATGCTGCCGGTCGTGTCAGCGGAGGCCGGCAAGACCGGTGTGGACGTGGAAATCGACTGCCCGCCAGACCTGCCTGCCGTACTGGGCGACGTCGGGCAGTTGCGTCAGGCTTTTGTCAACATCGCAATCAACGGATGCCAGGCGATGCCGCAGGGCGGGCACCTGCGCATCACCGCGCGCCCCGCCGAGAACCGCCAGATGGAGATTGTGTTCGAAGACACCGGCACAGGTATCGCCCCTGAGGATTTGGACAAGATCTTCAATCTGTACTTCACCACCAAGACCGATGGCAGCGGCGTGGGCCTCGCGCTGGTGTACCGGACCATTCACCTGCACGACGGAGACATCGAGGTGCAATCCGTCCCCGGCCACGGCACAACGTTCCTTGTCACGCTTCCGCTCGCCGAAGGCGTCATAATCAAGGAGTGACTGTTGCGGGGTCCGGCTCACGTCTCGCGGGCTTGCTGCTGACGGCGGCCCTTGGCGCCGGGTGCGCGGCCCAGGCCGCACCGATCGTGCCCACGGGGACTCCTGCGCTCAACCCGCCGGAGCCGCCGGCACGCGTCGTGGTGCCATCGCCTGAGCCACGGCCGCTGCCCCTGGAAGTGGAACTGCCGCCCGCCGCATCGCCCGCCAAACCCGTCATCGATCGGAACAAGACGCTCCCCGTGCGGCCAACCATTCCGCCGCCGGCCGAACCTCCCGTCGTCTCGGCACCCACGCCCGTTCTGCGCACGTCGGCAGACACGGCTGAGTTCGAAAAACACGTGCGGAGCCAACTGGCCCTCGCCCGGGCCGACCTGGCTCGGGTCATTCGGCGGAATCTGGGTCAGGATGCGCGAGCGCAGTACGACTCGGCTGCGGGTTTTGTGCGACAGGCCGAACAGGCCTTGAAGGTCAAGAACCTGGTCTACGCCGGGCAGCTTGCTGACAAGGCTGCCACGATGGCGGCGCTGCTGCGCCGCTGACCGCCCCCGGAGTCTTCACGTCCGCCACTTCCCCACTTCGCCTTGATGGCGGCCCATTCGGAGGCCAGCGCCGCCTTCAGGGCCTCGGGATCCCCGTCCGGCGCCGTCCGGCGCGCCCGTTCCGGAATGATCGCGTCGACCATAAGTCGGTCAAGATCCGCACGGAGTGCCGGACCCTGCGCCCCGGCAATGGCAGGCGCCTGAATCCAGCCGGCGATCGCCAGCGACCAGGCACGATCCGGATCGTCCACGCCACGGGCAGCGGCGGCAAGCCAGTACGTCACGACTGGTGACGCCGGACCGCGGCTGCTTTCCACTTCAAGTCGTGCGAGAAGGCGCCCATACCTCATCTGCCGTTCACCGTCGGGAGCCAACTGCGCGTGACGATCGAGGGAAGCCGCCCACCACTCCAGCACGCGGTCACGCTGCGCCGCCGTCACCATACCCGGCCTGTCGAGCGCCACCTCGAAGAGCTCTGCGGCGGCACCGAATTGATCGTCCACAAACAGGAGCTCCGCCATGCCCAGGTGCAGTTCCGCCTTCTCTGTGACCAGTAGAGGCGACGGGTCAACAGACAGCAGCGCTTGTCGCGCCACGGCCACATCCGCCACGTCGCCCACCAGGCGGAATCGCCCGAGCAGCGACCGCGACAACACCAACGCCGCCGAATTCGCCCACGCCGGCGTCTGTCTCGCTTCGACCGCAAGCGCGACGGCCTGGTCGAACTCCTGCTGGTTGTAGGCTTGCCGTGCGCGCGTCAGCGGGTCGGCCTCGCGCTGCGCCATCGATCCGACGCCGCACACCACCACTAGCAGCGAAGCCATCAATCGACGCACCTGCTGCCGGAAACCCTGGGTGGTCCTCACACCGGCCATCTTACCTAACGCAGCTCCTGAGGTGGGAAGACCGGGTAACTCTTACATCAGGCGGCCGAAAAGACAGGAAAACTGCCCAATTTGAAGTTGGCAAGGAAATTGAAATGTCAAAGGGGCATGAGACGGGTCCCGATGACTCTTGCCGCAGTGACTGCCATCACGATGATGGCCAGCGATCCGTCCGTTCTTTCGGCCCAGCGTCCGACCTTCTCGGCTGCCGCGAGCCTGGTGCCCATTTCCGTCACCGTTCGCGACGACCGCGGCAAGCCCGTTGTCGGCCTGGCACGAGAGGACTTCGAGGTCTTTTCGGACGATGCCTCGCAGGTGATTACGGAATTCCGTTCTGAGCCCTCGCCGATGACGACGGCACTGCTTGTGGACAACAGCGGAAGCATGCGGGTGTCGTCCGGGCCCGGCGACGTGGCGGACGCCGCCCACCACCTGATCAGTTGGATGACGCCGGCCAGCGATCGGCTGGGCCTGTTCGCGTTCGACACGTCGATCACCCAGGCCGGCCCGTTTGCCGCGGTGTCGAGGGATTCGCTGGCGGCACTGGAGCTGCCCTCACCATTTGGCGCCACGTCCCTCTTCGACGCGGTGGATGCCACCAGCGTGGCGCTCGTGCGCGATGGTGCCCCGCGCCGCGCGGTGGTGGCCATCACCGACGGCGTGGACACCGCGAGCGTCCTGACCGCGTCTGAGGTTGCGGTGCGCGCTGCGGCGATCGACGTGCCGGTGTATATCGTGACTGTCGCGCGACCCGTCGCGAGCGCCACGGACCGTCCCGCGCCGAAGGTCCTCAGGGAGCTCACCACGTGGACCGGCGGCCAGCTCTTCGTGACCAGTGCGCCCAGCCACGCCAGTCAGGCTGCGCGCACCATCGTCAACGAATTGCGCCAGCAGTATCTGCTGGCCTTCAGCCCGGATCCTCGTCCGGGCTGGCATCGACTCAGTGTACGAATCAAGCACCCCCGGATGTCTGCGCGCGCCCGCGCGGGCTACATCACTCGATAGGAGAACATCATGCGATCACTCATTCTTGTCACGTCTCTCACCGTGCTCACTGCCGGCTGTGCGACCAAGGGCTACGTCAACTCGCGCATCGGTCAAGTGGACACGAAGGTCAACTCGCTGACCGGCGCCGTTGAAGAGACCCAGGCCCGGACGACCCGGGCCGAGGGGCGTATCGGCGAAGTGGACCAGAAGGCGGGCGCCGCCCAGTCGACAGCCACCAGCGCCGCCGGCGCTGCCAGTGCGGCTGACGCCAGGGCGGCCGCGGCTGCCGACGCCGCCAATGAGGCCGGCGCACGCACGGACGCGTTGGACGCGGCCTCACGCCGGCTGGTCTTCGAAGTGGTGCTCAGCGAGGACCAGGGGCAGTACAAGTTCAATTCGGCGGACCTGCCGGAGCCGGTCAAGGCGCGGATCGACGACCTCGTCAATCAGCTCAAGGCCGAGCCCAAGGGCTATTTTTTCGAAATCGAGGGACACACGGACTCGACCGGTCCGGACGAGATCAACAACAAGCTCGGCCTCCAGCGCGCCGATGCGGTCAAGCGCTACCTCTATGAGGAGCACCAGATTCCGCTGCACAAGATCAATGTGATCAGCTTCGGCGAGAAGAAGCCCGCCGCGCCGAACACGACGCGTGACGGCCGGGCGCAGAACCGGCGCGTGGTGATCAAGGTGCTCGCCTAGCAGGCTTGCGCCACACCCGGATCGGCGGCCGTGGACTCCTCCCCACAGTCGCCGGTCCGGATGTCCTTTCCCTGGACCGGCCGCGGTTGTCCGGCCCCGCCGCCGTGTTACACTTCTGGGTCCGGTTTGTGCCTGTGGGCGAGACCGGCGACACACCCGCCAAGCCGGCGTAGCTCAGTTGGTAGAGCAGCTGATTCGTAATCAGCAGGTCATCAGTTCAAGTCTGATCGCCGGCTCCAGATCTTCCTCAGTCATTTCGCTTGGCGCTCTAGCGAGTGGCTCGTCTGAGAATCAGGATCTTCCGCGCGAGCACCGCCCGATCCGTGGCGACACCCCGGACGTTCACCAGCATGCCGTCAGTCAGGACTCCCGGACGAACCCGTCGATCGCCTGCCCAGACTTCCGTCCGGTCGTTCATGCGGATCACGCGCCGCGCAGTGCCCCGATCGGTCCTGACGATCAACACGAACGCCTGCCGACGGAGGTCCACGGCGCGGATGATGCCCTGCAGTGACACGCCGTTGCGTGCCGCAGCGTCGGCATCGGAGTCGGCGGATTCGGTGATCGCCGACGGAGAGGCTGGACTCCCGCCCGAGTCGGATGTACAGCCAGTGACGATCAGACTCAGCGCGGAAACCAGGACGGCCAGCCGGATGATGTCTCTCATAGTGGATCCACCCTCACACATGCCAGGGGCGCAGAGCTGTCCCCTGCAGCTACGAGCGCGTGAAGGAGTAAAGGAGCCAGCCTGCCTCCTTCACTCCCTCACGTGCCGTGTGTCTTTCGCTACACTCCGCCGCCGCCACCTTTGGGCACGATCACCTTCGGCTGATTGCCCAGCATCTTGTTCAGCGAAGCAATCGCGCCATCGATGATCTTCTCCAGTTCCTGCGACCGCGCGAGCGTGTCGGCCTCCAGCTCACTGAGCACCGTGAGCTGCCCCGCCGTCGGCCTCGCCTGGGCTCCCATGATGCCGCCCGCGACACTCCCCACTTCTTCAGTCAGGCGCGGGTACATCCGGTAACCCATCGCGGGTTGCGGCCGGCGCAGTTTGTCCATGAGCTCCAGCAACTGCGCCTTCGCGCTGCCGGCCTGCTCCAGGACCTGATCGATATTCGCCATCCCGGCCTTCCGCGACTGCTCTTCGGCGTTGGTCACCTGCTGCGTCAGGTCATCCACCGTGCTCACGAGCTGCCCCGCCTGAACGGCCAGGTCGCGCGCCTTACGCGCGGCGTTGAACTGCGCCTGGTAGTCGGCCATCGGCAGGTTCACGTCCGGGTCGCCCCGCAGCTCGAACGTCTTCGCCATGGTCTTGCCGGCCGCGGCTATGGTCGCCGTGTATTTGCCGGGCAACGCCGGAAGTCCGCCGCCGCCGCCGCGCCCGCCGCCACGTCCGCCAGCCGCCATTCCCGGAGGGTTCGCCCAACTCAGATTCCACTGGACGCGATTGACCCCCGCCATTCCCCGATCACGGATGCGATTGACGACCGCCCCGCTCGAGTCAGTAATCGTGATGGTGACCCCTCCGGCGGCGGCCGCGGGCGCGTCAGTCTTCAGGTAGTAATTGATCGTCGCACCCGACGGCGGATTCTCTCCCTGCCAGACGCTGGATCCCAGGTTGGAGTCCTTGTTCCAGCTCTCCCACCGCGTGGCCCGCTGCACATCAAACATCGTCACATCGGTGTTCATCGCGTCGGCCAGTCCCTGAATCGGCGCGATGTCGTCCAGGATCCAGGCGCCGCGGCCGTGCGTGCCGATAATGAGGTCGTTGTCGCGCGGATGAATCTTGATGTCGCGCACCGAGACCCGCGGCAGGTTCAGGCGCATGTCGTGCCAGGTCCGGCCGGCGTCGATGCTGACCTGGAGCCCGCGCTCCATGCCGGCATACAGCACGTTGACATTCTTCGGGTCCTCGCGGACCACCTTGACGTAGTCGTCCTGCGGCAGACCGGCCGACAGATCCACGCAGTTCTGGCCATAGTCATCGCACCGGTAGGCGTGCGGGGTGAAGTCATTCAGACGATGCTGATCCACCGTGATGTACGCCCGCCCATTCACGTGATGCGACGCATCAATCTTTGCCACCCACGCCTCGGCCGGGAACCCGGGAATCCGGGCATTGACTTTGGTCCACGCACCGCCGTCATTGCGCGTGATCTGCACGTTGCCGTCGTCGGTGCCCACCCAAATCACGCCCTTCTCTGTCGGTGATTCGGCGACGGTGATGATCGAGGCGTGGAACTCCGCCGCGGTGTTGTCGTTGTAGATCTCCCCACCGGAATCCAGCAGCTTCTCGGGCTCGGCGTTGGACAAATCCGGGCTGATGACGTCGAACGTATAGAACTCGTCCCTGCTTCGGAACAGCACGTTGCCGCCCCAGTAGGTGACGTTGGGATCGTGCGGCGAGATATGAATGGGCGCATCCCAGTTGAATCGATACTTCGCCTGGTACATGCCCTGTCCCACGGATCCGATCATCCGCGGATACGGCGGGATGCTGCGCGCGCGGCCCGTGTCGGTGTCGGTCACGGTGAAGTAGCCGCCCTGCGCATTCGAATAGACGATGTTCGGCTTGCCCGGAACGGGCACGGTGTAGAACCCGTCGCCACCGCTGACCGTGAACCAGTCGTCAGTCAGAATCGCGCTGGCCTTGCTGCGACTCGGGCCGCACCAGTTGCCGTTGTCCTGCAATCCGCCGCAGACGAAGTACGGGTCGCGGTCGTCGTAGAAGATTTGGTAGAACTGCGCCAGCACGACGTTGCGGAAGATGTGGTAGTTGAACCCGCCGTCGTAACTCACCTGATACCCGCCGTCCGACCCGCTCAGAACGCGATCGCCGTCCGTGGGGTCGATCCACAACGACTGGTGGTCGCCATGCACGCCGCCGGCCACGCGCTGGAACGTCCGTCCGCCGTCAGTGGACTTGGACTGACCGCCCGCAATCACGAACACCGTGTTCTCATCGCTGGGGTCGGCAAACACGTCCGAGTAATAGAACGGCCGGAAGTTGATGCCCCGATCATCGTTGACCATCGTCCAGGTCTCGCCGTAGTCATCGGAGCGGAACAGCGTGCCTGCAGTCGGGTACTCGGTCACGAGGTACACCACACTCGGGTTGCTCTGGGCGACGGACACACCGGGCCGCGCCATCGGCTCGTTTGGCGTCGTCGTGATCTTCTTCCACGTCTCGCCCAGGTCACGGCTCACGTAGAGCGCCGTCTCCTTGCCGCCATCGTCAAACCGCCAGGGCTTGCGACGGAAGGTCCACATCCCCGCGTAGAGGTTCCGCGGGTTGCTGAGATCCATGTCGATGTCCGAGCAGCCGGTTTCCTGATTGATATACAGCACTTTCCGCCATGTCCGGCCAGCGTCGGTCGTCTTGAAGACGCCGCGCTCTTCGTTGTCACCCCACTCGTGGCCGAGGGCGCACACCAAAGCCGTATCCGGGTCCTTGGGGTGGACGACGATGCGCTTGATGCGCTCGGTGTCATCCAGCCCCAGGTGGGTCCAGTTGCGGCCACCGTCCGTCGATCGGTACACGCCGTTGCCGTAGCCGACGGAATTACGGGGATCGCCCTCGCCGGAACCCAGCCACACGACGTTGTGGTCGGACGCCGCCAGCGCCAGGGCCCCCACCGAGTAGGCGAACTCGTTCTCGAAGACGCCCGTAAACGTGGTGCCGGCGTCAGTGGTCTTCCACACGCCGCCGTCGGCGCCGCCCACCCAGAAGGTCTTGGGGTCACCCGGCGTACCGATGATCGCCGAAACGCGACCGCCCATGTTGGCCGGACCGACGGAGCGGAAGCTCAGGTCCCGGAGCGCGTCCGTGACGGCATCGCCGCTCGCCGGACGCATCTGAGGTGCTCCGCCCTGAGGCCCGCCAAACTGGGCGGTCACAGCGGGAGTCATCGCGCTGTAGCCAGCGACGAGGGCGGCGAGAAGACAGGATTTGAATAAGAGTCGGTAAGTACGCATGAGGTGGGCTCCTTTGAGCAATTGCCGATGACGTGGCCTCGTGCCGGTCGCCACCGGCGCAGTGTACCTCATCGCAGGCAGGCAGGGGATTCCCGACTCGAGACTACCGGCTTGCTGTTCCGCAGCCCTGGTTGCCTGAGGCGTCGGTGGCGCAGA
>JAHEFO010000127.1 GCA_024640135.1 Acidobacteriota bacterium
CTTGTTCGCGATGATGCCGACGTTGTCAGCGATGACGAGCTTCTTGAAGTAGCCCCAGGCAGCCAGCAGCAGGCCATCTCGAACCTCGAGCCACTGTAACCGGCGGGGCGCTTCGACTTGCGGCAACAGATGGGACGCGCGCTCGATGGGACCCGCCACCAGTTGCGGAAACAGGGCGACAAAGGTGGCAAAGTCGAGAAAGCTCCGCCGGGCGCGGAGCTGGCCACGGTAGACGTCAATCGTGTACGACAACGCCTGGAAGGTATAGAACGACACCCCGACCGGGAGGATGACGCGCAGCACCATTGGCGACGTCTCGAGCCCGATCGATGCCAGGACGCCGTGCACGTTGTCGGCGAAGAAGTTGAAGTACTTGAAGAACCCGAGGATGCCCAGGTTTGCGCCCAGGCTCAGCCCCAGCATGAATTTCCGGCCGCCCGGCCATTCCTCGATCCCTCGCGCGGCCCAGAAATCGATCACCGACGTGAAGAAGATCAGTCCCACGAACCACGGATGCACATACCCGTAGAAGACATAGCTGGCCGCGAGCAAGAGAAGATTCTGGCTGCGGTGCGGCAGACGCCAGTAGACGGTCACGACCACCAGGAAGAACACGGCGAAGTCGAGACTCTGGAATATCATCGCGGCAAGGCCTTGAGCTTTCTAGCCAGAATGTCCGTGTAACGAACCCATCCCTCGCGAGCCACATGATCGAGATCGTCGTACGGCAGTGCGGCCACATCCGCGTCGTGCTGATCGTCGATGAGTTCGCCGCCCTCCCGTTCGATATATGCGCGCAGGTCTCGCATGTAGCGCACCAACGCCGGACTCTCCGGGCGAAGGCCGCCATCTGCCGCACGCCGCTGCACACGCACGAAGCACAGCTTGAGGCCGTGCTCACGCGCAAGCGACATCAGCAACGGCAGCACGGACATCTCCACATTCGCGTGGAAGTCCGCGTCGTTGTCACTGACCACACTCATGTCGCTCAGCGGCATGGGCCGAAGATGCTCGAGGTTGAAGCGCTCGTTCGCCGTCCGCTGCAGTCGTGCGGTCCCGCGCTTGCCGACGATGACCCGCGCGGGCCAGGCCAGGAACGCAGGCTCCAGCCAGGATCGCGTGCGCTCCATGGCATAGGCGCGATCGAGCGCGGCGTGAAAGCGATACCAGGGCCCGGACAGACGGGCAGCCAGCCTCGCGTCCAATTCCGGCTCCTCGGCGGCTGCCACGGTATCGAGCTCCTCGCGATGCTCTTCCAGCAGCCGGAACATCAGGTCCGTCAGGTTCGTGTCGCGGAAGAAGATCAACGTCCGGTCCGGCGTGACTCCACTGGCGACGACATAGTTCTTGAACACGAGGTACCAGTACCCGGAGCCGGTCGCCGCGCGCAGCACGGGCACCACGGCTCCCTCGACGAGTTCACCAAGCCGCTGCGGGTCCACCCGGCCGGCCATCGAATCGCCAATCACGACAATCTTCGGATTCCAGTACTGAAGGTCCAGGATGGGGCCGGGTTCGAACGGAAGCCTGACTCGAGACTCTTCGACCGAGGGCAGGTAGCTCGGTGTACCCACGGCCTGTGGGCCACGAAGGCTGAAAGCGGCACGCCACAGCAGCGGTGTCGCCGCGGCGGCGACGACGAGGATGACAAAGCTGGCGACGACTGAGCGGGTGGAAGTGACCATCAGAGGGACTGAACGGCAGAATTATTGATCATCGGCCCCGCCGCGCCACCACTCGCCGCCCTGGGCGTCGTCTCCAGCCAGGCCGATACGCGCAAGAACCGGGCCTGCTGGCCGTTGACGGTCAACTGGCGTATGCTCGCCCCGACGCAGGTCGATCTGCGTTCACCCTGACCATGGAATACGCCGACTTCGAAATCCGCATATCCGGCACCGGCCCGGACTACGCGGTCTCCGTCGTGCGGTCGCCGGCCGGCGAGGCCTCGGGCACCATGCGGCTGCCGTTCGACGCCACCGAGTTCGACCAGGAGCTGAGCAATGTGGAACGCGCCGTTTCGCAGTCCCGCGGGTCCCGCGCAGTCGCCGCGGGCGAGTCCGGCTCGCCCCGCCGGGACCTCGTGGGCGCGAGCCCTGAGGAGACGCCGGCGCCCCTCATGGTGGAGGCCTTTGGCAAGAAGCTGTTCGAGTCGATGTTCGTCGGCGATGTGGAGATGGCCTATCGGCGCAGCAAGGACCAGATGCGCGCCACCGAGGATACGGGCCTGCGCGTGCGTCTGTGGATCGAAACCCCGGAGCTCTCCAAGCTGCCGTGGGAGTTTCTGTACGACGAGGGCACGCGCGACTACATCGGTCTCTCCACGAAGACGCCGCTGGTCCGCTATCTGGAATCCGAGGAAACACCAAGAGCGCTGTCCATTGGGACATCGTTGTCTATTCTCGCCATGGTCGCCAGCCCGACAGACCGTCCAACACTCGACGTGGCCGCAGAACGCCGGCGAATCGAGGCCGCGGTTGCAGACATGCGGCAAAAGGGACGGCTCAAGATCACCTGGCTGAAGGGATCGACCTACCTCGACCTGCAGGAGGAGATGCGGACCGGCAAGTACCACATCTTTCATTTCGTCGGGCACGGCGGCTTCGATGAGCAGGCAGAGGAAGGCGTGCTCGCGTTCACGAACGAAGAAGGCAAGACCGACCTGATGGGCGCAAAGACCGTCGCCCGTTTGCTGAAGGACCATCAGTCCCTCCGGTTGGCGGTGCTCAACTCGTGCCTGGGCGCCAGGGCCAGCGACTCCGATGTTTTCTCGAGCACGGCGGCGACGCTGGTGGGACCCGACCTGCCGGCGGTCGTGGCCATGCAGTACGAGATCAGCGACGACGCCGCCATCGGGTTCTCGCGAACCCTGTACGATGCCCTGGCCGACGGCATGCCGGTGGACTTCGCCGTGACGGAAGCGCGCAAGGCCATGATTTCCGGGGCGCAGCAATCGACGGAATGGGGCACGCCGGTGCTGCACATGCTGAGCCCCGACGGCGTGCTGTTCAATGTCCCCTGGTGGGCGCGGTCCTGGGCGGCGATTCGCAAATTCTGCGAAGAGTGGTGGGAAGCATGGCTGGTTCTGGCGCCAGTCATCACTGCCGGGCTTGTCTCGGCGGTCGTCGATCCCGACGACTTCGGGCTCGCGCTGGCGTTGGCACCGCTCATCCCGGCGTGGCTGCTGACGTGGTTCTTTCTTCGAGGTGTTCTTCGAGCGCGAGCCGTTCACGCGATCGTGCCCCTGTGGATGGGGATGGCCTCGCTGATTCACCTGTTCCGGGCGGCCCAGGCTCAGCCGGCCGTGCCCCCCTGGTGGGAGGCGATGCTCTGGGGTTTCGGGGTGGGCTGGCTCACTCTGCAAATCGTGAAACGGTGGTTGATGAAATCCCCGGACTGACCGGCGAGTAACGCGTTCGACGGACCTGGGGGGCGGAGAAGGGAGTAAACTTCTGCCCCATGCAGACCAAGCGGGCGCTCTTGATCGGGGTCGACGCGTACGCGCATGTGCGCCCGCTGAAGGGCTGCGTGAACGACGTGCACCTGATGCGCAGCGTGCTCACCGAGACGTTCGGATTCCCCGAATCGAACATCACGATGCTCGTCAACGACCAGGCAACCCAGGCGGGGGTCCTGGCCGGATTCGACGCGCTCATCGCGGCGACCACCCCGGACGACATCGTGGTCATCCACTACGCCGGGCACGGCTCGCAGATGACCGACCGCGAAGGCGATGAGCCGAGCGGCATGGACAGCACGATTCTGCCGATCGACTCCGGGCGCGACCCACATGAGAACCTGGACATCACCGACGACGAGATTCATCTGAAGCTCAAGGCGCTGGGCGAGAAGACGTCGTTCACCACGCTGATCTTCGACTCGTGCCACTCGGGCACGATCACGCGCGACGTGTCTGGCGCCGAGACGCGATCTGTGGAGCCCGACCGGCGTCCGGTGTCGGAACTGCCGCCCTCGCCCATTCCTCCCGGACGACTTCCGCGCACGCGCTCGGGTGCCAGTGGATGGATGCCGCTGGGCGACAAGCACGTGCTGATCTCCGGATGTCGCGACGAGGAAAAGTCGTCCGAATATTTTCCTCCCGAGGGGGGCGGGACGGTGGCACACGGGGCCCTCACGTACTTTCTCTGCCAGCAATTGCGCCAGGCGACGCCGGGCACGACCTATCGCGATGTCTTCGAACGCGCCGCCGCGCGGGTGAACGGGGAGAACGCCGAGCAACATCCCCAGATCGAGGGCCAGGCCGACCGCGAGGTGTTCGGCGTGACCGACGTGACGCCGGCGACATTCCTGCGAGTGGCCGCTCGTCAGGACTCAATTGTCGTGCTGGCCGCGGGCGCCGCGCACGGCCTCACGGTTGGCTCGAAGTACGCCGTCTTTCCCCAGGGCACGAAAGATCCTGAAGGTACGCCGATTGGAGAGATTGAGGTCAGCGACGTCCATGTCGTGACGGCCGACGCGCGTGTGGTGCGAGAGGATCCCGCGAACGCGATCGGCCCCGATGCCCGGGCGTTCGAGACCGAGCACGCGCATGGCAACTTCCGGCTCAGTGTGCAACTGATGCCTGGGCCGGACGAGGAAGCGCATGTCGCTGCGATGCGGTCGGCCCTCGAACAGTCAAGCCGGCTCGCGATCGTGACCGGCGACCCAGCGCCTGCTGCCAGGATCTACCTGCTACCCGCGCGTACCGAGGTCCCGGACTCTGCAGCGGTCCCGCAGGCCGGACGGCTGGCCGAGCCGCAATGGGCGGTGGTCGGCACGGCGGGCGACCTGCTGATGCGGCTCAAGAGCCTGGGCGCCGAGAAGGACGTGGTCGAAGGCCTTGAGAAGGTCGCCAGGTATCGTCAGGTGCTGGCGGCCGAGAATCCCGATCCCCGCAGCCGTTTCCGCGGGCGGTTCAGTCTCGACCTCCTGCGAAAGAATTCGAGTGGCGGCTGGGTCGTTGCGCAACCCGCCGCCAACGGCGGGGACGTCGTCTTTGATGCGGGCGAGATGGTGAACTTTCGAATCACAAGCCATCACGACGCGCCCGTCTATGTCGCATTAATCGATCTCGGGCTGTCAGGCGCCGTGGAACCGGTGCGACAAAAGGACAGGCTGGCCGCCAACACGACCTATGACCTCGGGGGCGACCGCGGGCTGGGGCCCCTGAAGTTTCCCGATGACTATCCGTTCGCGGGTCCGATGGACTCCGTGGGCGAAGCGGAAGGCCTCGAGACCGTCAAGCTCTTCGTCACGGAGACCCCGGCGGACTTCACGGCGGTCAGGCAGAAGTCCACGCGCTCGGCGGAAAACCCATCGTCAGCGCTGACGACGCTGCTGAGCGACCCGTGGAACGACAAGGCAACGCGCGATCTCAGCGAACCGGTGGGCGAGGAAGACTGGACCACGGTCACACGATCCTTCGTGCTCCGCCGACGGGTGAAGAAGCCGCTGGCGCCAGGCGCGAACGTGTCGGTCGACACGGCGACGCTGGCTGGCTCCGGGATCTCAGGAACCGTCGCGCTCGACGCCGGTAGAACCACGGCGGCCCGCGGCGTGACCGACGCGTTCCAGCGCGCCCTCGAATCGGCAGGAATCGAAACGAAGCGCACACTCGAGGTCTCGGACACACGAGCCCTGAGTCCTGCGAGCCGCGGCGTCTCCGGCCCGCCCACGCTCGCGCTCACACTCAAGGCGCCCGGCGAAGGCTACGGCCAGATGGTGCTGGCGGTCGATGAGGCCGGCCTCATGTCTTGGTGCCTCCCCGACGCAGCTCCCGGCGGAGCTTCGACGCGCGGCCTCGACGACGGAACCCGCACCTACCAGATTCCCGCTGACGTGCCTGAGGAACAAGCGCACGAGGCCGACACCCGCGGACTCATCAGTGCCGTGGGCACGAAGATTCTGAAGGAACTGGTGTTCCCGCTCATCGATCCCGTGCTGGGTGAAGTGGGCCCGGCCTTCATCGGTCGCGCCGAGCACCAGATGGGCCCGTGCCGCGCCAGGACGTTTACGCCGGACGATTTCGCGCTGAAAGAGGCTCAGGAGATCGACCAGGACGGATGGACACGGCTGGCCTCGGGCCGCGCCCTGCTCCTCCTGCACGGCACCATGAGCCGCACGCACCTGGCGTTTCACCAGTTGCCAGGGGACTACGTCGAAACGCTGCACAACATCTACGGAGGCCGTGTGTTCGCGTTCGATCACTTCACGTTCTCCGACGATCCGCTCGACAACGTGCGCAAGTTTGTCGCTGCCATGCCTGACGACATCGACCTGACGCTCGACATCGTCTCGCATTCCCGTGGAGGCCTGGTCAGCCGCGTCCTGAGCGAGAAACAGAGCGAGCTGTCGCTTGGCGCGCGCCGCATTCGTGTCGGGAAGGCCGTCTTCGTCGGTGTGCCGAGCGCCGGCACGGCCCTCGCCGATTCCAGCCACGTGACCCAGGCCTTTGACGTCTTCACGAACCTCATGAACCTCCTGCCTGACAACGGCATCACGGAAGTGCTGACGTTTCTGGTGAATCTCCTCAAACCCATCGCGGTTGGGGCGCTCGATCAACTGGTCGGCCTGCACGCCATGCAGCCCGGCAGTGAATTCATGCAGGCGCTGAACACCGGAGACCGGACAGGCGACACGACGTACTTCGCCGTGGCATCCAACGTGACGCCGGTCGATGCCGGCCTGAAACGCATGGTGGTGCGCTACGGGCTCAACACGTTGTTCGACGGCGCGAACGACTATGTCGTGCCGGCCGACGGCGTATTTGCCGCCAACGGCAGTGCGTACTTCCCAATCGACAATCCGCTCGTGCTCAAGGGCGCAGGCGCCGCGGGCCACACGCAGTACTTCCGCGACGCTCAAGTCCGCGATCAAATCCTCAGATGGTTGAAGACCTCATGACAAAAAGACCCGCTCATCAGAAGAAGCCCTGGGCCGTGCTCGCCTACACCGTGGCCGACGACCCGGGCCACTCGCTCGATGCAACCGTCAAGAACGAGTTGAAGTCGCTCTGCGATGCCGCCGACTTCGGTCAGGTCAGCATTGCCGCGCAGGTGGACTTCAAGAAATACCGGGAGGGCGTCTTTCGAGGATCCCTGACTTCCCCGCCCCCGGAATCACGCGACTTCGAGGAGGTGCGCGCCGAGGACCATCCGCTGTGGCGAAAGATCCTTGGCGGCGTCGAACGATCCACCGTGCGCGTCCTCGTGGAACAAGAGGACCTGAACGCCGCCGGAGCCGGCGTCCTGCAGGATTTCCTGCAGTTTGGCCAGAAGGAGTGTCCAGCCGATCGCTATGTGGTGTTCTTCTACGGTCACGCGTACGGCCCCATGGGTCTGTACTACGACAGCGACTCGGGCGGAGACAATGCCAAGACCCTCCGGCTCAACGAGCTCGCCGGCTCGATTCGGAAGGGTGGAAAAGCTGATGTCGTCGTGTTTCGCGACTGCTTCATGAACACGCTCGAATGCGCGTATCAACTGCGCAGCGCCGCCAGGTTCATGATCGCCACGCAATCGCTGGCGCCCATTGCCGGCATCTGGCCCTGGCGGAACTTCCTGCGTCCGCTCAAGTCAGGAACGGAATCCACTGACGCCGCACGGGTCATTGCCGAGCAGTTGGGCCAATTCCTGGATGAAGCACCGAATCGGGGTCCCTTTGCCGAAGTCCCATACTCATTGCTGGACCTCTCCGTCACCTTGGACCTGGTGGCTCCGATGAAGGCACTGGTGCGCGCACTCGAAGACGCCCGCACCGACCCAAGACGGCGCTCCGCAGCCGCAGCCGCCCTCGAAGGCGCCCGCATCGGATTCCCGGACGACGCGGCACACCCGGGCGATCCGGCGCTGATTGACGTGCCGACGATGTGCGACGGGCTGCAGGCACTTGAACGCGATCCCGTCGCGGCTCCTGCCAGGGCCCTGGGCAACGTGGTGCGCGGCCAGTTGATCAAGTGGCACCACACACAGCAGCCGGGCACCTACCAGGGCGTGAGTCTGTATTACAAGCCCGTCACCGCCACGGATTTCGAGCGCTCGTATATTCAGTCACAGGATGAGGAAAGTTCGGGGGACGCCGCGTATTACCGGAAACTCACGTTGAACAGGCGCACCGGCTGGCACCGGATTGCCCTCAAGCCTCTCGCGCTCTGACGCGGGAGTGTGGGCACGGGGCAGCAAGAGGTTGCCGTCCCCGTGCCCGTCTAGCTAGCGCTTCTTGGCGCCCTTCTTGGCAGCCTTCTTCGTAGCCTTCTTCGTAGCTTTCTTCGTGGCCTTCTTCGTGGCCTTCTTGGCAGCCTTCTTCGCGGGGCGCTTACCGCCCATTCCACTTGGCTTTCTTGCCATGGATCGAACTCCTCACATGAGAGAACGCCTGCCCCATTGCGGACGTGCGCGCGAGTTTAGTACATTGTTCCGCTCACTACAAATAGCGTGGACGGCAACGTCGTGTAGTTGTAGACGAAGTATCGCCCGTCATCGACCCAGTCCGTGACGCTCAGCATGCTGATCAACCTGAAGCCTTCGGGCGCCAACTCCCGTACAACGGTGCGCGCACCAGTGGCGAGATCGATGCGTTCGACACGGGCCGGCACCTCGGTGCCGCGCTGGATGAAGACACTCTTGCTGTCGCGGCTCCAGGCGATCTTGCGATCGCCGTCCTGCAGCGCGGGCACCGGCCTGGACGCGCCCCCCTCGAGGGACGAAATCTGAAACGTGCCGTCCTGCAGCTTGAGCAACAGCGTCTGCCCGTCGGGCGCGAGCGACGCCAGCACGCCCTCATCCGTCACTGGCGAGGGCGGCGATCCGCTCGTGTCCTGACGGTAGCAGCGCGGGGCGCGCGAGGTCTCAGAACCACAGACGAGAAGCTGCCTGCTGTCGGGAAACCAGTCTGCCGACACGAAGCTCTCGATCGACCCGGGGTTGAGGCTGACCGCCTCGCCGGGGCCTGTCGGGTAGAGCACCAGTTGGGGTGGAGTCGCGATGATGGCCGAGGCCCACCGGCCATCCGGCGACAGGCGCTGCGGAAAGCCTGTACCGAGGCGTGTCGGCTCGTCGGACAGATCGGTCTTGCGCAGGACCACGCCGTAGTCGCTGCCGCTGCGCAGGCCCACATCCACCATCAGCAGCGAGGCGCCGTCGCCAGACAACGCGATGGCGCCGGACGATCCGAGCCAGGACAAATCGCGCTCCCCTGCCTGTCCCGGCACGACGGCGCGCACACCCAGAGACAGGTCCTCTCGGACGGCCAGCATCCGGCCATCGCCGGTAATGTCATACACGATGAAGCGACCGGGCACGCCGAAGAGCGACCGCGCCGGCTCGCCGCCGGCCGCGGCCACCGACATCGGCTGCGTCATCGAGCCGCCGGAGGCATTCCCTGAAAAGACGATGCTCGCGCCATCGGGCGTCCAGGCCAGGCCTTCGAGCCCCGACAATTCCCCGGTGAGCGTCGTGACGGTCCCTAAGCGATCGACCACCTTCACCCATCCCCGATCGTCGAACCGCCACTGGTGTTCGAAGAACGCCACGCTCGCTCCGTCGGGCGACACGCGCGGATCGCTGAGGTATCCGCTTGCTTCATGCAGGGCCGTGCCTGCGGGGAATTCCAGGCGGTCGCGACCATTCCCCAGGTCCTGCACCACCGCCAGCGCCTCGCCGTCAGGCCCCCAGTCCGCCTCGCGCACGTTCTCCATCATGGCGCGCGGCGAGCTGCCCAGCGTCATCCGCGCCAGGGTGCCACTGTAGAGCCGCTGGCCGAGGTGCCGGGCTTCGACAATCAGCGCCAGCTCACCCTTGCTGGAGACCGACAGCAATTGCGCCTTCGAAACACCGAGCGGCCGAGGCGCCTCGGCGCCGGGATTGATGACGAACAGGTCCGGCACGTAGCCCTGCGGCGTGGCGCTGTAAATAATGGTCTGGCCGTCGGGCATGAACCGCGCGTTGGTGATCGGCTGCTGATCGAAGGTCCTGGGCCGGAACTCCCGCACGCCGGCCTGCTCTGGTGTCAGCAGCCACACCGCAGCGGCACCGGCCGCCAGGCCAGCCACGATGCCGACGCCCAGCAGCGGAGGCCGCCATCCGCGGCGGGTTCGGGGCTCATCGAACATCCCGCCAACTGCAGTGGCGGATGCCGACAAGGCATCCAGCGCGAACGCGATATCGCTGGCTGACTGAAATCGTCGTACAGGGTCCTTTTCCAGACAGCGATAGACGAACCGCTCCAGCGCCGGCGGAACGGCCCCTGGCTGGAGCGGCGATGGATCCTCTTTGAGGATGGCCGCCATCGTCTCGATACTCGACTCGCCGCCGAATGCCCGCTGTCCGGACAGCATTTCGTAGAAGACTGCGCCGAAGGAAAAGATGTCCGTCCGGTGATCGACAAAGGTGCCGCGCACCTGCTCCGGCGACATGTATCCGGCCGTCCCCATGACCGAACCGACCTCGGTCGCAGGTCCGGACCGCAGATGTGTCGTCTCGGACGACGCGACCGGCACCGGAGTCACCTTCGCCAGTCCGAAGTCCAGAATCTTCGCGCGCCCATCCGAGGTGAGGAAGATATTCGCCGGCTTCAAATCGCGGTGGACGATGCCCTTGTCGTGCGCCGCTGCCATCCCGGACGCCAGCTGTCCCGCGATGTCGATGGCCGTTCGCAAAGGCAACGCGCCTTGCGACAGTGTGCTTTCGAGGGTCTTGCCCTCCAGCAGTTCCGAGACGACGTACGGCACCTCTTGCTGGATACCGACATCGAACACCGCCATGACGTTCGGGTGGTTGAGCGCGGCGGCGGCCTTGGATTCCTGCTCGAATCGCGCGAGCCGGTCGGCGTCCTGCGCGAACGCCGCCGGCAGGACCTTGATCGCGACGTCGCGGCCCAGCTTGGTGTCGCGGGCCCGGTAGACCTCGCCCATGCCGCCGGCGCCGAGGGGCGCGACGATCTCATAGGGGCCAAGGCGGGTGCCAGCGGTGAGTTGCATCTGGGTGCAGAAATTATATTCTGCTCTGCGCTGTGCGCGCCTGCTCCGCATCAGACTTGCAGTGCGGCCCTCCAGTGACCGCATGACCGACTCGACTGGATTCTGAGTACTATGGTGCCGTCTGGAGGACGCCCGTCATGAGACTCACACCATCCCGCTTCCCTCTCCGCGCGTTGCTCGTTCTGGGGCCAGCCCTCGCGTTCCTGCCCATCGTCCCGACTCTGGCTCAGCAACCGGCCGCGGCCGGGATGGCCCAGGCGACGACATCGACAGACGGCAAGAAGGTGCTGACCCTGGAGGACTACGGCCAGTGGAAGCGCATCACATCAACGTCGATCAGCGACGATGGCAAGTGGGTGACGTACACCTATGCGCCCAATGACGGTGACAGCACGCTGTTCGTGAAGGGACTCGACACGGCCACGACGTATGAGATTGCCGCCG
>JAHEFO010000357.1 GCA_024640135.1 Acidobacteriota bacterium
GGCGGGGGTGGGCTCGCGCCGGCACGGCCGACATGCCTCTCCGAGTCGACATCAAGGCTGAAGGCATTCTGACCACTCCCCCCTTGAGGGGGAGTCAACCGAGCGGAGCGAGGTTGGTGGGGGGTTGCCTCTGGTCCGGTGCCGGGGCCAGGTCGGTGACCGCGTCGATGTACAACTCGGCATCGAACCGGTGCCCGAAGCAGACCGCCGCCCTGTGATGGCGGTTCCCGGTGGTCACGACTTCGAGGTTCGGACCGAGCGAGACGAGGACGATCCACAGCCCGGCCATCCCCATGATGACGGCGACCCACCACGGGAAGAGGAATCCGGGTGCCACGAGCAAGACCGTTCCCACCAGGAGGCGTAGCGGGTGCACCGTTCGCTCGAGAATGCGAATCGAACGGATCTCCGCAATCGAAATGCCGATCGATCTGGCTCCGACCGGGATCACGCCCAGGAGCGCGCGCGGCACCCTCCACCTGAGCACACCATCCGTCACTTCGAGTTGGACCCTGAGATAGCGAGCCAGGTTGTGTTGTGGCACGAGCATCGGCGGCACACTGGCGCTTGAGGGCAGCGTGGATTCCACGAACGCCTCCAGTATCGGTCGGAGCTTCGATCATCATCGAACCCGACCGCGTCGAATCCGCACAGAGGCCGATGGCCCGATTCGACGCAACCTCTACCGGTCGCCGACCAACTTCCATGCGGCGGGGAGCGCCAGGCCGGCCAGTCCGATCTTCACCAGATCACCAATGACGAACGGCACCAGGCCGAGTTCCATCGCCTCCACCCCGCTCACCCCGAGCGAGTGGGCGAGCCACGCCACCCCGCATCCGTAGATGAGGGCGGTACCTGCCAGAAACGCCGGAATGGCTGTGACCACGGTGCGATCCTGCTTCCGCTCGGCGAGGAAGCCGATGGCGGCCGCGGCTACGACGAAGCCGACCAGATAACCGCCGGTGGCACCGGTCACCACCTGCCACCCACCGTCCCCGCCCGAGTAGAAGGGGAGACCGATCGCCCCGAGCGCCAGGTAGAGCATCTGGGAGGCAGCCCCCCCACGCCATCCCAGGACGGCGCCACAGAGCAGCACCGCAAGCGTCTGGCCGGTGATCGGCACCGGCGTGAACCACAGCGGAATCTCGATCTGCGCCATGAGCGCGGTGAAGAGGGCGAATCCGACGACAAGGGTCGTGGTGACGGATCGGGTACGGGGCAGAACGCGAGCGCTGATGACAGCTGAGGCCGTGGTCATGGCCGGGAACGGTACCAAGAGACGTCGCCGGTCGCCGGTCGGGGCGGCGACTCCCCACCAACGGGGCTACCTCCCGTTGACTCCCCCTCGCAGGTGCCACTGCAGCTCCGCTACCGCACAGCACATGCCCTCACCCCGAGCTGATCCCCCGCGGATGTTCGCCCGAGAGGATTCCCCTACGTCATCGGCTCGTGTTCACACGGTCAGCAACGGCCGGCCTGATCCGAGCCAGTCTGTGAGGAACTCCCCAGTGAAGAAGACCTCACAGCCCAGCCCCTTCAGTTGACCAGCCAAGCCCAGGTTCTCGGCGCAACTCTGACATGCCACGACACGCACCCCGGCGTACCTCATCTCCTCGACCTTCTCCTGCACCTCGATGTCCTCGGCCAGAAGGGATTGGGATGCGCCCCACACGAGCAGAGTCACGTCGGTCCACCAGTCCTTGAGCACTGCGTTGAGCCCGTACATGAGGGCCATGTTGAGGGCCGTATGGCGGTCTCCGGACGTCCAGAGGATGAGCAACGACTCCGAGGCGGGTGTGTCAACTGACTGCATGGCTTCCCCCATCGTCTTGGGTGTGTCGCTCCCTGGCGTCGGCAGGCTACCGCCCCTGCCCCGTGAGCTCATGACCGTGGGGCAGGGGCCCCACGTGCGGAGGAGGGCCGACCGGCGTCTGTTCGCCGCCACAGGCGGCGAAGTCCGGGCGGGCAACGCACACGGCCGCCGTGGGGCAGGGCCCCCACATGCGGGGGGGCCCGGACCAGCGTCTGTTCGCCGCCACAGGCGGCGAAGTCCGGGCGGGCAGGACACACAGAAGGGGCGGCCCGAAGGCCGCCCCTTCTCACTCGTCGTTTCGGGTGCCTACCCGACGAAGCAGGGTGTTGCCACGTCGAAGTCGGCTGCGAACGGGCTCACGAACAGGTCGGTCACAGGCGCCAGACCGTCCGAGGCCGCCGCCGATGCCTGACTCACGATCGTGGAGCGCTCCACGAACTCGTTCGGCGTCCCGACATAGGAGCCGTTGGGCAACATGCCGTGGAAGTCGATGTCGTCGAGATCGGCCGCCAGGGCCGCCACGTTGGCACGGGTCATGTCACCGGAGGCGATCGCCTCGGTGAGCAGCGAGAACCACGGGTACTGGAACATCCAGCCGGCCACGTAGGCGTTCGCCGGCGAGGTGCCGCTGGCCTCGGCCGCAGCGCGCATGTCCGTATGACCGTCGCTCTCGTAGTCCCAACCGGCCCAAGGAGCCGTGTTGAAGTAGACCGCCTCGAGCAGTGGCATGAGGGCCTCGCTGCCCTTGAGTGCCACGTTCCAGGTCGGGCCTGCGCCCAGCGCCTGGAACTGGTGCCCGGTCTGGAACACGCCGCCGATGATCTGAGCCATCTCGGTAGGACCGGTCACGAACAGGATGACATCCGGCTTCGACGTCGCCAGGGTCGTGACCGCCTCGGTCACGTCACCACCGAATGAGATCGGGAGCTGGAAGATCTCGTCGGTCGGCGGGGCGATGCCCAGTGCCTCGGCTGCCAGCTTGGCGCCGGCGAGATAGTCGCCGCCGTAGTCGCCCGGGAAGTAGACGATCGACCAACTGAAGTCGGTCGCTTGCCGAGCCTGAGCGAGGAACGACATGCCGTTCATGGCCTCGATGCAGTACGAAGCGCCGACCTCCATCACGAGGCCGTTGTCGACTGCGTCGAACGCCCAACCCGAGAACCAGGTCGCCGGTGCGGCCACCATGTGGTTCTCCGTATAGGTCGGCAACGCCGCCACCGTCTGGCTGGTACCGAGCGACTGCGCCAGGCCGAGCACACGGTCGGCCAGGGTGACCGCACCCTCGGCCGTCTGTGCCGGGTCGTAGTGGGCGTCGAAGGTGTTCTCCGCCGAGATGATCACGTCGAACCCGTCCATGCCGCCATCGGCATTGACCGTGCCCCAGAAGTCCTCGGCGGCCTTGGTCAACGGAACGCCGAGCGCGGCGAATGGTCCGTCGGTCAGGTCC
>JAHEFO010000128.1 GCA_024640135.1 Acidobacteriota bacterium
CTGCACGATGTTCGTCACGAAGTCGCTCCGTATCCGGAATGGAAACGGCTTGCTCAAGAACAGTGGCTGCGCCGGCCTGTTCGGCGGCGCAGCGTTTCTAGCTGGATGGCTGAAATGCCCAAAAGAAGAAGAAGTATCTGACTTTTACTAGAAGTCCGAGAGAGTGCATCATGGCAAAAAATATTTTCAGAACACGAGCGCGAAGGTTCGGAGTGGCGGCCGGCAGCCTGTTGGCTGCTGTAGTCTTCTGGTCCGGGGCGGGCAACACGATGCGGGCTGCGCCGGCGCCGGATCCGCTCACCTGTTTACCGACGTGTGAGATTGACGGGCGTTCTTTGGTGGTGGCCGGGAACGATCCCACGACCCTGGGCGCGGTGCAGATCAATATTGGTTTGAATTTTACGGCGACCTCCAGTGGGTTCAACTTCGAGTTGTTTGACGGAGACCGGGACGCGGCCAATTGGGACGTTCTGTTCAACGACGGCGTCACGAGCCCCAAGCCCGACGCGCCCGAACTCATCATGGCGCTGTATGGTGCCGGCGATGCTCCGGGGCTGCTCATCACGTGGGGGCCCGGGTATTTTCCCTTTCCCACGTCGAACAACGGCTGGGCTGGGGTCTCGTATGCGTTCCATGACAACGTGCGCGCGAAGATCGCGGCCACCGGCGGCTATCGGTACCGGCTGGAGATTCGGCCCGCCAATCCCGCGGTGGACCTGGGGTGGAATGCCTTCAAGATTCGGTCGAATGGCACGGTGGCTTTGAATGGGGCGCAGACGATTGCGTTCATCGGCGCCATGAATGTGCCCGGTGATCTCGACACGATCTATCCGAACTATCCCGCTCTCACGAACTCGCCCTATGACGGGACGTGGAGCTTCAAGACTCGGCTGCCGAACTTCCTGAGTGAAGTGAGCGTCTGGGACGGCGACATGGACTTCGGTGACGCCGCCTGCACCTACGGTGATACGGACGATCCGGACACTCCGGCCACGCCTCCGGCGTTTGCGGCGGGGGCGGCCAATGAGGGGGTGGCTCAGGTCCCGGGCTCTGCGTGTCGCACGGGCATTCCCGCTGATGACGCGTTGTCGGCGGCGTTCCGGCGCGTCCCCAGCATCGTGTCGGACGGCATTGCATACCGGCTCGTCGCGCCGGCGTCCCTGGCGAACCCGGGAGGGCAGACGTTCCTGAATCCGAACCCGTCCGGCAATCGCGAGTGGGAACAGTTCCGAATTCAACTGGTGGCTGATGCCAGCGATGTTCCGAGTGGCGCGTGCCCGGCGGGCGGGTACCCGGCGGATGCCGGGAAGGGGTATGCGGCCTCCGATTGCCGCACGACGGATCTGCCGGGGGGCGTCTGGGAGGTGCAACTCGACGGCATGGACCTGTCGAATCTGAACTTCTGGTATTTCGGATTCCAGGTGGAGCCGATCCCGACGTATTCGATCGGGCGGCTGGTGTGGTACGACGACAACGAGAATGGTGTGCAGGATCTGTGCGCCGGCGTGCCGTGCGCGCCGGAACTGGGCGTGCCCAATGTCGCATTCACGGTGAGCAGCGTGGCGCAAGGGGTCGTAACGGGAGGTGTGACGGACGCCAATGGTGAATTCCTGATCACGACGCTCCCGTCTTTGGCGCCGCTGCCAGCCGATGACTACACCGTGACAGTTGATGCGCTCAACTTCATTCCCGGCGGACCGCTCGAAGGGTGGGTGTCGACGACCGGTGGTGAGACGGTGACCGGCGTGGAAGTGGGGCTACCCGTGTGTGTGGACACGAACAATCCGGTTGGCTGCGGGGAACCCACGTATGCCGAGGCGATTTTCGGATACGTCGAACGTCCCATTGTGGTTGAGAGCTTGGGCCGGATGACCGGGGGCGGCAGCGTATTCACAGAGGACGAGAGGCGCGTGACTCACGGCTTCGAGCTGCACTGCGATGCAAGCGAGCTCCCAAATAACCTCGAAATCAACTGGGGCGGGAGTGAGGACGGCAAGAAGGGCACAGGGTCAAGCCAGTTCCATCTTGAGAATCTGGTCTCGGCCGTCTGCACTCTGGATGAGACGATTTCTGCGCCGCCGCCCGCGGCCGGGTTCAACACATACACGGGAACGGGCTATGGACGCTTGAACGGCGTGCCTGGCGCTTGGATTGAGTTTGTGCTTACGGATGCCGGCGAGCCGGGAACTGAGGACACGATGACCGCCAGTATTTGGACGTCAGACGCGAAGACCACGCTGGTGTTGGTAGTCAGCGGCAAGCTCGAAAAGGGCAACCAGCAAGCGCACAAGTAGTCAGGGCCCAGGCGGCCGCCGGTCGCCCGGGAACGTTATTGTGGCCCGCAGCCGTGGAGATTCTACGGTTGTGGGCCTTTGCTTTGTGGGAAGACGTGCTGAACGTTGCCGCGCTCCACCTTCGGTCTCTGAGATCGACCGGGGCGTCGCCACTTGATTAGAGACTGTTTACAGCTGTGTGTGCACGCGCCGCTGGCAGTGTTCGCGGCATGGGCTAAAAATTGCAGCGGCTGACACATTTCGTCGGCAAGAGGACGGCCAACGTACAGCACTTTCGTGCCAGGCATCACTGCCTTTCGAATGGCGTCTTTCCGATGGCCCGAGTGCGGGCAGGCGCTCGAATGCTCTACAATTGATCGTGTGTAGCTGACGGTCCCGCTCATTTGCCCGTGTGCCCGACCTTACACTTTTGGTCGTTTACATTACAGGTTCGTGGGGGCTATAGTCAGCCTTCAAATGCTTCATTGTGGGGTGGCCTTGGAGTGCCCCCCGGTTTCGAGAGAGTCAATCATGGCGAAAACAATATTGAGCACAAGGGCACGGAGATTTGGAGTGGCGGCCGGCAGCCTGTTGGCGGCAGTGGCCCTCTGGTCTGGGGTAGGCAACACGATGCGGGCTGCGCCGGTGCTGACGCCGGATCCGCTCACGTGTTTGCCGACGTGTGAGATCGACGGGCGCTCCCTGGTCGTGGCCGGGAACGATCCCACGACCCTGGGCGCGGTGCAGATCAATATCGGTCTGAATTTTACGGCGACCTCCAGTGGGTTCAACTTCGAGTTGTTTGACGGAGACCGGGACTCGACCAATTGGGACGTTCCGTGGAACGATGGCGTCACGAGTCCCAAGCCCAAGGCGCCTGAACTCATCATGTCGCTGTATGGCGCTGGTGATGCTCCGGGGTTGCTCATCACGTGGGGGCCTGGGTATTTCGCCTTTCCCACGTCGAACAACGGCTGGGCTGGGGTTTCGTATGCGTTCCATGACAACGTGCGCGCGAAGATCGCCGCCACTGGTGGCTATCGGTACCGGCTGGAGATCCGGCCCGCCAATCCCGCCGTTGACCTGGGGTGGAATGCCTTCAAGGTCCGGTCGAATGGGACCGTGGCCTTGAATGGAGCGCAGACGATTGCGTTCATCGGGGCCATGAATGTGCCCGGCGATCTCAACACGATTTATCCGGACTGGCCCTTGCTCACCAATTCGCCCTATGACGGGACGTGGAGCTTCAAGGCTCGGCTGCCGAACTTCCTGAAGGAAGTGAGCGTCTGGGACGGCGACATGGACTATGGCGATACCGCCTGCACCTACGGAGATACGGACGACCCGGACACCCCGGCCACGCCTCCGGGGTTTGCGTCGGGCGCGAACAACGAGGGGGTCGCTCAGGTTCCGGGCTCGGCGTGTCGCACGGGCATTCCCGCGGACGACGCGTTGTCGGCGGCGTTTCGTCGGGTGCCCAGCATCGTGTCGAACGGCATTGCGTACCGGCTCGTCGCGCCCGCCTCGCTGGCGAATCCGGGAGGACAGACGTTCCTGAATTCGAACCCGTCCGGCAATCGTGAGTGGGAACAGTTCCGGATCCAGTTGGTGGCGAGTGCGGCTGATGTTCCGAGTGGCGCGTGCCCGGCGGGCGGATACCCGGCGGATGCCGGGAAGGGGTATGCGGCGTCCGATTGCCGCACGACGGATCTGCCGGGAGGTGTCTGGGAAGTGCAACTCGACGGCATGGATCTGTCGAATCTGAACTTCTGGTATTTCGGATTCCAGGTGGAGCCGATTCCGACGTATTCGATCGGGCGGCTGGTGTGGTACGACGACAACGAGAATGGTGTGCAGGATCTGTGCGCCGGCGTGCCGTGCGCGCCGGAACTGGGCGTGCCTGGCGTCACCGTCACGGTGAGCAACACGAGCGGCCCGGTCGCGGCGGGCGTGACGGACGCTAACGGCGAGTTCCTGTTCGATCAACTCCCGTCCCTCGCGCCCTGGCCGGCGGACGACTACACCGTGGTGGTGGACGCCTCCAACTTCCTGCCGGGCGGTCCGCTGGAAGGGTGGGTCTCCACCACGGGTGGCGAGACGGTGACCGGCGTGGAAGTGGGGCTGCCCGTGTGTGTGGACACGAACAATCCTGTTGGCTGCGGGGAGCCCACGTATGCCGAGGCGATCTTCGGCTATGTCGAGCACCCCGAGGAGTGCGTGGTGATTCCCATCAAGGGAGGCACGCCGTTCATCGGAGCCGTGCATTCGATTGTGGCGAATCCAGCCGGGGCGCCTGCCGGGGCCATCACGTTGCGGACGACACTGAGCAAGCTGTTTGTTGACAACACCTACGGTGCCGATACCAGCCTTGTCGGTTGGCCATCGGGTGGTCATGATTTCAGCAAGCTGGTGGGGTCGGACAAGATTCAGCTGGCTTTGTATGACGCCAACGACGTCAAGCAGCTTGAGTTCAAGATGGACTACATCAGCGCGTTTGGCGGTGCGCCTGGTGGGTACAAGTCTCTGGGCGTCACTGGCGGAGACGGCGGCATGATTCTGGGGAGTGCCGCCAACATCTGGGCGGTGGACACATCCCTGTCGAAGAACTTCAGAGACGGCATGCAGTTGACGGTCAACTCGCCTGCGACCGACGCAGCGTATACGCCGAATGCCGCATACCCGAATTGGATCTTCGAGGTCTACTACGATGTGACATTCACGAATGCTGCATTCGGAGCCGGCTTCGGCTACCCGCGTGTGACCTCCTTCCACGCCAGTCCCAGCAAGACCGGGTCCAACACCGAGGTCTGTGTGTATCCGGATGAACCTCCTGTGGCCGTTGAGGATGGCGAGTACCATACCAAGAAGAACATCAACCTCGTTCTTGCCGCGCCTGGCGTGCTGGGGAACGATTTCCCAGGCGGTAGCGGCGGCCCGATCACGGCGGAGCTTGTCACAGGGCCCAGTCATGGCACACTGGTGGGAGGCTTGAATCCGAATGGGTCCTTTACCTACGCGCCGAACCTGAATTTCACTGACAAGGACGAGTTCTACTATCGGGTGCTCAACACCAGCAACGGCAAGTACAGCGCTGCTGTCAGGGTCAGGCTCAAAGTGGACAAATAGTCCGGTGGGCTGTGCCCGCGGGCGAATTGAAGTCCCTTTTGGAGTGAGAATGAGGCCGGAGGGGTGCATCAGCACCCCTCCGGTTCTTTGCAAGAGCGCGGACGCATGGAGCCGATAACACCACGGACCAGGCTGCAACCGGTTCCGGATGTCCTCTTCAGTCGCGTTGGTGACGAGGCGGTGCTCCTCAACGTGAAGTCTGGGATGTACTACGCGCTTGACCAGATTGGGGTGCTTGTCTGGACCTGGAGCGTCGAGGGCCAGGCACTTGGCGAGATTCAGGCAGCCCTCAGCCAGCAATTTGTGGTGGAACTCGACGTGCTTTGGGCCGATCTTCTGGCTCTGGTGAGGGTTTTGGGAGAGAATGGCTTGGTGACGATGTCACATGCCAGGGATGTAACCGCCTCGGCGGTACCAGGAAAGTAGGAGCGATGATGGTGAAAACAGGAATGACCGGTCTGCCCGGAACCGAAAGCGATCAGGGGCAGGCGGAGAAGCGGGACGACTACCGAGCGCCGAAACTGACCGTTGTCGGCACCGTTGAAGACTTGACTCTTGGGACCGGCAATGAAGGTAACCCAGACGGGGCTTTTCAAACCCAGGGCGGTGGCTAGTTAGCTTCCGTATCGGACGGCCCACGACTCCGTAGATCGTGCGTACAGCCGTCGCCGGCGTCGTCACATTTGGCGGCGAAGCTTCGTGCGTCCACGACCTCGGGCCCATGATGGAGTCGCTGGGGCAGTGGGGGCCGAACGCTGAAACTGTGGGCGGCGACGCCGCGTGTTTCGGTCGCGTTGGCGCGGGCTCCTTTCGGCCACGGACCGGCGTTAACGGCGCTGTCTTCACCGCAGCCGCCAGGCTGGACAATAGAGACGAGCTGGCCGACTTGCTCGGCGTCGGCGGTGCCGAGCGACAGTCGCTGTCAAACGAGTGCCTGGTCGTCAGGGCATTTGAACAGTGGGGTGAGGCCTGTCCCACTCGGTTGAATGGGGACTGGTCGCTGGCGGTGTGGTCTCCAGCAACGAAGCGGCTCTTCCTCGCGCGCGACCATTTTGGCAGTGCGTGCCTGTACTACGCGCACTACGGCGGGCGTATCGCCTTTGCTTCCGATATCAAGGCCCTGTTGTCTCTGAGGTGGCTTCCCCGCAGACTGGATGAGAGTCGCGTCGCGTCGCTGCTGGTAGCAGGCGGCGCGCAGGCGCCGGATTCCACGATCTATCGGGACGTCGCGCGTCTTCCCCCAGCTCACTTCGTCACGATCACGCCAGGCCATGCCCGAGTGGTTCGCTACTGGCGTGTCGAAGACACACCCGATTCAGGTCCATCGTCTTCTCCCGAGAGAGTCGAGGAGTTGCGGACGACCTTGCGCGCCGCCGTCCGAAGTCGCCTGGGAGGCCGTGATCATGTCGGCTCGATGCTCAGTGGCGGTCTCGATTCTGGTGCCGTGACAGCTTTCGCCGCCGAGCATCTGCACAGTCAAGGGCACCGCCTGACAGCCTTTACCTCCGTGCCGGCGTTCACGACGTCTTCGTCCGGGCGCAGCGCGGCTCTTACTGATGAAGGGCCTGGCGCCGCCGACGTGGTCCGGTCTTTCGATTCGATCGATCACGTTCTGGTGCCGGCGCGTGCCGTGAGCCCTGTTGCCGGTATCCGTCGCGCTCTGGCCATTCGTGGTGAGCCTCCTATCCCGGCGGCAAACATGGGCTGGATCACGGAACTCATGGCCGACGCGCAAGCGAGGGGGATAGGCATATTGCTCAGCGGTCAGGTGGGAGATTTCGTGATGGCTGGGCGTCCAGCCGTGCCCAGTTGGCGACGTGATTGGTCTGCAGGAAGGTACCGCCGCCTGGCTAAGCGGGTGGTGCCGCCGTGGCTGCTGCGCCTGCGGGGCGCGGAGTGGAAGCCGAGGCGCGCCGGAACTCCATGGAGGACGACGTCGGTGGTCAGCCGTGGTTTCGCTGCCGACACGGGCATTGCTGAGTACTTGCGAGACGTGGACAGTGATCCATGGCGCGCGGTCCGCCGGATGGCCACCCGTGACGCTGGTGCTCTCTGGGCGCCGCTCGGCGCGGCGTTCGGCCTCACCGTGCTCGATCCGCTGCAGGACAAACGCGTGATGGAATTCATGTTCTCCGGTCCGAGGCCTGAGCATGCTGGAACAGCGGACCGCTGGCTGTTCCGGCAGTCGCTGGCTGGCGTCCTGCCTGACGAAGTGCGGCTGAGCCGGAGCAAGGGCATCCAGTCGGCGGATATTGTCGAGCGACTGGTCGCGACGTGGACAGAGGTGGAGGACGCGCTGGCGCTGGCAGAGGCCTCACCGCTCGCACGACGCTGCATCGACTTGCGGTATTGTCGAGCCTTGGCCGCATCGCTTCGAACTCCGCAGCCGCCTCAGCAGGCCCGGCGCAAGGCCTTCCTGCTCCTTGACGGCCTGTCAATGGCCCTGTTTCTCGCTGAGGCATCGTGAACACTCCGGTGCCGTGTCGGCTCTTCGGCCTGGAGGTGCTGACAGATGTCGTTCCCCATTGTGTGCATCGTGGCGCCGGGCCGATTGAGCTTGAGATTGCGCCGGGGCAGGTTGCGGGTCCTGATGGAGTGGAGTCCCTGGGGCCGCCTGCGATGTCCGTGCATTTGCGGCACCCGGACGGTGAGGGACAGTACGAGGTGTGGCTTCGCGACCGCGAACTGGTGCTCAAGATCCCGCAGGTCGGAGTGTTCTCATGCAAGCCGGGACGGCTCGAATATGAGTGCCTCCGGACCGTGTCTGACGAGGCGCTTCAGTGGCAGGTGTTCGGGTTGATCATGAGTGGCTGGCTGGAGTGGGCGGGGCGCCCGGTGCTGCATGGGGCGACCGTGGAGGTGGGCGGCTGTGCCGCGGGGTTTCTTGGTCGAAGCGGCGCGGGAAAAAGCTCGCTCACGTTGGAGTTCCTCAGGAACGGGCATCGGGTCTTTGGTGACGATCACCTGGTCCTCGATGAAGCCTCCGGGACGGTGTGCGCGCAACCTTCGATTCCGTGGCTGAAGGTGGGGCCGGAACTCGCGCACAGGTGGGGCATTGATCACGCACGTCTGCCACCGATTCATTCGGGGGCGAACAAGCGATGTTTGACGTTGGCAGAAGGCCAGTGGGCGGCGGCCCCGACGCCGATGGGGCCACTCTATCTGCTGGAACGCGGATGGGACCGACCGGAGGTGGTCATTGACCCGGTGGCGCCAGCGGCCTCACTGGTCGCGCTGATTGAGCATTCCTTCGTACCGCGAACGGTGGCAGCCGCCGGACTGGCCGCCGGCCGCCTGCCGATTCTGGCGGCCGCGGCTCAGCAGGGCGGTGTCTGGCGTCTCCGATATCCGAATGGTGCCGCGTGGCTCTCGCAGGTGCGGTCCGCCGTCGAGGCGCACGCCAAAGAGCAGGTCACCGAATCCCCGGCTCGGTTCCGGCAATAAACGCCTCGAGACCTTCGCTGGTCATGACGATGATGACGTTGCTCGGGCGCTCATAGGTGGGAAGCTCGGTCAAGGTCGCGCGCCGGCGTTCAACCCATGGCTTCATGATGTCGATCCAGATCGGCAGCGCGGCGGCCGTGCCGGTCTGGCCCTGGCCAATCGGCTTCTTCATGTCACGCCCCACCCACACGCCGAGCGTGATGTCGGGATCGAAACCAATGAACCAGGCGTCAGTGTAGTCATCGGTGGTGCCCGTCTTGCCGCCCACGGGCCAGTCGAGCACCTTCGCCGTCGAAGCCGTGCCGTGCTGGACCGCGCCCTGGAGCAGGTGGGCCATGACGTAGGCCGTGTCCGCCCGCAAGGCATCGTGCGGTTCCGGCCGGCGTTCTTCGAGCAGGTTGCCATCACGATCGATCACCTGAAGGAAGGTCAACGGAGCGACCCGAACGCCCTGGTTGGCGAACGCGGAGTAGGCCGACGTCATTTCGAGCAGCGTCGCCTCGGCCGCGCCGATTGCGACTGAGAGATACTCCGGCAGCGGTGCCGTGATGCCCATGCGTTTCGCGGTGGCAATGACTTGTGCCGGCCCGAGTGCCTCCATCAGTTTGATGGTGGGGATGTTCCGAGAGCCCGCCAGCGCGTCGCGCAGCATGATCGGACCCAGGAATTCCCGGTCGTAGTTTCGCGGTTCCCACAGCGGCTGCCCCGGGCCGACGTCATAACTGACGGGGCTGTCATCAATCAGCGAAGTGGCGGTGTATCCGCGGTCGATCGCTGCCGTGTAGACAAAGGGCTTGAAGGTCGAACCGACCTGACGCAACGCCTGCGTCGCCCGGTTGAACTGGCTTCGCGCGAAGTTGTCTCCGCCGACCATCGCCAGAATCTGACCCGTGCGATTCTCGATCGCGACCACGGCACCCTCGATCGCCGGTGTTTGCTCCAGGCTTCCCGCGAACGTCTTGTCGTCATCCATGCGGTTGATCACTCGGACGTCGATCACGTCGCCGCGGCGAACCAGGGCATCCGCGCGTCGCCTCGTCCACGCATACCCAGACGCCGCGATCGTGCCGTTCCAGGCGCCCGCGCGCACATGGATCGTGCTGCGATCCAGATTGAGGACCAGTGCCGGCACGATATTGCCCACCACCGGCGCCCGAGACCAGGACGGGAGTGTGAACGTGTCGAGGTCGACCTTTTCGGTGATGAGATTCCGCTCGGGTCGGCGATAGCCGGAGAGTCGATCGAGGCGGCGCAGGTGCTGGTCGAGTGCCGCATTGGCCGCTTGTTGCAACAGCGGATCCAGTCCGGTGCGCACCGTCAATCCACTCTCATAGATGGCCTTCGCGCCGTATCCCTCCTGCAATTGCTGGCGAAGAACTTCCATGAAATATGGCGCCAGCGTCGGGCGTACGGGCGGCGCTCCGAGTGTCACGATTGGTATCGCCTTGGCCGTTGCCGCTTCGTCGGCCGAGACGTACCCCTCTTCAGTCATCAGGTCGAGCGTGTAGTCGCGACGGCGTTTGGTCAGCGAGGGATTCACATAGGGGCTTTGCCGTTCGGGCGTCTGGATGATCCCGGCCAGCATGGCTGCCTCGGCCAGCGTCAACTCGGTGACCGGCTTGTCAAAGTACAACCGGGAGGCCGCCTGCACGCCGTAGGCTCCGTGCCCCCAGTAGATCTGGTTGCAGTACATCGTGAAGATCTCGTCCTTGGTGTACCGGCGCTCGATTTGCAGCGCCACCAGAGCTTCCTTGATCTTGCGTTCCCACCCCGATACATCCGCCCACGCCGTGGTGTCGCGCCTGTACCCTACCGTCTCCGGGAAGAGACTCCTGGCCAATTGCTGGGTGATCGTAGAGCGCCCGGGTGAACGTCCCGAACTGACCAGGTCCTGAACGGCCGCCCACGCCATCAACATCGGCTGAATGCCGTTGTGATTCTGGAAGTTGGCATCCTCGCGTGCCATCACGGCCTGTCTGAGCACCGGCGGGAGATCCGAAAACCCCACCACCTCTCGCCGCTCGGTTGCGAAGTCTCCCACGACCGACCCGTCTCGTCCGAGGACGCGCGTGATGGTGCTCGGCGTGTAGCCATCAAGCGCCGAAATCTGTGGCAGGTCGCCGACAAACGCGAGCACCACGCCACTCGCGATACCGAACAGCGCCGCCGCGAAGAACAGTGCGACGAGGCCAAATCCCCGGACAAGACGGATCGTGACGACAGCCATGAGCTGTCTCTAACGATATCAGCGTCGTGGTGTCGCGCGCCGCCTCAGCCGCGGCCCCGTCCGCGGCGGACAGCCGTGGCGGAACCGCCCGACCGCCCGCCTGACGGCGTGCGCGACCCAGTCCGCGGCGTGGGCCCGGATGGCGGCCGCGCCGACGGTGCTGACCGTTGCGGCTGCGATGGCCGGGCTGACTGCGTCGGCCGGCTGGACGACGGTGCCTGCCGCGTTGTCGGCGGTGCCTGTCGCGTGCCGGACGGCGCCTGTCGCGTGCTGGACGGCGCCTGCCGCGTTGCCGGCGGTGCCTGCCGCGTTGTCGGCGGCGCCTGTCGCGTGCCGG
>JAHEFO010000358.1 GCA_024640135.1 Acidobacteriota bacterium
TGGTCGTGTTCGCGCTCATTGATTCGCTCACGCTGCAGTCAGGATTCTCGGGCGTCCGTCTCGAGAGTTACATGTTCACGCAGGAAGCCTTCAGCGACGTGCGCGATCGGCTGACGGACAACGGAATGCTGGTGGTCTACAACTACTTCCGCGAGGCATGGCTGGTGGATCGCCTGGCGAACAGCGCAGCCGTGGCCTTCGGTGCGGAACCCTATGTCCACGTGCATGAGGCCCGGTCGTTCCTTGGCGTGATGCTGGCCGGCCCTCGCGCGGCACAGATGCCGGCCTCGCCGACGATTCCCGAACGGGTCACGGCATTTGGACAATCGCACGCGCCCAGCCCGGCGCGCCTGCACACCCGCGACCGTGGCATCGAACCCGCCTCCGACGACTGGCCGTTCCTGTACCTGCGCGACCGGCACATCCCGAGGCATTACATCTACACGCTGCTGCTGATCCTGGGTGCGTCGATTGCGGTCGTCGCCCCGGTTGTACGCAAGGCCTCGGGCCGATGGTCGTGGGAGTTCTTCCTGCTGGGTGCGGGCTTCATGTTGCTGGAGACGAAGTCCATCACCCAGTTCGCACTGCTCTGGGGATCCACCTGGATCGTGGCGTCACTGGCCATCGCATCGGTCCTGCTGATGGCGCTGGCCGCCAATTTCGCGGTGTCGCGATGGGACATCCGGAAGCCGTGGATCGTGGGTGGCGTGCTGCTGGCGCTGCTGGGCCTGGGCTACGCCGTGCCGGTCGGCCGGCTGGCGTTCAGCAGTCTCGCGGCGGAGTCCCTGACATACGCCCTGCTTGGCTTCAGTCCCATTTTCTGTGCGGGCCTGCTGTTCGGGTCGGCCATCAAGCGCTCAACGTCTCTGCCCCGTGACTACGGAACGAATCTGCTCGGGGCCATGGCCGGAGGCGTGGCGGAGTATCTGGCGCTCATCACCGGTTATGGCGCACTTATCGGTCTGGTGGCGCTCTGCTATACGGGAGCGTTGATCGCGCGTCCCCGCATGGGAAGATAGCGTATGCACCTTCGCGGAATGATCTGCACCATTTCACTCGTCTTCGTCGTCTCAGGCATGTCCGCTACTTCCGACATTTCCGCCAGGTCCGCCGCCTCGCAATCCCCGGACACCGCGACGCTGTATCGCGTGAATTGTCAGATGTGCCACGGCCCCGGCGGGAAGGCACCGATTCCCGAGATGGCTTTTGTCGGGCGCATCTGGAAACACGGCACGAAGTCTGCCGACATGGCGGCCGTCATCACGAACGGCGTGGCCGGCACGCCGATGATGTCGTTCAAGAGGAAGTTCACACCAGATCAAATCAAGGCCCTGGCGCGTCATGTCCGCGCATTTGACAAGTCTCTGCCTCCTGAAAAATGACCCCCAACTCCAGCACTTCCCCAATCAACGTCGCGCTCATTGGCTACGCCTTCATGGGCCGGGCGCACAGCAACGCCTACCGGCAGGTGGGCCCATTCTTCGCGCCCCGGCGGGTTCCGCGCATGAAGGTGATTTGCGGACGAAGCGGCGCTGACGTCGAACGGGCCAGAAAGTCTCTGGGCTGGGAGGAAAGTGCCACTGATTGGCGAGACGTGGTGCGCCGCAAGGATATTGACCTCGTGGACGTGTGCACGCCGGGCGACAGCCATGCCGACATCGCCATCGCCGCTGCGCGTGCGGGGAAGCACGTGTTCTGCGAGAAACCCCTGGCCAATTCCCTGAAGGACGCCGGACGCATGCTGGCCGCCGTGGAGAAGGCCGGTGTGGCACATATGATTTGCCACAACTACCGGCGTGCCCCGGCCGTCATGCTGGCGAAGCAACTCATCAGCGATGGCGCGCTCGGCGACATCCGGCACTATCGGGGAACGTATCTGCAGGACTGGATGTCAGACCCCGCGGCCCCCTTCAACTGGCGCCTCGATCGTGCAAAGGCCGGGTCCGGCGCCCTTGGCGACATCGCCTCGCACTCGATCGACCTGGCCCGGTTCCTGGTCGGCGAAATCACGGAGGTGTCTGCGGACCTCAAGACGTTTGTGCCAGCACGTTCCATGCCGCCCACAGACGCGCGGCGCGGCTCACGCCGCGCCCCTCGATCTCGAGAAATGCGGACGGTCACCGTGGACGACGCGGCAATGGCGCTGGTGCATTTCGCCAACGGGGCCATTGGTTCCATCGAGGCGACGCGGATGGCACCGGGGCGCAAGAACTACAATCGGTTTGAAATCAACGGCCGCCTCGGCAGCATCGCGTTCGACCTGGAACGCCTGAACGAACTCGAGGTCTACTTCGAGTCGGACCCGCCCCACTTGCGAGGCTTCCGCACCATCATGGTCACGGAAGGCTCACACCCGTTTGTGGGCCACTGGTGGCCGCCCGGGCACATCATCGGCTACGAGCACACCTTCGTGCACACGGTCTACGACCTGCTCGAGGCCATCACGAACGGAACAATTCCAACGCCCAGCTTCATCGACGGCGTGGCCAATCAGCGGGTGCTCACGACCATGGAACGCTCCGCGAAGTCCAGGCGTTGGGAAGTGGTGAAATGACAGGAACGACGGAAATGGCGAAAGCAAGGAGATGAGTCGATGAAACTGGGTGTATTCGCCGTGTTGCTCTCCGATCGGCCCCTTGAGCCGATGCTCGATGCGGTCGTCGAGTTGGGTCTCGACGCCGTTGAGCTTGGTACCGGCGCCTATCCGGGGGATGCGCACTGCAAACCCGCGGAACTCCTCGCCAGTGACCGGAAACTCCGCGCGTTTCGGGAGGCGATCCGCGATCGCCGGCTGACGATCAGCGCGCTCAGTTGTCACGGGAATCCCCTGCATCCTGATCGACGCGTCGCGAAGGCCCACCACGAGGCGTTCCTGCGGACAGTGGCGCTGGCCGAGAAGCTCAACGTCGGAACGGTCATTACCTTCAGCGGGTGCCCTGGCAGTGACGGGAAGGCGCAACAGCCCTCCTGGATCGTCTCGCCCTGGCCCCCTGAATTTGCCGCAGCGCTCGAGTGGCAGTGGACTGAGCGTGTGGTGCCCTACTGGACCGAGACCGCCCGACGATGCAAGGCGGCTGGCGTGCGCGTGGCCATCGAGATGCACCCGAACTTCGTGGCCTACAACGCCGAGACCATGCTGCGCTTGTCGGCCGTCGCGCCCAAAGTCATCGGGTGCAACTTTGACCCCAGTCATCTGTTCTGGCAGCAGGCCGACCCCGTGCAGACGATTCGCGCGCTCGGCGACCGTATCTTTCA
>JAHEFO010000129.1 GCA_024640135.1 Acidobacteriota bacterium
GTCCGGCGGCGCCGAGACCAACGCCAAGCACGAACAGGCCCGCGAACGCGAACGTCGCCGGATCCGCCGACCGGACGCCGAACAGCAGGCTCTGCAATACGCCGGTGCCGACACCAGCCAGCACGGTTCCGAGGGCAATCCCGGCGGTCATGAGCCCCATCGCCTGTCTCAACACCAGGGCCAGGATGTGGCGCTCGTTGCCACCCAGCGCACGCCGCACGCCGAATTCCACCTGGCGCCGCTCGACCGAGTACGACAGGACGCCATAGACGCCGAGCACCGATGTCACGAGCGCGATGGCGGCAAACAACCCGAGGACGACCGAGTAGAACCGGGGCTCCGCGAACGTCGCACTCAGCCGGCGATCGAGCCGCTCAACCGCAAACACTGGCGACGTTGGATCCGTCTCTCGGACCGCGGTCCGCACGAACGGCAGCAGGTCCATGGGATCCCCGGTGGTCCGAATGGCAATGCCGCCGGTCAGTCGATTGAAGGCCATGACCGGCGGCATCTGCGCGGCCGGAAAATACAACGCCGCCTCCGACGCTGCCGTCACGCTGTGCTGTTTGATCGGCTCCACCACGCCGACAATGCGGCGAAGCTGCCGGAGGTAGTCGATACGCTGCCCTAGCGGATCCGATCCGGCGAAGTACAGGCGCGCGGTCGTTTCGTCGATGAGCGCGACGGGCTCGGCCGTGGAGGTGTCCTGGGTGGTGATGTTTCGTCCCCGCACGATGCGGGTGCCCACGGCATCGAGATAGCCAGGCGTGATCGCCACCTTGTTCGCGCGCGGCCACTCGTCTGGCGTGGTGGGACGCGGCCGCCCTTCAATGCCGAACGACCCGCTGATGCCGACTGGGTTCAGCGGCAGCGTCGAACTCGCGCCCGCCGCGGTGACGCGAGGGTGCCCCGCCAGCCGCACCAGCACGTCGTCGAAGAACGCCGTCTGTCGCTCGGGCTGCCGGAAGATGTCATCGGGCAGTCCGACCTGAAACGTCAGGGCGCCCTCGCCCACGTATCCCGGATTGACGCGCGTGAGCGACCACAGCGTGCGTCCGAGCAGCGCCGCGCCGACAAGCAGGACCACTGACAGCGCCACCTGCCCCGCAACCAGCACGCGCCGGGCGACATCGGCCGACGCCATGCCCCGTCCCACCGCGACGCGCCCGCCCGCCGACAGGTCGCGGAGGCCGGCGTCGGGCAGTTGCCAGGCGGGCAACAGGCCCACCACCAGGCTGATGGCAAGCGCGGCCGTGGCGGCGAAGACGAGCGACGTCACATCGAATTCGACATCCACCAGGCCTGCCAATGCGACTGGCGCGAACACCGGCAGAGTCTTGAGGAGCCACCACGCCAGCAGGGCGGCACCCGCCGCGCCGGCCGCCGACAGCATCAATTGCTCGAAGAGCAGGGGCCTGACCACGCGCCATCGACCGGCGCCGAGCGTCAGCCGCACCGCCATCTCACGGTGCCGGACCGTGCTGCGGGCCAGGAGCAGGTTCACCAGGTTGGCGACCGCCGCCAGAAGCACCAGGGCCATGCCGGCAGAGAGGGCCATCAGTGCGGGCCGGATGGGCTGCACCATGTCTTCCTGGAGCGGCCGGACGCGAAACACAGGCACCGGCACATCAGCGCCATCGAAAAACGCCGGATCCGCCGCCGCCATCGCCGCGCCGACCTGGCGCAGTTCAGCATTCGCTTTCTCGACTGTCACTCCGGGCGCGAGCAGGGCAACGGCCTCAGTCCACCTCTGGAACATCCGCCGCCCCCCCGGGTCCGGCCAGCGCCACTGTCCGGCCAGCCAGATGTCCACGCCCATCTCGGGAAAGCGAAGGGGATCCTCGACGACCCCGACGATGGTCGCGGGAACCTGATCGATCAGCACGGCAGCGCCGACGACATCGCTTCGGGCGTCGAGGGTCTCGCGCCAGAAGGCGGCACTCACCACCGCCGCCACGGGAGCGTCAGCCTCACTGTCGCCCGTGACGAACACACGCCCCTGGCGTGCACGCACACCCAGCAGGTCGAAGAACGCCACGCCAACTTCGGCGATCGGCCGCTGCTCCGTTCCCGAGGAGGTCGTCACGTTGCGGTTGGTCAGCGAGTACGGGGTGACCGACGTCACGGTCGTGGCGTGCGCGATGAACTGTCCGAGCGCGACGTCCGAGACGCTGCCGCCAGTCTCCGGCAGCACCGGCGCGCCGCCCTGCGACCCCTGGGCGGACCGCGCCTCAGACAGGCGAACGAGGCGATCGGCATTCGGGTACGGCAGCGACTGCACCAGCAGCGTATTCGACAGTGAGAAGACCGCCGTCGCCAGCCCAAGGCTGAGGGTCAGGGTGAGCAGCGCGACGCCGGTGGTGCTCCGCGACGCACACAACGATCGCCAGGCATATCGCCAGTCGCTGGTGGCATTGCGCAGAAACCAGCGCCCCCGGATGCGCTCGTGATCCCTCGAGACCACGTCACGGCGATGCAGCGTGAACCCCCAGAACAGCGCCGCCGTCTGGCGCCAGTACCAGCGCCTGGCGGATCGGGCTCCGTCTCGGACAGCGCGCTGCTGGAACTGCTCGGTCAGGTCACCGAGGACCTCATGACATTCGTCGGCGTGCAGCCATCGCTCCAGCCAGCGCTGCGCCAGGCGCGGGGGCGTCGTCATTTGGCCGCCTTGCGAGCCAGGTGCTCGACGTCGGCCCACATGCGGCTGAATGCCACCCGCGTCTGCTCGAGTTGCCTGGCACCGGCGCGGGTCAGCGTGAAGTAGCGCTTCGCGCGGCCGCCGCGCTCGGGCGTCGCGTCCCCCATCCGGGACGCGACCAGCTTCTTTGTCTCCAGCCGCCGCAACGCCACATAGATCGCCGGCCGCGACACGGCGCGCCCGGTGCGAGCCGCGATCTCCTCCATGATGGGGACGCCGTAGCTCTCCCCGCCAAGCCGGAGCAAGGCGACCAGCACGAAGTGTTCGATATCACCCAGGCCCTCTCGTGGCATTCATCCCTCCCACCCTCTTGGACGGGAGCCTACCATATTTAGTTAGCAACTGGTACTAAATGAACCCGAGACAGCGGGGCTGAAAGCACGGCAGGGTGCGGCTCCCGCCTGCGTCCGTTGCTCACAGGACGACAGGAAAGCGACGCCCGACGACCTGCACGCAGACGAAAGGTGCTTCGAGCACGTCATCCCCCCGTCAGACTGGGGCAGCCTCCACGTCGACCGTGAGTGACCAATCATGACGGCGATCCATGACAACTACCTGAGCACAATTGTCTCCAGATGCGTCGGCGGAATCACCCGCGTTTGAGGTGAAATGGCTGCCACCGCCTGCACAAAAGGCGTGATGTTGCGGTCGATATTGTCCTGTTGAGAGTATCCGTAGGGCAGCCGAAAATTGTCCCAATGGGTCGGGATCACCACGCCCGGATACCCGGTGACCTTCAGCACGCGCGCGTCGTAGTCGTAGAGGCCCAGCCGGGACCCATTGACGCCGGCCAGCAGCACGTCGGGACGGATCCCCTCGAGTTCACGCTCTACAAAATTCATCGATCCCATCGTCAAGATCTGATGATGGTCGAACCGGGCCAGAAACGTGAGTGATCCGCCCTCGATAAATTGCTCGATGCGCAGCGGCGCCTCGAGAGTGGTACTGCGATCGTAGCGGCGCGAATCGAAGTAGTGCTTCTCGTTGAGCGCAGAGTGAATGGAGGGCACCACCCGCACTGAGAAATTGTCGAACGCATAGTCTTCGCCGCCGCCCACCGCGTACAACTGCTCCTCCGGAATGCCGTAGGCGCGCAGGACCGTGATGGTCGTTTCAGTGCCGATCACCTTTGCGCCGGTCTTCTTCGCGATGTACGGCACATCGCCCAGATGGTCGAAGTGACCGTGGTGCACCAGAATGAAATCTGCCCGGCTGATCGTCGCATCGATCAGGGCGGTATCAGACTCGGCAATATCCGTGCGCGTCACGTTCGGCCGCGTATCATCGGGGTGCCCGAGGCCGTCGAGCTTCCATCGGGAAATGTAGGGGTCCACCAGAACAACGACGTTGCCGTCCGAGATCTCCCAGCCGGCAGTGCCAAGGTACTTCAGTTGGAGCGGCGGGCGGTCCTGGGCGACTGGCGCCTCGGCCTGACACGCCACTGCCGCAACACAAGAGAAGCCAACGAGGGCGAATACGACTGCTCTCACATTCTTCACATCATTCTCCTGGTCCCGCTGCTGATCAGGCTCCTAATCACGCACTTCCACGATCATTTCGATCTCCACCGCCTGGCCGCGCGGCAGCGACGTCATGCCCACGGCAGCACGAGCATGCCGCCCGCGCTCGCCAAACACCTGCACGATCAAATCAGAGAACCCGTTGATGACGGCCGGATGCTGTTCGAACGACGGGTCGGCATTCACCATTCCCAGAACCTTGACCACTCGAACCACGCGGTCCAGATTTCCCAGCATCGACTTCAACACCGCGAGTTGGTTGACCGCCGTCAGCCGGGCACCTTCGTATCCCTCTTCAATGGACAGGTCGATGCCGAGCTTGCCATGCAGTTCAGTGCCGTCGGCCCGTTTCGGTCCCTTGCCCGCGAGAAAGATCAAGTTGCCCGTCCGCACACCGTTCACATAGTTGGCCACGGGGCTTGGCGCCTCCGGGAGCACAATACCCAACTCCGCCAGACGAGCCTCCGGACTGTACGCGGGGTCGGACGGAACCGTCTGGGCGTTCTGGGCACTGCCAACATCCTCAGACGGGCGCGACTGGCAGCCAAGCCCGGGCAGCGCGACGCACCACACACTGCACACGATACGGAGACCGAAAGACTGCCTGTTCATGGTGGCTGATGAATACCAGCTTTGGCAGTGCCTGGCAACTCCAGTGTCGGGTGGGCTGCGAGTGTATCGTCCCGCTATTCCGGCCGCCAGGCTACCGGCGAATGAAGGTCAGGACGTACTTGTCGCTGAACAGTCTTGCGTCGGCGGACTGGACGAAGCCCGCGTCGGCCATGAACGTCGTCAACTGCTCCCGCGGTACCTGCATTTCAGGCTGCTGCGCGTGCGGCCCCATCCCGGCTTCGAAGTCGACGACGAGGATGCGGCCGGCCGGTGACAGGTACTTCGCGAGCGTCTCCAGATAGGCGCCGCGATCCCGAATGTGGTGCATGACGTCGTGGAAGAACGCGAGGTCGATATTGGCCGCCGGCAACTTCGGGTCATCGAAGCCGCCGAGTACTGTCTGTACATTGGCCACCCCGCCGGCCTCGGCCCGCTGGCTGATGACGGGGAAGAACCCGGCATCGATCTCCACGGCGTAGACCCGGCCGTCGGGGCCAACCGCCCGTGCCACGGGCACCGACAGGAGGCCGGTGCCCGCGCCGATGTCGGCAACGACCTGGCCGCGCTCGAGCTTCATCGCCGCGACAACGTCATCAATCTTCAGTGACGAAATGCGGATCGTTCCGTCCAGCGTCCTGACCCACTCCTCCGCCGGGCGTCCACCGAGCTGGGCGGCCTGAACGACGGACGCCGCCAGCACGAGTGAACCGACTGCCATCAACTTTCGCATCATGTGTCCTCCCCTCCCGTACCTGCGACCCGCTCGGCGAACTGGCCTGGCGTGATGTTGCTGCCGGACAGCACGGTGGCCACCCGCCGGCCTGCAAACTCCCCGGGGTGCGCAACGATCGCCGCGAGTCCGGCGGCTCCGGCCGGCTCCAGCATCACACCGGCGTGTTCCCAGGCCAGCCGCATGCCTTCGATGACGTCCCCGTCGTCAACCAGCATGACCTGGTCAACCAGACCAGTCATATCACCAACGGCTTCCGGGATCGGCACGCGCACGGCTATCCCATCCGCGATTGTATCGGCCTGGCCGGTCTCGACAATGGAGCCTGACCGCCACGACTGCTCCATCGCGGGGGCGCCGGTCGCACAGACGCCGACGACCTGAGTGGACGGGGACACAGCCTTGATCCACCGGGCCATGCCGGTCAGCATGGCGCCGTTTCCGAGCGGCACCACGACGAGGTCGAACCGGGCATCGCCGGCCAGCAGTTCCATCGCCAGCGTGCCATGGCCTTCGCTGATCTCCGGTTCCAGACCATCCTCAACCAGCCAGGCATTGTGATCGCCGGCCCAGCGCCGGGCCACGGCCTTGGCCGCGTCGAAGTCTTCGCCCTCCTGGCACACCGTCGCCCCCAGCCCACGCATCCGCGCGACCTTCAGCGGACTGGCATGCCTGGAGGCGTAGATCAGCAACGGCATGCCGTGCGCCCTGCAGGCATATGCCAGCGCCTGTCCCCAATTGCCCGCGCTGGCGCACACGAGCCGGCGCGCATCGCCGCGGCGCCGCAGTTCGTGGACGAAGAAGCTGGCGCCCCTGCCCTTGAAGCTGCGAATCGGGTTGGCAACGTCCAGCTTGATGGTCAGCGCGCATTCGAGAGCACCGCTGAGCGGCTCGCAGTTGTACTGCGGCGAATGCAGAAAGACACGCGGAATGACACCGGCGCTTCGCTCTATTCGTTCCAGAGACAGGCGATGTGCCGGCAGCGGGTCCTCAGACATCGGCCGTGCTTCCAGCCCTCTTCACCAGTGTCTGGAGGCCGTCCCACTGGCCCATGGCCGGGGTGCCATATCCGACCTGCTGCGGCACGGGGTCGGCCATGATGAAGATGATGTTCGGCTGGCGGCCCTGCGCCGGCACGCGGCACCCGAGCAGGTCACCGATGGCCGCTGCCGCCGCAGTCGTGCCGGCAGCCTTCACGGAATCGCAACGGTTGATCATGCGTGCATCCTAACGCAGTCCCGGTGACAGGGCGTTCATGAACGTCTTCTACAATTGCGACATGCTGCGGATCATAGTGGCGGGACTGAGCCTCGTGATTCCGGTGGCCGCCTTGATGGTGACGCCCGGTGTTCCGGCCCAGCCGGCTCCGGCCGGGTTGCTCTCGTCGGAGGGCGGCTGATCCTGCGTTGCCTCTACGACGCCGGCAGCATTTGGGAACCCCGGGTCGCCGAGCAGTCGGCATTGGCGGCCGTATCGGGCCTGGGACCGACTGACCAGCCATAGTCGACGTGTCAATGCCGGGGCGGTGGCTGCCGGGTATCCGAAGAACGCCATGCCATCGACGCGCGGGATGATGAGGGCGCCACGCTTCCCTGCCATCCGAGAGCAGTTGGGCAGGGCGACAGCGGGCCGCTCTGCGATCGGAGATCCCACCTCCGGTCCAGGACCGGGATGCGACAACATTCATCATCGCAGCCACATTCATGGCGCGTGTACCGCAGGCCTTCGTCACAAAGGGGACGTGGCAGAGCCAGCCCAAAGAGCCTGTCAGCGTCGCAGGGCTTCGAGCGGAGACACCCGGGATGCCCGGAGTGCCGGAATCCACGTGGCCGCAAGCGCCGAGCCGGCGAGCACCACGACGGCAGACACCATCGACAGGGGATCGGCGGTTGTGATGCCGTAGAGATACCGTGACATCACGCGTGCGCCGGCATAGGCCGCAGGTACGCCAATCAGCGCCCCGGTGAACGCAAGGCTGATGCCCTCTCGAAGAACGTGTCGGCGCAGCATTCCTCCCGAGGCGCCAAGTGCCATGCGAATGCCGAGTTCAACTGAGCGCATGCCCACGGCATGCGACATGACGGCGTAGAGACCCATCGCGGCGATGACCAGGGCCATGGCCGCCAGGGCGGAAATGAGCCATGCGCGAACCCTTGGACCGGCGACGCTGCCTGCGATCACCTCACCGAGCGGGCGCGCCTCTGACACAGCCTGCGTGGGATCGACACTCCTCGCGACGGCGCGGACGGCGGCGCCCAGGGCCCCCGTGTCCTGGTTGCCCCTCACCACCAGATAAGTGACCGCGAAAGGCCGGGCCGTGTACGGCATGTAGATGGCGCCGTCTGCGGGGTTGTCGAGACCGGAATAGCGAACGGGCGCCACCACGCCGATCACCTGCTGCGGGGGGCGCGAAGGGGCCTGCGGCCCGAAGGGAAGCGAACGGCCGACAGGGTCCACGCCCGGAAACAACCGGTCGGCGGTGCTGTGACTGATGATGATCGGCCTGGCAGTGCTATTCAGGTCCGCGTCCGTGAACAGTCGGCCGGCCGTCAGGGTCACGCCAAGCGTCTGGAGAGCCCCGGGACTGACGCTGACGATATCCACTGATGCATCGACCGGTTGCCCCGAACTGGTGCTCACCGCAGAGACGGTGGTGCGCATTTGCGAACCGTTCGGTGGAAGACTCGAGATCACGCCCGCCGACTGCACCCCCGGTATCGCCCCGATGCGCGGCAGAGCGCGATCGAGGAACCCCCGGCCGACCGCGCTCAGTTTCAGTGTCACGATCCCCGTCTGCCCGACGCCGGTATCCGTTGACATCAAGGCCGACAGGCTGCGCACGAGCAACGACGCATTGACGACGAGCACGAGCGACAATGCCACCTGCGTCACGACCAGGGCCGAGTGGAATGAGCGCGAGCGAGAGTTCGTGCCGCTGCGCGCGTCAGCCAGCGCCGCGGTGGTGGCGACACGCCACGCGCGAATGCCGGTGAGGCTGCCGACAACGAGTGCGACGAGAAACACGAGGGCAGTCGCAAATCCAATGACCTCGACGGAGACGGCAGCGTCATCGGCGCGGGGGATTCCCGCGGGCGCCATGGCCCGGAACGCCCGCAGCACTCCGCCGGCGAGCGCCAGCCCGACCACGCCTCCGGCTCCGGCGATGCCGAACGCTTGCAGCAGCGTGATCCGGAGAATGTGCCAGCGGCCGGCGCCAAGTGCGACGCGCACCGCATACTCCCGTTCGCGGCTCACATGCCCTGCCATCAGGAGGTTGACCAGATTCACACAGGCGATCAGCAGGACCAACCCGCCGGCAGCGGTCAGCAGCCACAGCACCGGAGCGATGTCCCCCGTGATCTTCACCGGCAGCGGCGTGACGCTGGCGAGCAGGCCGTCGGAGAACTGTGGATAGGCTTCGCGCCAGCGTCGCATGATGTCCTCGGCGTCCTGCCGGGCGGCCTCGAGTGACACGCCTGGCCCAAGCCGGGCCAGCACACCGAACGAACGAAAGCCCCGCATCTTCCACTGGGCTGGCGCCGTCTGCCTGACCACGCGCATGTTCAGCCACACCTCCACCGCTTCACTTGGCAACTGGAATGCCGCGGGAGCCACGCCGACGATCGTCCATGACCGGCCGCTCAGGAGAATCGTGCGGCCGACGATTGCCGGGTCCGCAGCAAACCGGGCCCGCCACATCCGTTCGCTGATGACGGCCTCGGGAGAGCGCGACGCCGGCCCGCCGAGGTAGCGGCCGAGGCGCGGGAATGTGCCCAGCAGTGAGAAGAATGCATCGGAGACAATGGCGCCTGTGACTTCGACGGCGGCATCGTTCTGCTGCACCTGCGAGAACTGGTCGACCGCGTAGGCCGAGACATTGAGCAGTGTCCGGGTGGACGACCGCCAGTCGTCGAACTCGTCGAGCGAGAAGTCGCCGGGTGGGGCGTTCTGACCTTCCCGCAGGGAACTCAACTGCACGATGTGGTCGGCATCCTGATACGGCAGTGGCGCAAGGACAACCGCGTACAGTGTCGAGAAGATGGCGGTCGTCGCGCCGAGCGCGAGACCGAGCGTTGTCGTGGCGAGCAGGATCGAGGCTGAGACCGGTCGCAGTGATCGCGGCATGGGACACAGGTTACGGGTTGGAGTCGACTCCAAGGTCAAGGTACCGGTCGAGTGCAGCGGCACTGAGCCATTGAGCCTTCTCGCGCCCCCGGAACCCAGCGCCGCAAGGTGATGCTCATTTCAATCCCTTGACCAGGAACAGATCGGAGTTGGTGACGCCGTAGCCGTAGACGTACCCGCTGGCGTCGGGTGTCAGCAGCAACTGACCGATGCTGCCGGTCGCCGGCATGGGTGCGATCGTGCGCACCAGCAGATCACGCAGGTGCGCGTAGAGCTCGGACGAGAACAGCGATCGTGGTGGTCAGCGTTGGCGCGGGTCCGTTCTTCCGTCGTCGACGCTCGTGAGCCATGCCACGACCGCCGTCAGCGTCTGCTGCTGCTGGTCGGTCCTGGTGATCGTGGCGCGGCAGTCGCCAAGCTGTGACCCGTAGTAGCCGAACTGCGCGTGATTGGCGCCTTCGATGGAGAACCACTCCGTCTGGGGAGGTAGTCGTGACCGATTCGCCGCGCTGCTTTCAGCATCGGCTACGCAATCGCGTGACCCGCTGATCTTGAGCACGGGAATGGTGAGCGAGGACAGGTCCTGGTCTCTCGGATGTGTCGTGCCGATGAGGAGCAGTCCGACCAGTTCGCGCCCGTGCCGATCCGCGAATCGCGCCGACAACGCCGCACCACGCGAGTGACCGCCCAGTACGACGGGACGGTCGGTGCCCAGCGAGGCACGCACGGCGATGACCCGGCGCCACACTTCGTCCTGAGCGCCTTCACTGAAGGCCATCCGCCAGGGCAGCCGCACGAGCGCCGTTGGCCACCCCGCCTCGGCCGCCGCCCGCACGAGTGGCACGTAGGCCGACGGGTCGACACCTCCACCGGGGAGAAACACCAGGGCCGCCCGCCCGTCCGCCACGCCGGCCGGCTCGAACACCGTGGTGTGTTCAATTTCCCGTACGGACACGGACGCCGACGATCGGCTGGCATCGTCGGACACGCCATGCGCCTGCATGTTCCAGACGAGCCATGCCGAAAACACGATGCCACCTGAGATCCAGGCGATTCTCAGACGGCGGCGAAAGACCTGCCAGTTCATCCACGGCTCCCTGACGGGGCTTGCAGAGCCAGTTCGATCTCATGCCGCCGCGCCCGGAGCCGATCGACCGTGGCACGGGCCCTCTGGAGCACGCCCCACGCGACCAGACACATCACGCCTCCAAACGCCACCGCCCACCAGGCCGTCACCGCGGGTACCAGGATCGCCACCAGAGCCGATGCCACGGAAAAGACCGCGCTGAACGTCAGCGCCATCCTGGCGGCCACCACGCGATGTGTCGGGAGCATCAACCGGCGTGTGGTAAGCGCCCACACCGCGTAGGCCACCCAGCAGGCGCCCATGACGATCACCGCGCCAAAGGCCGCCAGCGCGCGCGGCGCCAACGCAACCTCGGTCAACACGAGCGACGCCGTGACCACGACCACGGTCAAGGCTGCCAGCAGAAGCGCGAGGTGACCGGCTCGTGCGGCCGACGACAACTGATTCGTCGCCAACCGTTGAAGCTCAGCTGCCGAAGGCGGCGCAGACGACCTGGACCCACTCATACCAGTTCCCCCTGACTCCCAAGTTGCAGGCGCAACAGCTTCCGCGCCCGGTG
>JAHEFO010000130.1 GCA_024640135.1 Acidobacteriota bacterium
CGCGGCCGGCGGACCGCCCACGCCACGACCACCGCCCCGGCCCGCAGCCGCTGGAGCGGCCTCCGCACCGGCGGCCGCCTCAGCAGCCGGTGTTGCCGGCTCGACGTCACGGCCTGACTGGGTCTCGTACATCTTCATCAACCCGTTGTGGTTGTAGGCGATCGAGCCGAGATAGCCTGGGGACCAGCCGTCCATGAACGCGTGCGTATAGACGCCAGGCATGCCGTACTTGGTCATTTGAGCCATCTCGAAGTTCGAGAAGAACGGCAGCTCCGAGAAGAGGATTGGGTCCAGGTTGGGATTCTGAGGCGGGCCGCCGCTGTACGTGTACAGCAGCGTGAGCGACTCGTGCAGGTCGTGCATGATCGGCGGGTGCGCGGTGAAGTACCAATCACCCAGTGCGCGCATCTGCATCTGCGAGAGATTAATGTCGCGGTTGTTGTCGTGGTAGACGTACTTGCCCCAGTAGGGCACCCCCGCCCCTCCACGACCGCGTCCGCCACCCGCCGGCGCTGCGCCTGCCGCACCAGCGCCTCGGCCCGCGGCAGCCGTCGCCGCGGCCCTGGTCTCCTCCAGGCCCCGGTAGAACCAGTCGAGGTTTCGATCCCGGCCGTCAGCGTCCGCCACGGGCGTGACCGAGACAATGACGTTGTTGCGAATCTGCGAAATGAGTGGTGACGTCTCCACAGCCAGGCGGTACACGAGCTCCATCTGCATTTCGGGGGGGCCCAACTCACCCGAGTGAAGACCACCCATCAGGTGATAGTGGGGTTTCGTGGTCGCAATCAGTGTCTTGATCTGGGCGTCGCTGACGCCTCGTGGGTCGGCCAGCTTCGCCAGGTTGTCGCGGTTCTGCTGCAGGTTCTTCATGTTGGCGTCTGAAGACACCCACACCACGACCAACTCGCGTCCTTCGTCCGACCGGCCAATCGATTCGACCCGCACTCTGGGCGTCGCGGCCGCCAGTGCGCGGTAGTACTTGAGAATGTCCTCGTAGTAGGTGAGCTTCTCGGGCGCCCCTATGTAGTATCCCAGCACGTCCTTCGGCGTCGGAACCCCGGGGACCTTGGGCAGGTGGTCCACCAGGGGACTGCCGTAAATGGGGTTTCCCGTCCATTCCTTGTAGAGTTTCGCGAATTCTTCGTCCTGAGCCTGTCCCGGATCCCGGGTATCCGTGACCGACTGCTGGGCCGGGGCCGTCGCCACGGCGAGCACAAAAACGGTCAAACTGAGGGCAAATGTCCACCAGGCGCGGTGCGTGACTCGAGCGATTCTCATCGATTACTCCTTCAAGGCTTGAGATTCTGCAGGCTGCAACCTACAATCGCGCCTATGATTTCCGTCGCCGCACTCCGGATGCAGCAATTTGGCGTCCAATTCTATCAGGCTTCGCTCACCGCGAAGGATATTGACAAGCTGGTGCGCTTCGAGGTGCTGAGCTACGGCAGCCAGGGGGGAGCCGGCGTGCGCGGCAATGCCCGCCAGTCCAAGGTCCGGTGGGACTTCCTGGAGCGGCGCATCGCTTCCAGTGACAAGGCATATCAGCGGCAGATCATCCGCCGGAAGATCGATGAACTGGTGGGGTACTACGACCAGTGCCGCCAGGCGCGCGACCTGCCGTCGATTCCAGGAGCCGTCATCATCTCGTGCGACGAACCGCTGAAATATGAGCCGATGCCGGGCGATCCGTCACTGGGCATCCTCAAGGTTCCGGAGCGCGAAGGCATCCTGCGCGCGATCGATGGTCAGCATCGCCTGCTGGCCCTTCACGCGGGAATCGAGAAATTCGCCGATGAGTCGTTCACGGTTCCGGCCATCATCTTCGACCGCCTCCCTGAGGACCACGTCGTCCAGATGTTCGTCACCATCAACGCGAAACATACCCGCCTGAATCCATCGCACCTCGTCGCGTTGTCGGGCCGGCAACTGTATCGCGATGAGAATCTGGCGGCTGCCCATGACATCGTCCGGGCGCTGGCCGAGCGTGAGGATTCCCCGTTGTACGGCGACATCAAACTGCTCGGAGTAGGCCACGGACGAGTGGCGCAGGCTCCGCTGGCCCAGGAACTGAAGAAACTGCTGGTGACCGACGCGTTGGGCAGCGCCAGTGAAGTGAAGGAATTCCGCGAGGAAGCCACTCGCTTCTTTGTGAACTACTTCAAACAGGTGGCCGTGGTGTTCGGAGCGGCCTGGAACGGGCGCAAGTACAGCATCAAGTCGGCGGCCGCGCTCCGGGCGTTCATCCGTGTTGCTCCGGACATCGTCAGGCACCTGGATCAGCAACACGCCGACCGGGCCGACTTCCGTGCCATCGGTCGCATCATCGCGCCCTGGGGCCGCCGGATCGGCGATCTCCGGTTCGAAACTGACGGCGCGTGGAAGCGGTCGGGTTCAACCGTGGATCTGCTGGCGAAGGAACTGCGGCTCGCCCTCCAGTACCCCGAAGGCGCCATCGGCTAGAACCCCTCTCATCAACCCCGCCGGCATTCGTCGGGCGATGCATCCGTGCTGGCGGCGTTGCTCCTTCCTCAAATACACGCCGTATTCTCGGTCGTCGCGCCTGGCCAGCTCGGCGCCTCACCCACCTCGGTGCTCCGCCGGGGTTGAGGAGAGGGGTTCTAGCGGCCTCCGAGCTCACGACCGCTCTCGTGTTCGTCGCCGGCCTGGGCTGGCTGCGCCGGCCTCGTCGCGGCCAGCCACGATTCCTCATTTCCCCGTCTCCTCATTGCGAGAATCTTCTAATATTCGTGGGTGCGTTCACGTATTGGTATCGACACCGGTGGCACTTTCACTGATTTTGTCCATCTGGCGGTAGATGGCCTTGTTGTTCACAAGCAGCGATCCACCCCGGACGATCCTTCCCGCTCCATCCTCGACGGCATACGCCATCTTGCCGGTCATGCGGCTGCGCTCGACGTCGTTCATGGATCCACGGTGGCCACGAATGCGGTCCTCGAGCGCGCGGGTGCGCGAGTGGCGCTGGTGGCCACCCAAGGATTCGAAGACGTCCTGAAGATCGGCCGGCAGACCCGGCCGGAGTTGTACAACGTCTTCGTCGCGCCGCGTCCGCCGTTGGTTGATCCGGGACTGACGTTTGGAATTGCCGAGCGCCTGGACGCGTCCGGATCCGTCCTGCAGCCCGTGAACGACGAAGAAGTCGACCGCCTGGCTGGTCTCATTCACGATCGCGGCGCCTCCATCGTCGCGGTCTGCCTGCTGCACTCGTACGCGAACCCGGCGCACGAGCAGCAGGTGGCCACCCGCCTCCGCCGGGCGGGCCTCACCGTGTGCACGTCCCATGAGGTGCTGCCGGAGTATCGCGAGTTCGAACGCTGGAGCACCACGGTGGTCAACGCCTACGTGACGCCCCTCATGGACCGGTACCTGCGCACGCTCGAGCAGGCATTGGCCGCAGGGCCGGAGGATTCCGGGACTCAGGCGCGCAGTGGCCGACGCCGTTCTGTTCTCTCAATCATGCAGTCGAACGGCGGCTGTATCTCAGCCTCGGCGGCCAGGGCCCAGGCGGTTCGCACTGTCTTGTCGGGTCCGGCTGCGGGCGTGGTCGGTGCCAGCGCCGTCGCGCATGCCGCCGGGTTCCCCCGAGTGATTTCGTTCGACATGGGTGGCACCTCCACGGATGTCAGTCTGATTGACGATGAAATCGGGATGACGACCGATTCGAAGATCGGCGATTTCCCGGTGCGTTTGCCCGTGATTGACATCCACACCGTCGGCGCCGGCGGAGGGTCGATCGCCTATCTCGACACCGGCGGCGCCTTGCGGGTCGGTCCGCGCAGTGCCGGCGCGAACCCTGGCCCGGCGTGTTACGGCGTTGGCGAGGAGTTGACCGTCACGGACGCCAACCTGTTGCTCGGACGCCTTGATCCGGAGTACTTCCTGGGCGGGCGCATGGCGATCGATGTTGATCGTGCGGCGCGGGTCGCCGCCACCCTGGCGAAGGAACTCAAGTTGTCCGTGCCCGCGCTGGCCGACGGCGTCGTCCGCGTGGCCAACGCCAACATGGAACGGGCGATTCGCGTGGTTTCGGTTGAACGCGGCCACGATCCCCGTGACTTCGCGCTCCTGGCCTTTGGCGGCGCTGGCGGCATGCATGCATGCGAAATTGCCCAGCAACTCCAAATTTCAGACGTGATTGTTCCCCGGCATGCCGGTGTGCTCTCCGCATTGGGGATGCTGGTGGCGGATGTCACCAAGGACTACTCGGCCAGTGTCCTCAAGCCAACCGCTGCCGTCACCATGAAAGACCTCAAGAACGCGTGCGCGCCGTTGGTGAAGACGGCGAAGTCAGAGCTCGAAGCCGAGGGGTTTCCGGCAAAGCAGCAGATCATCACGCTGTCGCTGGACGTGCGCTACATCGGCCAGTCATTCGAAATCACCCTTCCGCTCGTCGCCGACTACCGGAAGCATTTCGATCGCCAGCACGGCAAGACGTATGGCTACTCCAACCCTGCGCGGGCCACGGAAGTCGTGAATGTGAGAGTCTCGGCGGCCGGCATCACCAATAAACCGAAGTTTCCGTTTGCCAGGGTGCGTCGCGCGTTCAGGGTCCGGCCTTCAGCGACCCGGCCGGGCCGCTTCGGAGGGAAGAACGCGCGCATCGCGTTCTATCGCTGGGACGACCTTGGCCCGGGCGCCTTCGCGGCGGGCCCGGCCGTGATCGCCGGCGGCGAGGCGACCGTTGTGATTCCGCCGGGCTGGACGTTCAAAGTGGACGGCTACGGCAACGTGGTGGGGGCCCGATGAGACCAAATCCCATCGAGTTTGAAGTCTTCAAGAACCTATTCCTCTCCATCGCTGAGGAAATGGGCGTGACGCTGTGTCGGACCGGGTTCTCGCCAAACATCAAAGAGCGGCTGGACTACTCCTGCGCCGTGTACGACTCGGAAGGTAAGACGATCGCCCAGGGCGATCACATGCCGGTGCACCTGGGTGCGATGCCCTTGTCGGTGCGCGCGGCCATCGACGCAGTCGAGATGGACCCGGGCGACATCGTGATCCTCAACGACCCGTTTCGTGGAGGCACGCATCTACCGGACATCACGCTGGTATCACCGGTCTTTCTCGGCAAGGAGAAGAAGCCCGCATTCTTTGTGGCGAACCGAGCCCATCATTCCGACGTGGGTGGCATGAGTCCGGGGTCCATGCCTGTAGCACGCGAGATCTACCAGGAGGGATTGATCATTCCGCCTGTTCGCCTCGCCAGGCGGGGCCGGATCGTGGACGACATCATGGCGCTGCTGCTCAACAACGTTCGCACGCCCGACGAACGCGAAGGAGACATCGCGGCGCAGATTGCAGCCAATCGCGTCGCGGAGCAGCGCCTTCGCGACGTCGTCGTTCGCTACGGTCGCGCACAAACCATGCGCTACGCCTCCGCGCTCCAGGACTACACCGAGCGCGTCGTCCGCCACGCCATCAGGGGCATCAAGGATGGCGACTACAAGTACGAGGACGCACTCGATGACGATGGGTTCAACGAGGCGCCGGTGCCCATTCGGGTGAAGATCTCGATCCGGAAGGACAGGGCCGTCGTGGATTTCACCGGTTCCGCGCCTCAGGTCACCGGCAGCGTGAACGCCAACTACGCCATCACGTTGTCCGCCTGCCTCTACGCCTTCCGCTGTCTCGTCCAGGACGATGTGCTCTATAACGAGGGCGTGGGCCGGCCCATTCAGGTCATCGCGCCCGAAGGCTCCATCGTCAATGCACTCCGGCCGTCGGCAGTGGCTGGAGGGAACGTCGAAACATCGCAGCGCATCACCGACGTGGTGCTTGGCGCCCTCGGGAAGGCGCAGCCCGACCGCTGGCCTGCGGCCAGCCAGGGGACGATGAACAACGTGACCTTAGGGGGAACGGATCCAAGATCCGGCCGCCAGTTTGCGTACTACGAGACCATGGGCGGGGGCATGGGCGGTCGCAAGGGCATGCCCGGCCTGAGTGGCGTGCACGTGCACATGAGCAACACCCGCAATACGCCGGCCGAGGCGATCGAACACTACCTTCCAGTGCGCATTCGGCAGTATGGTCTCCGTCATGGCAGCGGCGGTACCGGTCAATCCCCCGGCGGCGAGGGGTTGGTGCGGGAATACGAAGTGCTGGCGGAGACGTCGGTGACGCTGCTCACTGACCGGCGTCGCCTGGCGCCCTACGGGGTCCGTGGAGGCGGACCCGGCGGCGTGGGCCGCAATACGTTGATTCGGGACGGGAAGGAGCACCCGCTGCCTGGAAAGGTGCAGATCACGTTGAAGGCTGGTGACCGGCTGCGCGTCGAGACTCCGGGCGGCGGAGGATATGGGAGATAGTGCTGGGTGCTGGGTGCTGGGTGCTGGGTGCTGAGTGCTGGGTGCTGATTTCCCGATTCGATTGCCGATTACCGATTACCGATTTTGAGATAAGCGATTACCGATTGAAGATTACCGATTCCAGATTGAAGAGTGCTCATGTTCAAGTGGTGGATTGATGCGAACCCGGTTGCACGCAAGTCGCTGATTGCGGCCTCGCTCGGCTGGATGCTCGATGCGTTCGACGTGATGCTCTATGCGCTGGTCCTGTTGGCGGTGCGCAATGACCTGGGTATAGATTCGGCGACTGCCGGTTCGCTCCAGTCGCTCACGTTGCTGGCTTCGGCGGTGGGCGGTCTGGCTTTCGGTGTTCTGGCCGACAAGTGGGGGCGCACACGCGCGCTGATGCTGAGCGTGCTCATGTACTCCATCTTCACGGCGGCCTGCGGGTTCGCGCAGACGGTGGCGCAACTGGCCGTATTCCGGATTTTTCTCGGTTTCGGGATGGGCGGCGAATGGGCCAGTGGGGCTGCGCTGGTGTCCGAAACCTGGACGGAGCGGGATCGCGGCAAGGCGCTCGGCTTCATGCAGAGTTCGTGGGCCATTGGGTATGCGCTGGCTGCGGTCGTCAACTGGCTGGTTCAGGATGTGGCCGGCCTGGGCTGGCGTGCGGTGTTCTTTGTCGGTGTGCTTCCGGCCGTGTATGCCCTGTGGGTCCGGCGAAGCGTTGAAGAGCCGGCCATGTGGACGGCCGAGAAGGCCAAGCCGTCCCGCGTCTCGCTGCGCGACGCAATGGGGGGCCGCATGTTGCGCATCACCGTGGCTGTCACGCTGATGAATGCCTGCACCATGTTCGCGTGGTGGGGCCTCAATTCCTGGATTCCATCGTACTTGCGCGCAACGCCTGACACTGGCGGCATCGGACTCTCGAATGCCTCGATGAACTGGTTTGTCATCGTCATGCAGGTCGGGATGTGGTTTGGTTACGTGACGTTCGGGTATGTCAGTGACAGCGTTGGGCGGCGGAAGACCTATGTCGGTTACCTGCTGGCGGCAACGGCCCTGGTGCTGGCGTATGCCTACACCTCGACGCCGTGGGTGCTTCTGGCGCTGGGACCCGTGGTGGCATTCTTTGGCACCGGGTATTTCAGTGGGTTTGGCGCGGTGTCAGCCGAGCTGTATCCGACCGCTGTTCGGGCGACCGCGCAGGGAATTACGTACAACGTTGGCCGCGTGGCCAGCGCCATCGCTCCGTGGATGGTGGGATCCGTCGCCCAGACCAACGGCTATCCTGCAGCGCTGTCGATTACCGCCGTTGCGTATCTTCTGGCCGCAGGGTTCTGGCTGGTGATTCCCGAAACCAAAGGCCGCGCCATCCAGTAGGGCGCGGGGCCGAGGTCAGCGTACCCTCGGAGCGGCCTGTTCAGTCTTCTTTCCGGCTGCCTGTAATCCCGGGCGACCTCGTGCCTGAGGCCGGCGACCCGCTGGCCGACGGTGACGTGATTTCTGTCACCATGCCCATCAGGTAGTGCAGGACGATCGTGTCCCCAACGGCCATGTGCGTCGGGGTGGCTTCGTTGCCGACACGGGCGTGTCGGATTTCGCCCTCGGGATCCTCGGGGTCTGTCCAGAAGACGTCGAGAGAAATCTGGCCGTGAATCGACATGGGTTGGATGCGATGGACGATCCCTGTGCGAGTGCCTTTCAACATGGTCTCTGTGCTCCGTAACGGCTGTGGCTCATCGTCTGAGATCGTACACGTGCAGCGCATCTTGTTCGCGGAGATACAACCTGCCGCCCGTCACCACCGGATGAGACCAACTGGGCTGTCGCACACCCGGAATCTGGAACTGGCCTTTCTCCCGGTAGGCTTCCGGCGTTGCCTCGATCAGCATCATGAGGCCGTTTTCATAACGAAAGTACAGATGGCCGTCAGCCGCCGTGATGGCGGCCGAACCCCGGCCGGCGTTTCGAAAGTCCCCGCCCCACTTGACGACACCTGTGGCCAGCTCGATGCACATCGGAAAACCCAGGCGATGGCCGTGACCTGCATACACGTGATCGCCCAGCAGAATCATGCCGCCGTGGTGGTTCTGGAACGTCCGTCCTTGCAGGAAGTACTCCTCGGTCGCCATTACCTGGCCTTGAGGGGATTCAGCCAATCTCAGCAGGGCCGCGCCGGTCTGATAGCCGGATGACGCGAAGACCAGATCGTCCCTGACGATGGGCGTGGGGATGTTGGCGGTGCCGTTTGCCACGCGGTTGTAGCCCCACAGGAACGCGCCGTCGGAAGCGCGGACCCCGATGACACCGCGGCCGGTCAGGCGCACGTATTGCTTCACGCCTCCTCCGTTGGAGATGACCATGGACGAGTAGTCGGGACCTTCGACACCGCCGGAACCAAACGCCGGCCGTGTCGTGCGCCAGATTTCCTTGCCAGTGGCCTTGTCCAGCGCCACCATGGCGGCCCGGCGTGATCCGGGACTGACGACCACGTGCGGTCCGTCGACCAGCGGAGATTCGGCGAAGAGCCATGTGGGTCTCGGTCCGCCGTAGTCGCCCAGAAGGCTCTTGCTCCAGCGCTGCCGCCCGGTGGCCGAATCCATCGCCACCAGAATGCCGCCGGAGCCGAGGACGTACACCCAATCACCGTCCACGGTCGGGGTGCCTCGCGGCCCGGCGTATTCGTCGCGGTGGGCCTCGCCGACGCGCGTGGCCCACAAGGGCGCTCCATCGGCTTCGTTGAACGCGAGGGCGTATTGGCCGTCGCGACGATCGCCCATCGTGTAGATGCGTCCGTCCGCGACGGCGACGCTGGAGAAACCGCCGCCCATGCCGGTGGCCGTGAAGAGTCTGGAGGGGCCACCCTCGGGCCAGGTCTGGAGCAGACCTGTGTCAGCCGCGATGCCATCGCGGTTGGGGCCCCGCCACTGCGGCCAGTGGCCCGGGGTCGATACGGTCGATTGCGTCGTACTGGTCACCGCTGCCGTTGCGAACAACAGCGCCAATGTGGCACCCACAGAACGGAGTCGCATGTGCGTCCTTTCGGAGAAAGCCCGGATCGGTGCGGGCCGCGTATCATCAAGGGACGGAGATCTTCATGGTGACACGATCCGATAGGCGCCGGACACGGCGAATGTATGCTTTGGCCGGGCTGCTGGTCCCATTTCTGGCGCTGTCGAGCACCTGGAGCGCCGGAGCGTTCGCTCTCGGACAGGAGCTGCCCAGCGGCGCCAGTCTGGTGGCGAAGCACCTCGCGGCGATCGGGGGTGCCGACGCCCTTCGCGCGATCTCGTCGTTTCATGCCACGGGCGTCACGGAATTGCCCGCGCAGAACCTGAAGGGCACGTTCGAGATGCTCGCCGCGAGACCGGCGAAGTCGGTCTTGCGGATGGAGCTGGGGGGGATCGGGAAGGCCGAGACCGGGTTCAACGGCGACGTGGGCTGGATGCTGGATCCCATGGTGGGCCCGTCCCTGGTGACTGGTCGCCAGTTGGACGAGATGCGCAACGAGTCGAATTTCGACGCGGTCCTGCACCCGTCCAACCTCGTCAAATCCGTCGTCACCACCGCGCGCACTGAATTCGACGGCCGGCCCGCGTTCAGAACACACGTCGTGTTCGTCTCAGGCCAGGAGCGCGAGCAGTACTTTGACGCCGAGACAGGGTTCCTGCTGGGGATCGAGGGCGAGAGCCAGACCCCGATGGGTGTCGTGCCGGTGGTCGTCATGCTCCGCGACTACAAGGCGTTCGGTCCGCTGACGCATCCGACGCGGCTGGTCCAGTCGGCGCTTGGCATCGAACAGCACTTCGTCTTCGAGAAATACGAGTACGACACCGTGCAGCCGGAGGCGTTCGAGCCGCCGATGGTCATCCGGGCTCTTATCAAGACCGACACGGAGCCCGCGCAGTCCGCCGCACCGTGGCGCATGGATGCGATTGCGAGCTTCGACGAAGCCTGGACGACCATTCGCGATTCGTTTTATGACCAGACGTTTGGCGGATTGGATTGGGAGGGTGTGCGCCAGGAACTGCGCCCCGGCGTCGTGGCCGCGTCGAGTCCGGATGAAGCCCGTCGAACGATCGTCGAAATGCTCGCGCGGCTGAAGCGATCACACTTTGTGCTCCTGCCGTCAGTCGCGACAGACGATAATCCCGCTCCGTCTGGCGAGGCCACGGTGGATCTTGATGTGCGAATACTGGACACCGACGTGGTGATCACACGAGTGATTCCAGGGTCGCCCGCCGGCAAGGCCGGCCTGGCCGCCGGTCAACTCCTGCTGGCCGTTGACGACGAGCCGGCCGCGGCCTGGTTCAAGGTGCCGGACGCGGCTGCCGACCAGCGCGTGGCGGCGCTTGATGTCTGGCGGCGTGTGCAGCGGAGACTGCGGGGCATGCCTGGGTCGCGTGTCTCGCTTCGGATCCGGGACGAGCGCGGCGATCGGGTGATTCAGGTCAATCGGACTCTTCAAGCCGGCCAGCGGGTCGTCCTCGGCGATCTCCCTCCGTTCGTCACCAGTGTCAGCGCTCGCGCCGTTGAGACGCCGGGGGGGCTCCCGGTTGGCATGATTGGGTTCAACGTCTGGATGACGCCGGTCAACGACCCGTTCGCGCAGGCAGTCGACCGGTTTCGTTCAGCGAAGGGGCTGGTGATTGACTTGAGAGGCAATCCCGGGGGGCTGGCCGTGATGATCAACGGGGTGGCCGGGCACGTGCTCAGTACGCCGGAGTTGCTGGGCCGAATGAAGACGCGGGCCTCTGAACTTGAGTTTCGCGCCAACCCGCGAGTGGTGACTCCGGACGGTGTTCGTGTCGAACCGTATGCCGGTCCGGTCGCGATCCTCGTGGACGAGCTGACCGCGAGTGCGTCCGAGTGTTTCGCCGGGGCGCTGCAGAGTCTGGGTCGTGCCAGGATCTTTGGCCGTCAGACTCTGGGACAGGCGCTGCCTGCCTCCACGCGGCGTCTGTCCAACGGCGACTTGCTGATGTACGCG
>JAHEFO010000131.1 GCA_024640135.1 Acidobacteriota bacterium
AGCGCGCGAAATCGTGCGGCGGGAAGCTGACACGCGTCTCGCTCGGTGTTGATGCACGAGGCTGTCGAGAAGGTCGCGGATGTGTTATCGAGGTTCAGGTATGTCGGTTTGTTCTCGACGGTGGTGTCGTAGCGGGTACTGGCGACCGGCCCACAGACCGTGACACGTTGCCCCACGTGCTCACCGGCTTGGGCACCGGTGATCACGGGTACGTCCTGGATCAACGCCAGAATCGCAAGAGCCAACAGGAACAGACGCATGGGATTACCTCCACCCGTATGATCCCGATTGAGCCGAGGCAGCGCATGTGCCAGACGTCACGAAAAAGTCACATGACGATAGGCCGTATGAAGGGGTTGTCCCAAAGATAACCTGCGCTATCAGACTTGGAAGGCGTTGCTCGTCGCTCGAACATCGCCAGTATTCTCACTCCTCGCGCCTGGCCCCGGCGGGCGCCGCGCTCCGGGACTTATTGCGCGAATCATCGATTCGGCACACTAGTTGTGAATGCTATAGACGGCCGGCACTTTCCTCGGTGTCGGGGCCATCCTGGTGGCGACCGCGATCGTCGCGGCGTGGATTCCGGCGCGCCGGGCCAGCCGCGTCGATCCCGTCAGGACGCTCCGATCAAACTAGTGTGGCGGCGCCCGGAGGGCCAGGCGCGAGGAGTAAGAATCGCGCCCGGTGACATCACGATCACACCCGGCAAGACCGAGGTCTCGGGCGACATGGCCTGTGAGACGGTCAGCGCACGCGGCCGCAGGATTCGCAGCGGACGAACCTGCGGCGCGGGAATTCCGGATGACGCCGCACTCGCGGCGCGGTCGAGCGGATTGACAGGTGATGGCAGTCGGCTCGGCGATGACGTTCGACAACCGGGCGATGACGATCATTGGCATCATGCCGGCGTTCGTCGCCTCCAGCACGCCAACCGGATCGCTCCAGTATCTCGTGGCCGCCGGATCGCGCTGAAATCGTTCTGCCGCGCCCACTCCCAGGGCACGCAGGAGACTGCGGCCGCCGGCGTCAGAAGCGGAATCCGAACCGGACCGATGGCGCTGGTCCGGTGCTGGCGGCCAGCTTCGCCGGACGCCAGCGCTCATGACCTGGGGGGAACATGGCTCCGACCAGGGTGCCCGTTGGGGGAAGGAACAAGAGAGCGACTCCTGACCCAATGCCTGGTCCACCATTCGGCCCGCTCGTGTCCCCGGCGAGCACGATACCTGCGGCAGCCAGCCCGACCAGCGCGCCGATCAGCGCATTCTTGCCTCGCGAACGGCGACCGCGGCTCACATCAAGCCGGGTAATTGCGTCACGTGGCACCACGATCGGTGGCTCGCTCCCATCAACGGCCAGCATCATCGCCGAAGCATCGACTCGCAGCACCTTGCCGGTCACGGGCCCGGCCGCCGACGACGTCCACACGCGGACCCGGGACCCAGAACTCAACGCAAGGGACTCCTGGGCGCCTGCCGCGCCCGGGAACGAAACCAACATCAGTACGAGCAACAGAGCAAGTCTCGACATCATCACCTCCTGGCTTGAAGGTAGGCCGGCCGGGACATCGAAGTCGTGATGAAAGCCTGAGGATTGCGTGAGGAAACCGTGAAAGCAGGACCCAGGACTCATCTGCCATGGGAGCGGAAGGGTCGCCATGGCAGGTGCGTCGCTCAAGGTCTGATAAGGGGACGTGATGTCGGGGACAGCCCCGTAATACGGCCTATCGGCGATCACGAGAGCGGTTCCGGTGGCCGGGAGAGCGGGATTGCCGCCAAGGAAACGATTCTGAACCGGCACCTGATCCCGATCCTGGGGCGTCGGCGACTCGACGCGATCACGACGGAATCGGTGCAGGATCTGAAACGCGAACTGCGAACGAAGTCACCCAAGACCGTAAAAGTCAGAGCCGCTTCAGCAACTCCAGGTCGCCGACAATCAATGCTTCCTTCTTGCGCCGAGTCCATCGCTTGAGTTGACGTTCACGCCGCACGGCCGCGAGGCCGCTGGCCACCGGCTCGGCGTAGGCGAGAACCACGGGCCGTCGGCTCGCGGTGAACACGGAGCCCCGTCCAGTGGCGGGCTGTTGTACACGGCGGCCGAGATCCTGTGTATGACCGAGGTACAACGAACCATCTCCACATCGAAGGATGTAGACGTGCCACATCCGACAACACTGTCATCAGATGGCATCTGCATGGCGGATCTGGTACTGGAATCGAGGCCCTTCGACTCGCTCCCTTCGGTCGCTCGCTCAGGACACCATTCGACTCCCGCGCTTCTCGCGCGAGTCGAATGGTGGAGGCGGCGGGAGTCGAACCCGCGTCCGAAAGGCCTGTCACCGCAGGAATCTACATGCGTAGTCGCACTTAAAGTTTCGCGATCGTCATCGAAGTCCGACGAACGTGCCGACCGCTAGTCCGTAATATCTCGTCCCCCCGCGCCGGACGCACGGAAGTGACCAGCCTGCTAAATGGCGTGCACTCCCCAGCCGCAGGCTGCCGAGGGTGCACGTCGCGGGGATTAGGCCGCGAGTGCGAGCTGCGTGTCCGCAGTTGCATTGTGTTTCCGCCGGTTTAACGAGTCGGGTGGAAATGGCTCGGCATGCATCCCACGATCCCTTGCCCCCGTCGAAGCCGTGTCGCCCCCACAAGGTCAGTGTCGCACTCATCATCTTAGCATTGATGGCCGGCAGGGCAGGCACACGCCCGCCGTGCTCCGGGCTGCCGGACCCGTGTCAGCGCGCCCGGACGAACGTGTTCGCCAGATCCTCGAACCACGGGGCGACCAGCGTCACCAGTCCCGCGCGTTCATCGCCGGTGACGGTGCCTTGCGGGAACATGACGAAATGCTGGCCGTCGCGGCTGACGTCGTAGTCGGCGAAGATCGAGCCGGCGACGGAGACGCCGCCCACGCCACCCCGAAACGCGCCGGAGAACAACGTCCGCGGACGGCCCGTCCGCAGACTGTCTCCCGCCGATTCCACCGACACCACCATGACGCCGTCGTCGGTGCGATAGAACAACTCCCGCCCGCTGCCCGCCCAGCGCGGATAGCCTCCGCCCGCATCGGAGACCTGCCAGCGCCCGCCCCCGGACGGATAGGGCCGCACGTAGATCTCGGCCTGGCCGGATTCGTTCGACACGTAGGCCATCCAACGTCCGTCCGGCGAGAACGCCGCATCGGTTTCACCGAACTGGCTCGTCAGCACCATCGTCGGCGGCTCAGGGTCGTTGCCCAGCGTCAGCAGGCCGATGTCGAATCCCGGGGTCGTCGTCATGAAGGTGACCTGCCGTCCATCCGGCGACCAGCCGCTGGCCCACATCGGCCCGTCCATCTTGCCGACCTGGACCTCGGTGCCCGATCCGTCGGCCGCTTTGCGGTAGAGGCTGTCGGCGCCTTCGCGGGTGGAACTGAAGATCAGCTCCTTGCCGTCAGGCGACCAGATCTGCTCGGTATCCGACCCATCGTCGAACGTCAGCCTGGTAGAGACCTGACGCTCGAGGTCGTAGACCCAGATATCCCAGTTGCCGTCGCGAAGCACGGTGAGCGACAGGCTCTTGCCGTCCGGCGACAGGCGGGGATTCGCGTAGGAGCCCTCCTCCTCAATCAGTGTCGACGTGCGGCCGTCGCGATCGACCCAGGCGATGGGGTACCGCGGGACCAGGGGGCCGCCCCTGATGTAGGCCATCACACCGGTATTCGAGAAGGTGAACTGCGCGGATCCTTCCGCGTCGCTCGACGTGACGTTCTGGACCACGGGAGCGGGATTGCCGTTCATCTCCAGCCGCTTCAGGTCGAACGGCACGGCGAAGAGCGTGCCGTTGTTCACGTAGACGAGGTGGCCCGACGGCACGTAGCGCGCCTGGGCGCCGCCGTGGTGCAGGATCTTGCGCTCGCGAGTGGCCAGGGAGACGACCTCGATGGTGGCGTCATCGAAGTTGCCGACCGACTGGACATGCGAGGTGAACAGCACGGCGTCGCCACCGGGGAGAACCTGCGGCCAGCGATGTGTCGCCTCTTTCAATTCCGCGTTGAGCGTGGTCAGTGGCTCCGGCTCGCCGCCCGCGGCGGCCACTCGGAAGAGGCCGGCGTCTGGACTCGGCGTGAAGATGATGGTGTCATCGGGCGCCCACGCCGCCCCTCGGCTGCGGTTCAGCGTGCAGAGCGTCATCGGCGTGCCGCCGGAGATCGGCACCTTCCGCAGTTCGGTCGCAGTCACGTAGGCGATCCACTGTCCGTCGGGAGAGAAGAACGGCTGGTAGGGCGCCGTTTGTCCGTCGGTGCCCTCGGCCACCGTCGTGCCGTTGAGCTGGTCGAGCGGCCGGACGTTGAGCCTCCTCCGCGATTCGGAGCCGGTGATATAGGCAATCCGAGAGGCGTCAGGCGAGAGTTCGATCGCGGATCCAATCTGGGTCCAGAGCGGTTCGTCGGTGATCTTGACGTCCACGTGCATCCGCGTGGCATCGGAAGCCCTGGGTGCCAGCCAGGCCATGGAGGCCGCGGCCGCCACCAGCAGCGCTGCCGCCGCGACCGCCCAAGGCAGCATCGCGCGTGGCTGGGAGACTGGGGCCGGCTGGCCGGACGCGGGCGCCGCCATGGACGCCTGACTTGCGGACCCCAATACGGCCAGTTGCTCCTCGAGCAGAATGCGCGCTTCGCCAATGTCCCGCAGCCTGCGTTTGACGTCGCGCTCCAGGCATCGGTGCAGAAGGCGGACGATGGCCGCGGGCGTGGTCGCCGGCAGCAGTGTCCAGTCAATGTCTGCTCGAAGCACGTCAGCCAGGGTGTGTGAGACCGTCTCACCCTCGAACAGGCGCCGGCCCACGAGCATCTCGAAGCACACCACGCCGAACGACCAGACGTCCGCGCGCTTGTCAGCCACGCGTCCGCTGGCCTGCTCCGGGCTCATGTAGGCCGCCGTGCCGATGATGAGGCCGGCCTGGGTGGCCGCGAGGCTGATGGTGGCTGACTGGCTGACGTCGGACGCCGCGGGTGACCCCTCCAGGGCCTTGGCGAGGCCGAAGTCCAGAATCTTGACTCGCCCATCGGGCGTGATCTTGATGTTGGCCGGCTTGAGGTCGCGGTGGATGATGCCGCGCTCGTGGGCGGCCTCGAGCCCCTCGGCAATGGCGAGCGCGTACCGGAGCAGCTCCTCGAGCGGCAGCGGCCCGCGACTCAGACGCACGGACAAGTCTTCGCCTTCCACCAGTTCCATGACGAGGGCGCGTTGCCCGTCGTCGGACTCCTCGAAGCCGAAGATCGACGCGATCGCCGGGTGGCTGAGCGAGGCCAGCACCTGAGCCTCGCGTTGCAGGCGGCTCATGCGCTCGCGGTCACTGGCGAACTCGGCGGGCAGCACCTTGATGGCGACGTCCCGGTTGAGCTTCGAGTCCGTGCCCCGGTAGACCTCGCCCATGCCTCCCGCGCCGAGTTTTTCTCCAATTCGATAGTGGGCGATCGTCTTGCTTGTCATGTGCAGCGGATTATAAGCGAGATGACGTGATCCACCGGCGCGCGGCCTGACCCCGATGACATCGTCCGCCCGTCCTTGTACCCTTTTCCGTTTTTGGTTCATAATTAGCCTATCCAAATGACAGTTGAGCACCGCGTTCGCGAGGTCGTTGATGAGCACGTCGCTCAGGTCCGCCAGGATCTGGATGCACGCGTTGAGGCCCTGACGGCGAATCTGGCGAGTCTGGCCGATCAACAGCGAACCGAAATCGAGCAGCAGGCCACCGAGGCGCGGGCGGCCGGGGTCATCGAGGCGACCCGGAAGATCCGCGTGGAAACACTCCAGCGCCTGCTGGGATCAATCCGCCGGATCGATGAAGCCGACGGCCTCAACGGGATCCTGGAGGCGCTGTCAAAGGCAGCTCTCGACCAGACATCACGTGTCGCGGTGCTTCTCGTTGATGGCTACATGTTCCGCCCGTGGGGGCACTTCGGGTTCGAGCCGGGGACGGAGCCCGCGGAGATGCCCATCGGTGCGTCTGGCACGCTCGCGTCAGCGGTCACGGTTGGACAGTCGTCCTTTGTGGAGCCTGCCGTCGAAGGGCAGGAGAGCATGGAGCCCGCATTCATGCGCGTCGCGGGCGGGCACAGAGGTATGGTCATTCCTCTGACGGTGGGCGGAGATGTGGTCGCCGTCCTCTATGCCGACGACACGACTCTGACGGTGGGGGAGGATGACACGTCTCCCTGGCCCGAAGAGGTGGAATTGCTCGCGCGGCATGCCGCCGTTCGGCTCGAAAATGTCACGTCAACCCGCGCGGTTGAGGTGCTGGCCCGTCCGGACTGACCATTGACTATGCGTTCAGATGTGGAGCGACTGGGCCGGCGTGTGATGCCGTTAGCGGCGGTGATGTCGCTGGTGGCTCTGCTGGTCATTGGGGCGCCCGTCCGAGAACCGCACGCGGAGGGGCCGCTCTGGCTCGTGCCGGCGGCCGCCGATGCGCCACCGACGGCACTCGCCACCGCACTCTCGCAGCTCGAAGATGGCAAGGCCGCCCAGGCGTTGCCCGTGTTGAAGACATTTGCCGGTCCCGCCGTTGTCGCCCCCTACGTGCGTCTGCATCAGGGGCAGGCCGAACTGGAGACCGACGCACCGGACGCGGCCGCCGCCTCAGCGGCGGCCATTCTCGCCTCCGAGTCCTCAGGGTATTTGCGGGAAATGGCGTTGTGGTTGGCGGCCGACGCGGCTGAAGCGCGCGAGGCCTGGACGGAGGCCGTGCAAGCCCTTTCTGACCTGGCCGCGCTTCCGCTGGTCACCTCGGCGATGGCGCGGGCGCAGTACCGGCTGGGCGTGGCGGCGGAGGAGGCGGGGCAGCTCGATGTGGCGATCCGCGCCTTCACGCGGATGCACGACGAGTTTCCCGCGTCCGACGATGGGGCACGGGCGGCCGCTGCGCTCCTGCGCCTTTCACCGTCGTTCACGCCTGTGACCGCGGAGCGGCTTCCAGCCGCACTCGGTCGCGCAGACCGGTTGTTTGCCGCGGGCAGGTTTCGGGACGCCGGCCTGCTCTACAAGGCCGTGCAGCCTCTGGCGAGTGGCGAGAACCGCGACCATGTTGATCTGCGGCTGGCCGAGACCGACGCCAGGCTCAAGCGGTTTCCGGCAGCCCTCTCGGCGCTGCAGGCGTACGTCGCCGCCGGTCGACCCGGCTCGGATGAAGCCGAGTACCTCAGATTGGGTGTCCTCCGGGACATGGGCCGTGAGACCGCGTACGTCAACGGCGTCCGCGCGTTCGTCGAACGGCCGGGAGATCCTGGGTACGTTGAACAGACCTTGAACGACCTCGGCACGCACTACATCCTGACCGACGAGGATGAAAAGGCCGCAGCCGTCTTCACGGAAAACTACGACCGGTTTCCGACGGGCGCCTTTGCCGGGCGTGCCGCCTGGAAGGCCGGCTGGTGGGCGTTCGCGAACGGCACGTATGCCGAGACGGTGCGCCTGTTCGAGAGCGCCGCCAAGGGGCTGCGCAGATCGGACTATCGCTCGGGCTGGGTGTACTGGGCCGCACGCGCGCACGAGCGACTCGGTCAGCGCGATGACGCGGTCAACGGGTATCTGCAGACGATTGCCGACTACGGCAACTCGTACTACGGTCGTGAGGCCGCCCGTGCGCTCGAGCAGCTCAAGGCCGCGGCGCGTCCGTCAGGCGCCGGACCGGTCACGGCTGTCCGGCGCGAGGCTCGCGTGGAGTTCGATCCCGGCGCGCCGCCCTCGAATGCCTCGCTCATACAGGCGCTGTTGACTGCGCAACTGTATGGAGACGCCGCTCAGGAACTCCGGCGTATCCAGCGTTTCGAAGGAAATTCGCCCATCATCGAGGCGACGCTGGCGTACGCCTTGAATCGCAAAGGCGATCTGCGGCCCGCGATCAGCGCCATGAAGCGCGCGTATCCGCAGTACATGGCTGACGGCGGCGAGGCGCTTCCACGCGAGTTGCTCACGGTGTTGTTCCCGGTCGACTACTGGGACTTGATCCAGAAGCACGCCGCCGAGCAGAAGCTCGACCCGTTCCTGATTGCCGCGCTGGTCGCCCAGGAGTCCACCTTCGACCGGGAGATTCGCTCCTCGGCCAACGCCTGGGGTCTGATGCAGATTCTGCCCTCCACGGGTCGTCAGTACGCCAGGACGCTTGGTATTCGACCATTCAGCACGTTCAGCCTCACGCGCGCGGAGGTCAACGTTCGCATTGGCACGACGTTCTTCGCGAATCTCGTCAAGCGCTTTGGCGACACCGCGCCTGCCCTGGCCGCCTACAACGCCGGTGAGAGCCGTGTGGTGCGCTGGCTGGCTGAACGGCCGGGGGTCGATCGGGACGAGTTCATCGACGGCATTCCATTCCCGGAGACGCAGGGATACGTCAAGAAGATTATCGGGACCGCGGAGGACTACCGCCTGTTGTATCGGAGTTCCGCAGGAACCGAGGCCTCCGGCCGCTGAAGATCGCCGGTCGGCATAGGCCAGATGACTTCGTAGAGCGACACCGGGTCTTCATCCACGACGATCCGGAGGCGGTCCTCCATTCCACGAAGCTGCGCGCGCAGGGCCGGTCTCACCGAGTCGGGGTACTCGTTGAGATGGACAACGACCCAGCGGATTTGTCTGGCGCGCAGGACGGTCCAGGCTTCGGCTGACGGGAACCCACGAAGCCGTTCCGCGTCCTGGTAGTACTCCACGGGAATGTGATCGCTGTAGCCGTTGAGCAAGGGCTGCCAGTGGAAGGTCGACATCAGCATGTATTCCGTCTGCCGATGCCGGTCCACGGCGCCCTGGTAGAAGGGAAACTCCGCCACCGGTGCCCTGGGAAGCACGGCGAGCTGTCGGTATGCGGCCACGACGTCTGGTGCGTCTGCCAACTGCAACGGGCCCACGAACGACTCCACTAGCGCAATCACCACCAGGACTGCCGGCAACCACGGGCTGATCTTCCAGCGTCGGCCCTGGAGCCAGGTCACGGCCAGGCCGGACAGGACCGCCGCGCTCAGCGTGACGAGAATGCCGAACCGCACCGGTGCCCGCAGGAACGAAAACGCAGGGACGATCCAGTAGAGGAGCGAATACAGCCCCGCGTCCGGCCCCAGTGAGAGCCAGAATGCGAGCAGGGCCACGACGGAGTAGAAGATCACGGCCTGCCGGTGGGAGATCCTGGCGCGGATGGCCAGTCCCACGGCCAGCAAGGCAAGAAACACAGGCTGGAATCCAGGAAACAGGACCTCGCGCCATTCGCCGATGAGCGGCAACATCCAGCGGTGCACCAGCACCGCCGACGCCAGATACGCGGGCCCAACCGCCGAGTACATCCTGGCGTCATCTAGCGTCCGCGTGAATCCGGCATCGCGCATTCCGAGGTAGGGCACGAAGAACGGTCCGACGACCCCGACGACGATCATCGCCGCGATGGCCACCCCCCGCCAGAATCGCGGGTTCGACAGGTGACGGCCGGCGACACCGTACCAGCACAGACCGAATCCGGTCAGCAGACCAGCGAAGATCCCGTAATAGGCGCACGCGAGCCCCGTGAGCGCCAGCGCCCCGCCGAGCATCGCGCCGCGGCGCACCGACGGCGCCTTGGTGAAGTGGTGCATGGCTGCCATCGAGAGCGCCGGCCCAAATGTCATCAGCAATTGAATATGAGGCAGATGCGCAAACATGTACGGACTGAAACCGTAGGTGAACCCCGCGATACTCGCGCCCAGGCGGCTGCCGCCCAGCACTCGAACCAGCAGAAAGCCGGCCATCGCCGCGCTCGCGAAGGCCAGCAGCAGCACGGTGTTGTAGCTGGCGTAAGGATTCTCCGTGGCGGCCCAGACCGGCACCGCCACCAGACCGGCGACGATGTTGGCCTCCGAGTAGGCCAGCGTCTGACGATGGGGATAGAAGATATTGGCGTCGAACAGGGAAGCCGGGTCCGTGGTCAGGGCATGTGCCACCCACGCCACATTCCAGACGCCGTGGCGTCCGTCACCGCTGTCGATGCGGCTGGCCGACCCAAGACGCCCGGCAATCGGCCACGTCAGGACCACCGCCATGAGCACGGCAACGGAGAAAGCGACGCACGCGTCGCGGAGGCGCGAAGGCATGAACATAACGCCGATTAGCGTAGGCGACCGGCTAGAATGACCACCGGATGGCGGGATTCTATCGCAGGTCGGTCGTGGGAGCCGCGATCATCGGCGTTTCTGTCTGGTGTGCGGCGGGAACCGTTGCGGTGATCTCGGGTGAGACGGCGTCTCCGCGCCTTGTCGTCCTTGCGCCATGGTGGGTGGGCCTGGTGGCTGCGGCGTTGGCCTCGCTGGTGCCCGGCTGGCGCGCGCATCCGCTCACCGCGCTTCCCGCGGTGCTGGCCACGGTGCCGTGGTGGCCGGTGCCGTTACCCGCCGTCGCCCTGATGTGGACCGGTCCGCTCGCCTGGGTGCCCATCGTGGTCGCGCTGATGGCGGCCGAGGGCCGCCGAGGGCTGACGGGGCTTGCTCGCGCGATGGGCCATCACGTTCACGACCCTGCGCGCGCGACTCGACTGGCCGCGGTCGGCGCTCTGGCCATCGGTCTGGCGGCTGCCGCGGCCGCTGACCCACGGGTGCCCGGCGGAGACGAACCGCACTATCTGGTCATCACGCAGAGCCTGCTCCAGGACGGAGATCTCCAGATCGAGAACAACCACGCGGCTCGCGACTATGACGCGTACTTCGGCGGCACCATCAACCCGGACTACCTGGTTCGCGGCCGCGACGGCGCCATCTACTCCATCCACGCGCCCGGTGTGTCCGCTCTCGTATTGCCCGCATTCGCCGCCCTCGGATTCCGAGGCGCACAGGCGACCCTGCTTCTCGTCTTTGCGATCACGGGCGCCTTGGTGTGGCGAGCCGCATGGATGCTGACCGGCGAGACGTCGGCTGCCTGGTTTGCCTGGGCGGCTGTGGCCGGGTCCACCACGATGGCCGTCCTCAGCTTCATGGTGTTTCCGGATGCTCCCGGCGCCTGCGCGGTTGCCGCCGGCGTGTGGCTCCTCGTCTCGCTCCGAGATTCGAGGCCGCTGGCGCTGGTGTCTGTGTCGGCGTTGCTGGGTGCGCTGCCGTGGCTGCATACGCGATTCAGCGTGCTGGCCGGCGCCATCGGAGTGACAGTCGTTGTCCTCCTGCTGGTGGATGCGTCCCGGCCCCTGGCGGCGCGGTGGCGGCGGGTGGCGACATTCGCCATCGTGCCGGCCGTGAGCGCGGTGGCGTGGCTCGGAATGTTCTACGCCATCTACGGCACGGTT
>JAHEFO010000359.1 GCA_024640135.1 Acidobacteriota bacterium
CCGCCTTCGCCCAATTTGGCGACGATTTGACAAGGGCCGAGGGCCTTACCGATCATTCCAGGATTCGCGGACATAGGGGTGCGCGCACATCATACCTTCTCGAAAACGGAACGACGCGCGCGGCGAAGGACCAGAGTCCTGCCGCCGGTCTGCCGGTCGCGGAATCACGACCCACTCGTCCCAGCTGAGCCACGCCTGTCGGCTACAAGTGAGTATTTGCCCGTAAAACCGGAATGATTCACCCTCTGGCCCCCGGTACAGAAACTGCTTCCTGAGCAGGTATGTTCAACGACCTCCGCTTCGCGATGCGGGGCCTTCGTGCCACCCCGGTCTTCACGGCACTGGCGGTGCTCACCCTGGCGCTCGGGATTGGGGCCAGTGCGGCCGTCTTCACGCTGGCCGAGAACATCTTCCAGCGGGGCCTGGCGTTCGATCAGCCCGGACAGGTCTATCGCCTCTCAGCCGAGGACCTCGACCGCGGTGCGAGCCAGTTCCCCTGGTCGGAAGCCAAGTTCCGCTTCTTCAGGGAACACCAGACCACGTTCTCGTCGTTTGGCGCGGATGTGTTCGCCGGCTATTCGCTGACCGGCACCGGCGATCCCGAACTGGTCAACGGTCAGCGCGTCACGGCCAATCTCCTGTCGCTCCTGGGCATCCGCCCCTTGCGCGGCCGTCTGTTCCGGGAAGACGAGGAAGAGTCCGGCCCGTACGTCGTCATCATCAGCGAATCGTTCTGGACCAGGCGGCTGGCGCGCGATCCTGACGTCATCGGACGGACGCTGATCTTCGACGACCTGCCGTACGAAATCGTCGGCGTGATCGCTGACCCGCCCGTCACCGTCTTCGGCAATTCGGAGGTGTGGACCACCCGGCCGTTCACCTTTCCGGGCTATACGGAGGAACTCAGAGCCCGTGGCGTCGGTTTCATCCGTGTCTGGGCACGCCTGTCCGAGGAACGTTCGGTTGAACAGGCACGGAGTCATATTGCGGACTTGACAGCGCAGTATGAGCAGGCATTTCCGGAGAAGGTGGACGTCACGTTCACCAACGCGATGCAATCGCTCGACGATGAGACGGTGGGGAACCTCAAGCCGGCATTCTGGATGCTGATCGGCGCCGTCGCACTGGTCTTGCTGATTGCGAGTTCGAATGTGGCCAACTTGCTGTTGGTGCGCTTCTCCAGCCGGCGCCGTGAAGTCGCGGTGCGGCTCGCACTGGGTTCAGCTCGCGGTCGCGTGGTTCGACTGTTCCTGATGGAAAGCCTGACCGTCAGCGCACTGGCCATTCTGGTCGGACTGCTCTTTGCGCAGCTGGCACTTCGGCTCTTCACCGATCTGCTGACTGGCGTGCCGGTCACCGGCGAACTCGAAGTCAATCCCGCCGTGTTCATGGCCACGATGGCGGTTGGTGTGTTCACGGGCCTGATCACGGGCCTGTACCCGGCCTTTCAGGCCGCGCGATCCAATGTGGTCGATGCCATGAAGGAAGGCGGCCGCACCGCCACGATCAGCCGCGGCCAGCACCGGTTCCGTGCCGTGATGGTCGGGGCCCAGGTGGCCCTGTCGTGCGTGTTGCTGATTGGAGCGCTCCTGTTGCTGACGAGCTTCCAGAAGCTCCGCGCCGTCGACCTGGGCTTCGATACCGAGAACGTCCTGATTGCTGCCCTCAATCTTCCACAGAGCCGCTACGCCGACGCAGCCCATCAACAGGTGGTGGTTGATCAGCTGCTGGAATCACTGCGAAGCCAGCCGGGCATTGCCGACGCCACTGCTGTATCCGGGGCACCGATGACCGGCGGCGTGCAGGGGCCGTTCACGGGCACAAGTCCCGAGATTCCGTACCCGGACCGGCCACTCGGCCACTTCCGCTACATCAGCGACCACTACCTGTCGACATTGGGCAGCGAGCTCCTGGATGGCAGGGTCTTCGATGGCAGCGACTTCGCCAATCCCAGCCAGGTCGTGATGATCAACGAGACGTTGGCCAAAGTCGTCTTTCAGGATGAACCCGCTGTCGGCCGCTTCCTGCTCGTTGGGTCGCGTGGCGGCAACGGGGATCGGGTGGAGGTCGTTGGGGTCGTCCGCGACATGCGGACCGTGAGCGTGAGCGACCCACCGGCCCCTGAGATCTATGAACCCTACAGTCAGCGCATTGGCGCCGGTGGGTTTGTGCAGTTGTTGGTGCGGAGCGCATCACCGGACGCGACCGCGACCTTGCCTGGTATCCGCGCGGCACTCGCCGACCTCGATCCCAACCTTCCTCTTATTCAGCCGCAGGCGATGGCGGACCTGGTTGGAGGCGCAATCGCCCAGCAGCGCCTGATGGTCACACTGCTCGTGGCCTTCGCGGGCATCGCCGTGATTCTGGCCGTCATCGGTCTGTACAGCGTCCTGGCCTATCTTGTGGGGCAGCGTGCGAATGAAATTGGCGTGCGCCTGGCCCTGGGTGCACAACGCGCAGAGGTCACGCGCCTGATCTGGCGTCAAGGCATGACGCCGGTCGTGGCCGGCATTGTCGTCGGTTTGCTTGCGGCGGCGGGGCTGGGACGCCTCGTCGAGGCGCAACTGTTCGGCACAACCCCCACAGACCCTGTCAGCTATGCCGTCACCAGCATCTCGCTCCTGCTGGCCGCCGCTTGTGCCTGCCTGATTCCAGCATGGCGTGGATCACGGCAGGCACTGAACTCGCTCCTCCGGTGATCCGCCCCTGGCGCCCGCCGGGAGCGACTCACGCGCCTTCGCCGGCCACAACCTGCGTGCGGGGCGACGGACATCTCTGGAAGAACGCACGACTCTGGAAATGATCGGGCGCGGCGTATTCTCCGGGTGCAGGACCGGATTACGGCGCCAGGGCCTCTCGGGGATCGACGCTGGTGGCCCGCATCGCCGGCAGACTGCTCCCGATTCCCGGGCGACCTTCCTTGCCGGCACAAGCCGGACCTTGACGAAAGAGTCCGTCAGGGCTACGGTGGGCGCATTACGGACGTCCGGCTCGCAGGAGGATCGTTGAAATGGCGCTGACGCCTGGAACGAGACTGGGGCCTTACGAGGTACTGAGTGCGCTCGGCGCGGGCGGGATGGGCGAGGTGTACCGCGCGCGCGACACCACCCTCAACCGGGACGTGGCCCTCAAGGTGATCCCGGACGCCCTGGCCGGCGACCCGGATCGTCTGGCCAGATTCCGGCGCGAAGCCGAAGCGCTGGCCGCGCTCA
>JAHEFO010000132.1 GCA_024640135.1 Acidobacteriota bacterium
CGTAGCCCTTCCCATAGTCGGTCGCAAACATGACGAAGAACACGTCGTCGGCGGTGTCGGTGGAGTACGCCACCATCGGCTTGTTCACGTACGCGTTGCCGCCTATCGCCGCGATCATGAATGCACTGCCCACCAGGCCTCCCGAGGCGTTGACAAAACGGCCCTGGACACCCGAGGGGGTCTCGTACGCCATCAGATACACGTCGTGCCGGGCGGCATACGCGATGCCATGAGCGACCGACAGCTGCCCTGAGGCCACCGCGGTCCGTCCCTGATTGGTCACGGCGCCACCGGACGCCGCCACTGTGACCGACACCGGCAACGTGACCGGCGAATTCGGGGCACCAGACGCCGTCAACACAACGCTGCCATTGAGGGACGTCTGGGAACCGATTACGTCGCCAGGATTGATGACCGTCACGGTGAACTGACCGTTGCCGCTTCCAGTCGCGGATGTCACCTGGAGATAGGGCGACGACGTGGCCGCAGACCACGCCACCGGACTGCTGGCAAACGTGACCGAGACGTTCTGAGGCGAGAACCCGCTAATCGCCGACCCGGACTTGACAATCGAAAAAGAGAGAGCCGTGGGTGAAACAACCACATCCGCAGTCCCCCCGCCTCCCCCGCCGAATATCGGGCCCGGTGACGAGGCCGCAGGCAATTTGACGCGCTGCACATAGTCGGCGATGTAGTCGAGCGTGTACGAAATCCCGAACTGGCCACCCTCGCCAACGGCCACATCGGGATAGAACGAACCACCCGTCGCCGACGGCACGGCAGTCGACAGGCCGGTAAACACGCTCAGCGGCGTGCCCTGGGCATCCAGAATGGCGCCGTCCAGGAAGGGGCACGTGTCGTTCGGACACCCGCCACTGCTCTGCACCGCCATCAGCACGCGACGCGATATGGCGTCATACATGCCCATGGCCGCCCCTTCCGACCGGTTGGTCGCCGCGATGGCGTACGTCCCGGCAGGCATCGAGCCAATCGACCCGGTCGCCGACGACACGAAGCGCCCCAGGACATCTCGCCCTGGACTGAATCCCGTCCACGCCACGATGAACCCGTTGCGCTCCGGCGAGAATACCGGCACAGGTTCAATCGTGAACCCGCCCTGAACCGTCAGCAGGCCCGTCAGCAACGCCCCAGTTGAACCGTCCACGACCTTGGCCCACAAGCCGAGTACTTCCGGGAAGACAGGACTGGTTGGCGACACGCCCTGATAGGCGATCATGATCCGATTCGTCTGCCAGTCGACCGCCGCCTTGGCTGCCCCCTGGCTCCAGTTCGCATTGCTGACGTTCACGATGTTGCCCACGGGGGTGCCGGCGGCCGTAAAGAAGCGCAGTTCGACATCCGCGCCCGCCGTGGCCCCGGGAAAGATGCGCTCCCAGACAGCCACGAACTGCCGCGTGTACGGGTTGTAGACCAGGTCGTTGGGCAGTTCGTAGACGCCGTCAGACGCCAGAATGCGGCCGCCGACCAGCGCCCCGCCTGAGCCCGTGAAGGTGACGCGCTGGATATAGGCACTCGGCGGCGCGTCGTAGCCCTTCCCATAGTCGGTCGCAAACATGACGAAGAACACGTCGTCGGCGGTGTCGGTGGAGTACGCCACCATCGGCTTGTTCACGTACGCGTTGCCGCCTATCGCCGCGATCATGAACGCGCTGCCCACCGGCGATCCCGAGTCGTTGACAAAACGGCCCTGGACGCCCGAGGGCGACTCGTACACCATCAAATAGACGTTGTGCCGGGCGGCATACGCCACGCCATGGGCGACCGACAGTTGCCCTGAGGCCACCGCGGTCGCCCCCTGATTGGTCACCTGAGCCAAGGCTGGTGGCGCAACAAGCAGCAAGCCGCAGAACAACGCGAGAGTCAGAAGAACAATTCGACGTGACATAGTCAGGCTCCGGTCAGCGATCTATCGGCTTCCGCCAAGCCGAACATTACAATCGCGGCCAGCATGGGGATTAGCGGAGTGAAGATCCTAGTTTCGATGATGCTGGAGAAAAAGAACGCGGTCGCCACAAATCCAGGTATGACAACAACAAGCGCAGATCTCGTGAACCGGGGCTGTCTGCCCCAGCTTCGCCAGCCAATCCAGGCAACGGGACCGATAAGAACCACACCGAACCAGGCATAAGCTCGAAAATACGGGTCGTAGTTGTCAGGTAGCAGCCTCAGAAACTCGAGATTCCTGGACGCCTGCCATGGATCGTACCACGAGACTCCTCGCCAGGCACGCAAGCCGGCATAAATCGCCGCCCAACCGGCGCCGAAGCCGATGGCGCGCAGCGCGTGAGCGCGCGACCAGGGACGCGAAACGGCGTACAACAGCCACAGGAACGCGGACGTTTCACGATTCAGCGCGCCTATCCACAGCAACCCGCCAAAGGCCCCGTCACGACCACGGGCGATAGCCGCCACCGCCGCCGCCGACAACGCCCATTCCACCAGGTGATCAGGATGGGGCCACGAATTGGTAAACGTCAGAAGCAACATGGCACCACTGATCAGACTGCCGGTCATCGCCTGCGTCGTCGAGAACCAGGTAGTCAGCAGGAGGTGCGTCGCGATGAGTGCCGCGAACGCACAGAGCCAGCGAAACCCGACCCAGACGACGACGCGATCGAGGGTCGTAACCTGAACCAGCGCTTCGAACGTGAACGGCGCCAGCACCCGATACTTGCCGGGCGGGTCCTCGGTATTCGCCACCACCGCCCTGGGATATTCGTCGAAGCCCCGCTCGGGATGGGCACGGGCACGGTAATCCACGAAGCCAATGGCGGTGGCCACCATCAGATAGATGGGCATGGCCACCGAGAGGCCTGCCGCGCGGCTCATCGGACCGGTTGCCCTGAACGCACTGCCGTTGAGGCAACAGCGACGGCGGCCGCCAGGCGCACGGCCTCATCGTCACTCGTCAGGCGCTGAATGACCTCCGGGGTCGCGCCGAGATTCAAACGCGCAGCCGCCGCCAGCCATCGCTCGCGCAAGGTGAGCGATCCATCGCGCACCCAGGTGCGCACGCGCGTCTCGATCGACAATGAGCCGCCAAGGGTCGCCAGGGTCTCAGCGGCCCGGATCGCATCAAGTTCCGTCCCAATATTGACCAGGCTCACGAGTTCGTCCACACCGGACGCCTCACGGCGCTCTGCGCGCCCCTGCGCCAGCACTAGTCGGTCCGAGACCGACAACTGCCGCTGATACGGCTCAAGGGTCGTGAGGCTGTCCGGGTCACCGTGCCGGGCGAGGCCCACGAGAATCTGCGTCCGGGCACCTGGATACGACGGTCCGCCAGCGGCTGACAGCCGTCGCCACACCGCCAGCGCCTCTGGTCCGGGGATGGTCTGGAGCGTGGCGAGGGCCGAGATAAGCACTCCAGGGTCCGTGCTGACCAGCAGCGGCTCGATCAACCTCACGCGGGACGAGGACGGCAATTCCGACCACGTTGCGACCTCAAGCGCGCTGGAGCCAGTTACCTCCGACTCCCAGCCGCCGGGAAGGTCCGCCGGTTGCTGTCCCAGGAGCCGCTGCGTGACCCACAAGCGTGCGCGGTCGAGCGCGTTGCCCTGACTGCCGCGCAGGGTCTGGTTCAGTTCCTCATCGCAGGTTGCATCGACGGAAAAACGCGCCACGACGGCGCAGGCAATCAACCGCCGGTCAGACGCCGTGCCCGACAGCGACAGGCGGGCCGCGCGGTCGGAGAGAACAGGCAACCGGTTCGGCGCGACGCGCGGTGTCTTTGGCAACAGCGCCAACTCGACGGCGACAGCCACGGTCGACGCACTCGCCGGCATTCGATCAACCAGGGCCCACGCCTCGTCGACCCGACCGGCGGCCGCGGCTTCACGCACGGCGGCCACGCTGGGTTGGCCACCCGCCTGTTCAGGCAATCCGCGGGCAGACAGGCTTCCGATTGCGGAGGCCAACAATAGGCCTCCGGCCACCCAATGTCTCATCCCCCCATTATACGGTCGGACCCAGCTGGCCACGCGACGGCACGATAGAATCGCCAGTAACCTGACACCTGTGCCCCTTCGGCCCTCCCTTCGAACGTTGCTGTATCCGGCCATCGGCGCCCTTGCCGCTACCGCTGCGCTCTTGGTCGCCTACGCGGCACGTCCAGGCTTGACGCTCGAGATGGATCGTCCCACGCCGTCCACCGTGACTGGATTCCACGGCGATGAGTGGGTGAACGGTGAAACCTACGCGTGGACCCGCAAGGATGTCGCGCTCACGGTCGACGGTCTTGACCGCACCGTGCCCTGGTCCTGCACGATTCGCCTGCGCGGCGCCCGAGCCGATGCGTCCACGCTGCCTGAGGTCATCGTCACGGTGGACGGTGTCGTCAGCGCACGGGTCCAGACGTCCAACGACTTTGCGGACGTTCGGGTTGAACTGCCGGTTCGCGACAGGTCGCCGGCCACGGTGGTCACGTTGACATCGTCCAACACGTTTGTGCCGCCATCGGACGAGCGGGCGCTTGGCGTGATGGTGGACCGCTGGGCATGCGCTCCTGAGGGCCGATGGGCCCGCGCGCCTCTGGCCGCCATCGTGGCTGCGGCAGTTGGTGGCGCGGCATTTGGTCTGGCGACCGCGCTCACAGGCCTTCCGGCGCTCGCGGGACTGGGCCTGCTTGCGGGTCTCGCGGCGGTGCAGGCAGTGCCACTCGCGTGGGAATTCGGCCCCTTCGGCGTGTTCCCAGAGACCGCGTGGCACCTGGCCGTCGCCTTGGCGCTGCTGCTGGGTGCGGGCACGGCGCTGACGTCGCGCCTCCTCGGACGTCCGCTCTCGACGCCAGCCCGGTTGACCGCATGCATCACCGTCGCCGGACTCTATGTGAAACTGCTCGCGCTCCTTCATCCCTCGAAGCCGATTGTGGACGCAGTCTTTCACGCGCACCGCCTGCAGTGGATCCTGGACGGCAACTGGTTCTTCACGCAGCCCATGCCCAGCGGGGTGCGGTTCCCCTACGCAATCGGGCTGTATGTCTTCACCGCGCCGTTGACCCTGTTGACCGATGACTTCGTGACGCTGTTGCGCATCGTCGTCAGTGCCGCGGAAGCCACCGGCGGACTTCTGTTGTATCTGCTCATCAAGCACTTCTGGAAAGACCGAAGCGTGGCGGCGATGGCAGCGGGAATCTTCGTGGTGATTCCCAGCACGTTCGAGGTGGTCGGCAACGCCAACATGACCAACGCCTTCGGCCAGTCGGTGGCGCTGGCGGTGCTGGCAGTCGCGACACTGTCACCACCGGCGCGGGAACAGCGGGGCCGGTGGGCCGGCCTCACTGCGTTGACGACGTTTGCGTTTCTCTGCCATATCAGCACGTTCATGTTGCTCGGCATCATCCTCCTGGTCCTGGCCGTGCTGTATCGCGTCATGTCCCGCGGCGAGTACGTCTCGCAGGCGTGGGCGGTGGCCACCGCGGCAGTGAGCGCCGCGGGCCTGGCGGTCGCCCTGTACTACGCCCGTTTTGGCGAGGCCTTTCGAAGCGCGGCTCGGGTGAGCGCCACGGGTGCGGAGAACACGGGCCAGACGCTCCCGGCGACCCCTTTCGCAGAGAAACTCTCTGACGCAACGCGCATGAGCATCGAGAGTATCGGCTGGCCGATCTTCGTGCTGGCGATCGCCGGCGCGGCCCTGTTGTGGCGGCACCGCACGCGCGATCGACTCACGCTCGCCGTGATGGCCCTGGTGGCGACCTGGGCTGCGTTCATGTTCGTCGTGGTGCTCGCGCCGATTGAACAGTCCTTCCAGCGGTATGCCGCGGAGTTCATCAGCCGGGCGGTCCTCGCGACGTACCCCGCGATGGTGATTTGCGCGGCGCTGGGTGTCGTGTCAGCGTGGCGCGCAGGCGTCGTGTGGAGATCGGCGGGCGCGATCCTTCTTCTGGCCGCAGCCATCGTGGGCGGCCAGGCATGGCTCCAGTGGCTCCGCTGACGGCGGGCTCAGAACTGGAAGTAGATGAACTCTGCTCCCTCAAAGTCGCCGAAGAGGACGATCAGATAGAACAGCGCGCCGTAGATCGCGTAGCGCGCGGGGCGAGGCAGCCGCTCCACTGCCAGTTCATCGTCATGGGCCGCCTGGAACGTGTGGATGGCCAGCAACGGCAAGACAATGAGCAGGAGCGGCAGCACGAGAGACTCCCACGCGCCCGCGCTGAACCAGAGACCGGAGAAGAAACGCCGCGTGAAATCCGCAAGCTGTTCGACTGACTGCGCGCGGAAGATCAGCCAGCCGTAACAGGTGACGTGAAACATGACGAGGCCGAGTGCCACGTGCTGCCACGCGCGCGTGAGCTTCCGGCCGTGATTCACGATCGTTCTGGCCACGGCCAGCACCAGCCCCTGATAGACACCCCACAACACGAACGTCCACGCAGCGCCATGCCACAGGCCACCCAGCACCATCGTGATCAGCAGGTTGCGCTTGGTGGCGAGGGCGGATCCCCGATTGCCGCCGAGCGGGATATAGAGATAGTCGCGCAGCCACGTGGACAGGCTGATGTGCCAGTGGCGCCAGAACGCCTGAGGTGACGTCACGAAGTACGGGAATCGGAAGTTCACGTTGAGTTCGATGCCCATGAGCTTGGACATGCCCCGGGCCATGTTCGAGTACCCCGCGAAGTCGCCGTAGATTTGGAATGCAAACGCGTAGGTGGCCACCAGGATGTCGCCACCCGCCGGCGTGGCATCCGCCCCGAAGACCGCACTTACGAGCCGGGCCAGGTTGTCGGCCACAAACATCTTCTGAAAGACACCCCAGCCCAGCAGCCACAGGCCGTCGGTGATCTGCCGCGCACTGATCCGGCGGGGCGCGCTGATCTGGGGCAGCAGCAGCGAGGCGCGAAGAATGGGCCCGGCCACCAGATGCGGGAAGTACCCCACGAAGACGGCGAAGTCGAGCAGCGACGACGTCGGCTCGATGTCGCGGCGATAGACGTCGATGACGTAGCTGACCGTCATGAACGTGTAGAACGAGATGCCGATCGGCAGGATGACGTGAATGGTGACCGGATCCAGGTGCCAGCCCACGGACTCACACATCGCGACGAGGTTGCCGGCGAAGAAGTTGAAGTACTTGAAGAAGCCGAGCATGCCGAAGTTGAAGGCCAGGCTCAGCCACAGCAGGTGTTTCCGACGCCGCGGGTCGTCCGCCCGGGAGATCGCCCGCGCCACGGCGAAGTCGACAACCGTGGAGCCGATGAGAAGCGACAGGAAGCGCCAGTCCCACGCGGCATAGAAATAGTAACTGGCCGCCACCAGTAGCCAGTTCTGGCTGCGATGCGGCAGCGCGCGGTACGCCGCGTACACCACGACGAAGAACACGACGAAATGCAGCGAGGTAAAGACCATCAGTCCGGGTCGAGCGGCAGCGAGATGACAAAGTCCGCCAGCGCCTGTCCCACCACGCGGTGACCACGCGGAGTCAGGTGAACGTTGCGCTGAAAGAACAACTCCACGCGATTGGGCTCGGCGCGCAGCACGGGCAACAAGTCAAGCATCGGGAGTCCCAGCGGCGCCAGAGCCGCGCGGAATCGTTCGGTGGCCAGGTCGCGGATCAGCGAGTCACCCGATTCGGCGACGATGACGCGGAGTCGATCGTAATCGGCATCATCGGTCTGGAACCGGGCCGGCATCAGCACCAGCGCGGCCTTCGCCTGACGCGCGGCCGCCTCGTCGGCGATACGACCATAGGCCTGGCGGCTCACGTCGAGGCCGTCGATGACATCCTGCGGAGGATTGGCGAGGTAGCTGGTAAGCGGACGCTCAGCCCCAGGCCCCGCGATCCGCGCCTTGAGCTGGTCCCATCGCAGACGGGCGTTCTGCAGCACCATCGACCGGCGCGTGAGGCGGCGGAACTGGTTGGTGACCGCGTCGGCGGTACCCTCGGCCACCAGAGCCGCGCCTGTTTCGAGCGACCCCGCCTTGTCGCGCGCCTCGACGGCATCATTGCCGACAAACACCACGATGAGCACAAGGTCCGCGTCAAACGCGTCGACCACATGGTGATAGAACAACCACTCGTCCACAGGACCGTAGCCCTGCACGCCGGCGTTAATCACGCGCCACTGATGCGCCGGGTCCCGTCTCTGGAGATCGCCCTCCAGTTGCTTGCCAAACGTCTCCTGCAACCCGACCTGCACCGACAGCACCAGTGAATCACCCAGAATGACAATGCGCCGCTCGCCCGGACCCTTCGGTCCGATGGGCTCGTCATCACGCACGCCCTGCGCGTTGATCGCCAGGTCTGTGGTGAATTCAGCCGTCGCGTAGCGAGTGCTGGCGCCAGGACGCAGGCGATGACCCACTCGGGCGTCCTGCATGAACAAGTCCTGAAAATCGGGAGAGGCCTCGGTGCCCCCACGCCAGCGCAATCCGGCCTCAAGGACCACAAACTCCGCGGCCAGGATCAGGACGAGCAGGCCGATGCGCGCCGGCCATTGCGTGAACGTCACAACCGCGGCAACGCCGCGACCTCCGTGATCGAGAGTTGTCGGTACTCGTGCCGCTGCCAGCCGGACCCGAAGAACCGCTCGCGATACAGGTCACGGAGCTGCACGAGATAGCCGGCGGCCTCGCGCATGCTCATCTTGCTCTGCCCGAGTTCGCGATCATCAAAGCGATAGGGCAATTCGACGAGGCTGCGAACGCCGCCACGGACGATCAGTTCGAGGCAGATCTTGAAGCCACCAGCCTTGATGGTGGCACCATCGACGATCGGATGCTTGATGATGAAGAATCCCGAAGCCGCGTCGCGAATCGGCGAGAGGCCACGTGCCAGCAGGCACGCGGTCCGGGAGAGCAGCCGCCGACGGAATGGCCAATCCGGCGTGGACCCACCCGGCACATAGCGGCTGGCCACGGCCACATCGGCGCCCGTGGTCCGGAAGGCCGCGTACAGCACGGGCACCAGCGAAGGCGGATGGCTGAAGTCAGCATCCATCACGCCGACGGCGCTGGCCGACGCCACCTGGAATCCCGCCATGACCGCTGTGCCCAATCCCAGTTTCCCCGGCCGATGAAGGACCTGCATGCAATGCTGCGTCGCGAGCTCATCGGCGAGCTGCCCGGTGCCGTCAGGAGAGTTGTCGTCCACCACCACCAGCTCGAGCACCAGACCGTGCGCGTCCGCTGCGTCGAAGACCGCGGCGACGAGCTCCGCCAGTCGATCGCGTTCATTGTAGGTGGGCACCACCATGGTCAGGTCGGGCGCGGGGCGGACGGACACCCCAGCACTATAATTCATACGCTTGGCCTGTTCCGCATGACCGCCCGATCCCTCACCATCGCTGTGCTCGTGGCGCTGTGGCTGCTGCGTGTGCCATCGATTGCGCAGCCCATGGCGGCCGACCAGGGGTTGTACGCCTATGCCGGCCAGCAACTGGTGGCAGGACATGCACCGTATGCCGCCGCATGGGATCAGAAACCCCCGGGTGTCCACGTCGTCTACGGGCTGATGTGGACAATATGGCCGCACGAATCGGTGGTAGCGGTCGCCGACCTGGTCGGGGCCGGACTTGTCGCCTTGTTGCTGATCGGCATCGGACGATGGCGATTCACGGAACCCATCGGGACCGGAGCGGCGGCCATCTACCTCTTGTTCGCCAATCCTTCGCTGGTGCAAAGGATGAGCGGCGTGTTCGTGCGTGCCCAGTGCGAGACCTTTATCGCCTTGGCCGTGACCGCGGCCATGGCGCTGGTGGCGGTCAAGCGAAGGAAGACGTGGCACCTGATTGCAACGGGGCTGCTGCTGGGATGCGCGTTCTGGCTGAAGTACAACGCGGCGGCCTATGGACTGGCGATCCTGGTGGCGGTGCTCGTGTGGCCACGCGACGCCGAGACGTCGTGGCGATCCAGCCTGCGTGAACTGGGATGGATCACAGGCGCCGGGGCGCTGGCGGTGGCGGTGCCGCTCGCCGCCATGGCGGCGGCCGGCGCCCTGCGTGATCTCTATCTCGCCACCGTCAGCTACAACGTCGCCTATTCAGGTGAGACCTTTGAGGGTACCAGTCCACTGCGTTACCTCTTCACCTTCCCCCTCGCGCGCGCGCGCAACGACGCCTTGTGGATGCTGGGCGGCATCGGCGCAATCCTCGCAGCCATCCGGTGGGTTGGTGCGCGGCGGAGTGTGCCGGCCCGTTGCGGGGTGGTGGTCATGAGTTGGGTGGCAGCCGCATGCCTGTCGATCCTGATCAATGGCGCCCGCGAGCTTCCGCAGTATTTCGTCCAGGCCGCCCCTGCCCTGGCCATGATGGCGGCGGCGGGCCTGGCTCCGCTGCTCGGGAACCGGACCACGCGAGGAGTTGTGCCCGTCCTGGTGTCGGTGGTCCTGGTCGCGGCCGTGCTGCGTCCCGGGGAACTGGGGCACTTCCCGAAATTCTTCGGCAACCTGTCTGAAGACTGGAGCGCATTGACCGGTCAGACCAGTCGTGAGTCCTACCTCTCCCGCTTTGGCGGCCGCGAACAGGACAAGTGGGTGGCGCTTGAGGTGGATGCGTTGGCGGCAGAGATCAAGGCGACGACCTCGCCTGACGACACGGTCTATGTCTTCGGATTCTCTCCGGGCGTGTTTGTGCTGAGCGGGCGGCGGAGTGCCTCGCGTTTTCACTGGAGCCGGCCGGTGGTCATGGAGTTCGCGGCCGGAACACCGGGATACGGCTCACCCGCGCTGGCGGCGGATCTCGCGCGTGAACGGCCGGCAGTGGTCGCGCTCCAGAAACAGGACTGGGGCCGGGCAGACCAGTCGGTGGACGTGAACTCGTCGGTCTTCTTCCACCGGACCCCTGCGCTGGAGACTTGGCTGATGGCCCGGTACGCCCTCGAACACGAGACGCCACTGTTCGAGGTGTGGAGGCGACAATGAGCGGCCGGAGCGCGGCAACGGCCGGCGTCCTCGCGGTGCTGGTCCTGGCGGGAGGCCTGCGGGTCCTGTGGCTGACGGCCGACCCCCCCAGTGGCCCCCAGACCACTGTCGGCGTCGTGTGGCATGACGAGGGCGCCTGGGTCCACAACGCGCGCAACCAGGCCCTGTGGGGCGTCTGGCGGACCGACGAATGGAATCCCATGTTTATTGCGCCGGTGTTCACGGCGCTGGAGACGGCGGCGTTTGACACGTTCGGGGTTGGCACATGGCAGGCGCGATTGGTGTCG
>JAHEFO010000360.1 GCA_024640135.1 Acidobacteriota bacterium
GCCTGCGACGTGGCGGCCCTCGGCGATGAAGAGACCGCGTTCGCGCAACCAGTCCGAATCCCGGATGTGTTCAAACGCCGCCTCGGGCAGCACATCGCTCACGCACGCGTCACCTGACGACTACTGCGGTGCGCGTCCAGCACTGAGAGACCAAGTGGCTTGCTCAGGTACACCTTGGCGTCCAGAATGTCAGGCGCCCCTTCGAGCTTGATGACGTTGAACTGCAGCATGTCGAGGGTCGCGCGCATGTCGAAGTACCGATTCTTTGTCTTCACCACGGCTTCGTCGAACCCGCGGCTCACGGCCCACACTTCCTGCTCTTCCGTCAGCGCCCGAAAGTGTCCCTGGCCACGCCAGTCGCGACGGGTGGCGCCAAGCCAGGTGTAGAGGATGCGTCGGCCGGCGAAATCGACCGTTCCCTGCAGACGGTCCACGAGATCGACCAGCACCGGATCCGTCTCGCGCTCACGAAGTTCGTGCGACACCTTGTACGACACCGGCACCACCGTGCCGGGATCATCGGGCAGCGGGGCCTCGGCCATCAGAATCTGGTATTCCCGATCCTGCAGCCGCTCCATGATCTCCGTTGCGCTCTTCCTCTTGGGAAACTCGTTGAAGAATTCCTCGATGTACGCAATTTCAAGCGCACCTTGCTGCAGTGGGTATTCGCGGAGGTGATAGCGCACAGACATGGCAATTGTATACGCGCTATTCGCTGCGCAGCGACGGAACGAGTGGAAGACGACGCACGGCGCGGGTGGCCAACACCGACGCGACCACGCCGGAGACAGCCACCGCCGCCAGCCAGATCATCGACAACGCGGGTGGACGGCCGCCTCGCGCCATCAAGACGGGCGCTATCGACAGCAGCGCAGCCGCAGTGCCGACGACAAGGCCGCTGGAAACCACGGCCAGCGTCTCGGAGACCACGAGGACCGACAGCGCCCGCACACGATAGCCCGCCGCGGCCAGGAGCGCCAGTTCGCGCCGACGTTCAAAGACATTGCGCAATGTCACCGCCGCCAGCCCGATGGTCCCGAGAATGAGACCGAGCCCGCCAAGAGTCTGGAACGTGGAGAGATAGGTGTTCTCGACGCGATGGTACGCCTCAATCTTGCGCACCGATGACTGCGCGTCCACGCCGTACGGCTCAAGCCGTTCCTCCAGTATCGCCGCCACGCCGTCCAGATCTCCCGCGCGCGCCTGGGCCACTTCCACCATCAGCATCCGGTATCCCGCAATCTCCGGAAACAGGCGCACGAATGCGGCCTCGCCAACCAGGATTTCACCCTGCAAGACGCTGTCGGCGAGCGTGCCGACAATACGAAGGCGAATGGGACGCGCCGTGTCGGCGTCAATCACCACCTCGTCGCCCAGGGCGGCATGCAGGACGTACTGCAGCGACGTCGCATCAACAATGGCCGGCACCGTGCCATCAGCCTGGTCCTGTCGGAGCAACACCCACGGATTGGCCCGCTCTGCGTCGGACGCCGCCACACTTGATGCAAACGCAAACCGGCCCTCATCGATCAGTGTGTCAGGCACGCCTACGACCCGTGGTTGTTTCGGCTGGTACAGATTCAGGCAACTCGCATCGTCTCCCGGCCGCAACCGGGCCGCCACAACTGATACCCCGGAGAGCGCGTTGTCACTCTGATCGAAGACCAGCCCGAGGGCCTCACGGCCCGCGGGATCGGAGGGGTCGTTGACCAGGGGCAAGACCGACTCGGCGATGAGCGCAAACCCGCCGGTGCCACTGCTTCGGCCGCCAGCGGCGCTCGTGTCCTTGCGAAACGCATCAACTGAGACCAGCAGGAACGCGGCGGCCGCCACAAGGGCCGCGGACGTGAGGCTGCGGCCGGGCTTCCAGGCGGCATTCTGCCATCCGAGCCGCGCCAGAGCCATCGTGCCCGATCCGTGCAGGGTCCGCACGGTTCGGCGGCGCAGCCACCCCGACATCGCGGCCAGGCCGCTCACCAGCACGAGCGCTCCGGCGCCGAAGAAGCCTGCGGCCGCCGGGATCCAGCCGGCTGCGGTCGCGGCCGTCAGCACAAGGGCCAGACCCAGCATCGCCGCAGCCCAGATGAATCCGCGTGACGGACGAAGCCCCGGCCCGTCTCCCGTACTTCCGGCCAGCAATTCCCGCGGCGAACATCGACTCAGGCCCCGCACGGTCCACGCGATACAGGCCACCGACGCGATGACGCCACCAATGCCGCCGATGACCAGTGTGGCGCCATCCATATGCAGCGTCAGCGCCGTCGTGCCCACCGCCCCTACCCACCAGGTGCGAAGGCCGTACATCATCAATTCCGCCCAGGCGAGCGCGAGCACCGTACCGGCTGCGGCGCCAATGACGGCCACGAGGCCACCCTCAATCACGAAGAGGTTTCGGATCGCACCCAGCGAATACCCGGTGGCGCGCAGCACCCCGATTTCACGCAGGCGCTGCTCGACGCCAAGCCGGAAGAACAGGGCCGTCAACAGCAGCGCGGATACCACCAGGAAGAAGCTGAAGTACGAGAAGTAGGCGCCAAAGTCCGTGGCACCCGCAGACGCGGCGAGGTTCTGCGTTCGCACATCCACCACGGTCAACCCACCGCCGGCGCTGCCAATCCCGCGTGTGATTGCCGACGCCAGCGATCGAGACATCTCTTCGGCCGTCGCGTCTTCACCAGCAGGTATCCGCAGGGAGCTGACCTTCCCGTAGCGAGTGCCCCACAGTCGCTGCGCGGTCTCGACGGACACGAACGCCTTCGCAGTCGTCTTGTATCGATCCCAATAGTCCTCATCAACCGGACGCACCAGTTTCAGATCGATCGGGAACGGCGGATCCCAGTCCGAGACGCTCTCACTGTCCGTAATGCCCGGGTACGGCGGGGCCAGGCCACGGTCAGCGGCCAGGCCCAGCATGGGCACGATGCCTGCCACACGAAATGTCTCGTGCTCGGTGACCAACCGGCCTTCATCGGCCCACCGGTAGTACTCCATTTCCAGCGCGTCACCGGTCGTCGCCGACAGATCGCGAGCGGTCCATGCATTCAGCACAATGGCTGGCGCGCCATCCTGGCCGCCGTCCTTCAGCAGGGCCGCCAGGTTGGCGTCACCCGCAGCCGCCGGACCAATGCCCGCCACCAGCGAGTATGGCGTCGTCCTTCCGCCCACGATCATGCGGTTCGCCAACCAGCTC
>JAHEFO010000361.1 GCA_024640135.1 Acidobacteriota bacterium
GTCCTGCCGGAGGCATTTGCCCTCGACGCCGACCGTCTCGCGCGTTTCACGCGCGAAGCGCAAGTGCTGGCGACGCTGAATCACCCGAACATCGCACAGGTCTACTCCGTCGAAGGCGGTGCAACGGAAGGGGGCGGGCCTCCCGGACCCCTGACGGAGACCCGTCCCCCGGCACTGGTCATGGAACTGGTCGAGGGCGAGGATCTGTCCGCGCTCATCGCCCTCGGCGCCATGCCGCTGGCGGACGCGTTGCCTGTGGCGAAACAGATTGCCGATGCCATCGAAGCCGCGCACGAACAGGGCATCGTCCATCGGGACCTCAAGCCGGCGAACATCAAGGTCCGGCCTGACGGCACCGTCAAGGTCCTCGACTTCGGACTGGCCAAGGCGATGGACCCGCAGGGCACGTCGGGCGTGGAACCGATGAACAGCCCGACCATGACCGCGCGGGCGACCCAGATGGGAATGATCATCGGGACGGCGGCCTATATGGCGCCGGAGCAGGCGAAGGGCCGCGCCGTCGACAAGCGCGCGGACATCTGGGCGTTCGGCGTCGTGCTGCACGAGATGCTGACCGGCCAGCGGCTGTTCGAGGCTGAAGACGTCTCCGAAACCTTGGCCGCGGTCCTCACGCGCGATGTCAGCCTCCCGTCACTGCCGGCGTCGATCCCGGCGCGCTTGCGCGTGCTGATGCGCGACTGTCTCGTGCGCGACCCACGTCAACGGCTGCGCGACATCGGCGACGCGCGGCGCACGCTCGAACAGGTGATGAGCGGCGCGCCGGACGCCGTCGTCTCGGAGACGACCGCCGATGGCGCACCAGTTCCCCGGACCGCGTCCCTCCGTTCGCCGAGGTTCCTCGCCACGGCGGCGCTGCTCGTCGCCCTCGGCGCCGCCGCCGGCATCGGGCTCTGGAATATTGTCGCCGGCGGAGCGGCGGGCGACCCTGAACCGGTCAGGTTGTCGATCAGCATCCCGCCGTCCATCCACGCCATGTTCGCGACCATCGTGCCGGACGGCCGGACACTGATTGTCTTCGGGGTTCCCAGAGACGAGGACGGCACCGATGCACCGCGCACCCGCCTCTACACGCGGCCTCTTGGCGACTACGCGTTCACGGCCATTTCCGGCACCGACGGCGTCCGGGACTTCATGGTGTCTCCAGACGGAACGCAGTTGGTCTTTGTCGCGACCTTGTCGGCACAGTCCTCGCAACGGCGCATCGCCAAGGTACCTGTCGACGGGAGTGCTCCTCCGGTCACGATCGCCGACTGGGACGATGACTGGAGTGAGAGCGTTGCCTGGCTCGAAGACGGCGATCTCCTGGTGGCGACCAGTGGCGGCTCGAAGTTCTTTCGTCTGCCAACCGGCGGCGGCGCGGCGAAACCTCCGGTGGATTTCGATACCGGTTCGATCAGAGGCACACCGGTGTTCGGCACGGTGCTCCCCGGTGACCGGGGTGTGTTCTTCGGAATGGAGTCGTGGGGTCTCCGCGGTTACCAGATGGACCAGTGGCTGCTCGACCCCGATAGTGGCAAGGCCGAGCGCGTATTCGAAAACGCCGGCAGTGCCTCCTACTCGGACACCGGCCACATCGTCTTCACGCGGGGCCCCGTGTTGATGGCCGCACCGTTTGATCTCGACACGCTGACGGTGACCGGTGACGTGACCGCCTTCCCCGGGAGCGTGCGTACCGAATTCTCGTGGAGCCACGGCCCCTTCAAACTTTCCAGCAACGGGACGCTGGTGTCTCCCGAGGGCGGGCGCCTGGGGACGGACCGGACGCTTGTGCTCGTCGATGCGACGGGCCGCGAGGACGTGTTCACCGCCGAACCTCGCGCCTATGAAACCAATATCAGGGTCTCACCAGACGGCCGCAAGGCGGCCGTCATCGTGCCGAACGCCAAGGGCACCTATGAAACGTGGGTGGCAGACCTCGATCGCCCGGGCCTCAGGCGCGTGCTGATGTTGCCCAATGCCGACTCCTCCTTTGCCGTCTGGTCACCCCGTGGGGACCGACTCGCGTACTCACGCACGGCGCGTGACGCCGAGGACGGGATTTACGTTCAGCGAACCGATGGCACCGGATCGCCGCAGGTCGTGTTGAAGGTTGAATCGCAGGAGGTCGGCCTCGTTGGGACATCCTGGGCGCCCAACGGCTCAGGGGTTCTCGTCACGAGAGCCGTCGGCGGCAGAGCGGACCTCCTCTTTGTGCCGGTGTCGCCGGATGGCGAGGCGTCCGAACCCCGGCCTCTTCGCGCAACACCGGCAAACGAGTCAGCCGCACGGTTCTCTCCGGACGGGCGGTTCGTGGCATTCACATCGGATGAATCCGGCAGGGACGAGGTCTACGTCGCCAGCTACGGTGCCGACGGCACCCTTGGCGCGCCGATGCTGGTCTCGGCGAACGGTGGCTCAGACCCGGCGTGGACGGCTGACAGCCGACGGGTGTTCTACTTCAACGAGCCCGACAAGGTGATGTCGGTCACGCTATCGGTGACGCCGGAACTTTCGGCGTCCGCGCCGGTTGCGGCCTACGACCTCAGGAAGCTCCGCGTGAACCACGAAGAGTGGGACATCATGCCGGACGGCCGCCTCCTTGCCATTCAAAAGGGCCAGGGCGAAGACGACATCACGGTCTTCAATGTCGTCCTCAACTGGTTCAGCGAATTGCGCGCGCGTACGGCACGGCGCGACGGACAGTAACCCCAGAGCTGCCGGACGCCTGGCGTGAATTCATGGCGCGGTCGTCAACCCAGGTCAGGTGGTGAGACGCCTCAGGCGACCGGGTCGTCGAGGCTGGGCGTCGAGACTGCCGGGCAGTCCTGAAGGAGGTACTGGGGGCCGGCTGGCGGACACAGGAAGATCACCTGAAGCTCCTCGTCCCACTCGTCCGTGGGGGCCGTCGGGCTGGGAACTGGCGTCTCTTCTCCGGTCGCGGTGGCCTCCCCGAAATTCTCCCGGTACCAGCGTCCGTAGTGATGCGAGGCCCAGCGCCGGTCCACGAAGCCCGTGATCATGCCGGTGAGGCCGCTTCGGGTGTCCGGATTGACGACCGCCATGAACACATGCCCGACCAGGAGGGGCGTGGCGAGAGCGGCCATGGAGAGATGAATCACCCATGCCGTAAAGGCGAACTGGTGTGTCCACAGCAGGAGGCCGGTGCACAGATACAACGGCACGGTGATCT
>JAHEFO010000133.1 GCA_024640135.1 Acidobacteriota bacterium
TGAGCGTCCTCCGCAGTCTGGTATATCCTGCGCCCATGAATCGAACCCGCCTGGCTGCCGTCGTGCTGTTCATCCTCGGGTCGGTGACGGCCATCGCGGCTATCCCGCCCGTGACGCAGGGGACACAAGCGATGCCGCTCCTGGCGCCGACACCTCCGATGGGGTTCAACACCTGGAACAAGTTCGGCTGCAATGTCAGCGATCAGCTCATTCGCGAGACGGCCGATGCCATGGTCAGCAGCGGGATGCGCGACGCCGGGTATCGCTACGTCGTCATCGATGACTGCTGGCAGGTGTCGCGCGGGCAGGACGGTCGCATCGTCGCGGATCCAGAGCGTTTTCCCTCCGGAATGAAAGCCGTCGCGGACTATGTCCACCAGAAGGGCCTGGCGTTTGGTCTCTATACGGACCTGGGGCCGAAGACCTGTGAAGGCCGGCCGGGGTCGTTCGGTCATCACGACATCGATGCGCAGACGTACGCCGACTGGACCGTGGACTACATCAAAGTTGACTGGTGCAACGCCGACGATCTCGACGCGCGCTCGGAGTACAGCTCGTTCAGGGACGCGCTGCGCAGGACAGGGCGCCCCATCGTGCTCAGCATCTGCGAGTGGGGACGGAATCGACCGTGGGAGTGGGCCACCGGCGTCGGTCAGCTCTGGCGAACCACGTCGGATATTCGCGACAACTGGGACAGTGTTGTCTGGCTGCTCAATGCCAACGATCTGCATGCCGATGCAGCCGGGCCGGGGCACTGGAACGATCCCGACATGCTCGAGGTCGGCAACGGGGGCATGACATTCGAGGAGTACAAGGCCCACTTTTCCCTCTGGGCCGTGATGGCTGCGCCGCTCCTGACCGGGAACGACCTTCGGACGATGACGGACGAGACGAAGTCCATTCTCCTCAATCGTGAAGTCATCGCGGTTGATCAGGACCCGCTCGGGATTCAGGGTCGCAAGGTCCTCGACCGCGGCTATGGCGGCCAGGTCTGGGTGAAACCGCTGGCGGATGGCTCACGCGCCGTGGCCGTTCTGAACCTCGCACCTCGGGACGCCGACTTGTATGTCCGCTGGGGCGACATCGGACTACCTCCGGGGCCTGCGACCGTTCGCGATCTGTGGGCGCAGCGCGACCTGCCGGTGCACACCGATACCGGTAAGGACTTCAACGAGCGATTGACCGTCAAGGTCCCCTCACACGGCGTCGTGTTGCTGCGCGTGCGGCCTCAGGCAGACGGGCTAAAGTAGGGCCGTGGATCAACGTGTGAATCGTCTCCGCCTGGCCTCGCTGGTCGCTGCCGGAATAGTGGGTCTCCAGAGTTGTCAGTCGGCGTCAGAGGTGCCCGCAGCCGTGCCGCGTTTCGAGCCCACCATCCCGAATGCTGTTGCTGAACCGTCGCCTGCACCTGCCGGCATGGTGTGGATTCCCGGCGGGGAGTTCTCGATGGGCAGCGATGCGGCAGGTGAAGCGCTTTGCGACGTGCCCGGAGTCACGATGGACGCCCAGCCGATCCATCGGGTGTCAGTGAGCGGATTCTGGATGGACGCGACCGAGGTCACCAATGAAGAGTTCGGGGCCTTCGTCAAGGCCACCGGCTACGTGACGGTGGCCGAACGTGAGTTGGACCCTGCGGACTTCCCGGGGGCTCCCCCGGAACTGTTGGTTCCCGGGTCCACGGTGTTTACGCCACCCGACAGGCCGGTGGGCCTTGGAAACCCGCTGCAATGGTGGCGGTATGCCCCAGGCGCTGACTGGCGCCATCCCGACGGCGCCGGCAGCGACCTGCGCGGCAAGGACCAGCATCCCGTCGTGCACGTGGCCTTTGAAGATGCCCAGGCGTACGTCGCCTGGGCCGGCAAGCGGTTGCCCACTGAAGCCGAGTGGGAGTTTGCCGCGCGCGGCGGGTTGACCGGCAAGTTCTTTGCGTGGGGCGATGAACTCACGCCGGGTGGCACGCACCACGCCAATATCCACCAGGGGTCGTTTCCACAGAGTGATTCCGGCGCTGACGGCTTCGCCGGCATCGCGGCGGTGGCGCAGTTCGAACCAAATGGCTACGGCCTGTATGACATCGCCGGCAATGTCTGGGAGTGGGTGGGCGACTGGTACCGGCCGGACTACTACGCCACGCTCGCTGTGTCTGGCGGCATCGCTGCGGATCCTGCCGGACCATCGGAGTCGTTCGACCCGGCCGAGCCCGGCGCGCTCAAACGCGTCCAGCGCGGCGGATCATTCCTGTGCACGGATCAGTACTGCTCGCGCTACATGGTGGGGACGCGCGGCAAGGGAGAAATCTCCACCGGCAGCAACCACGTCGGCTTCCGCGCGGTCACGACCCCCGCGGATCGCACCATCACTACTCGAATCCCGTGATGCGGTCTGGATCGCGGACATCGCGGACGTCCGGACCCAGCAGGAATTCGTCTTCGAACTCCGGCACGGCCTTGCGCAGGAACAGGCTTGGCGCCATCGTGTTGGCGATGGCGTAGATGATCAGGCCCCCCAGGATGTACGGCGGCACCTTGAACGTGTCGCGCAGGATCTCCACGATGACCAGGGTAAAGACCGTGGTCGGCAGCATGGGAATGCCAATTCTGAGGCCGACGCTCAGGCGCTCGCCAAACCGTATGCGTCGATGTGCCGAGACCATCCCCAGGCGGAGCGCCGGAATCGTCAGCACGAAGATCGCTCCGACTCCGAGCGATGTCCAACTGAACGCGTCCCTCGAAATCGCCAGTCCCGCATGGAAGAAGTAGAACGGGATGAACAGCGAGGCAAACGCTTCGACCGCGCCAAGCATCCTGGCGGACGCCAGTGACGGCAGCGCGATCCGGAACCGTTGCGCGGCCATGCCCACGACAAACGCGCCAACCAGGTAGTAGACGCCCAGTTCCCTGGTAATCAGCGCGCAGGCCACCGCCACCATCATGAGCAGGCCGAACTCTGACTTCGGCGCGTACGGGACCACCACCTGGGCGAACCAGCGGAAGACGACGGGCAGGAGTGCGATCATGCTGACCAGTGCCAGGGCGGACAACCCGAGTCGCGCAGCGCTCGTGGACTGCAGCACGACGAACATGATTGCCAGCGCCACCAGTTCCGTGGCGATCGCCTTGGATCGAATCCAGAACCGCTCGTTGTCAGAAAGTCCCCAGCCGGCCAGTGAATCCAGAATGAACCCCGTGGAGGGCGTCAGGAGCGCCAGCGACACCAGCAATCCCGGCCGGACATCAAGGCCCAGCCACAGTGAGGCGGCCACGGCGACGGCAGCCAGCGCCACAACCCGGACGCCAATATGCTCGGCCAACGTGGGAATCTCGCGGCGCAACTCGCTGACCTCCACATCCAGGCCGGCGAAAAGAAACAAGGCGACGATCCCGAGTGTCGAGAGCAACTCCACGGTGGGATCGCTCTGGAACAGGCCGAACCCAAGGCCGAACGTCACGCCGAACGCCAGCGCGGTCAGCGCGCTGGGGATGCCAAACCGCTGCAGGAATCGCGGGAGGACGAACAGAATGAACAGTAGCCCGACGTAGGCCACTTCGTTCGACATCCAGGTGGGTATAGTCACGATATCCATTTTTTGCCGAGGCCGCGGACGTTCCGCCGGTGCCGAGAGAGATTATGCCACTGACGAGTCTAGCGCCCGCGAGGCCGCTGACCTATCTGAGGCGAAGACAGCCATGCCGGTTCGAACAAACCGCTGGGCCTGGACGAAGCCGAGAACGTGCTGAATGCGCCCATCGGCGTACTGTCCAGAGTGTCCCGAATGGCTGCGTAGAATGTCTCGCCAATGATGCGGTGGCCGGCGGCCGTGGGATGAAGGTTGTCGCCGCTGATCAGCGCCGGGACGTTGTTGACCATCGCCTCATAGACATCGACGAGTGTCACGCCGCGACTGGCCGCCACGCCCCGGATGCGGGTGTTGAGCATTGGCACCAACTCGGCTACCGCGTCCCGATTGACGGTGCCGGGAGGAGCAGGCGCCCGCTGCGGCGGGATGGTCGCCAGAAAGACGGTCTTGCCTCGTGCCTGCGCAATGCTCACCATCCGATCGAGCGCCCACTCGGCAGACAGCAGTGCGAACTCCGGATCGTGTTGCGCGTGGTACAGATCATTGGTTCCCTCCATGATCAGCACGACTTCCGGGTTTCGGCCTGATATCTCCGGGTCCAGCCGGTCCTGACCGGCCAGCAGACCCAGAGGATCCGCAATGTCGTCCGAAGCAATCTCTCCAGGGATGCCCACGTTGGTGACGGCGAACGTCTGCGCGGTGTACCGCTCTCTGAGCAACTCGGTCAGGCGAACGGCATACGCTGGACACTCCTCGCCCCCAGGGCCGCATCGCCCGTAGGTGATGCTGTCACCAAACGCCAGGAACCGTGTCTTCGAAATCATCGGCGTGGCCGTGACCGTGACGTTGAAGTTGCACGACGCCTGGCGTGAAAGTGCGTCCGTGGCCGTGCAGGTCACGATGTTCGATCCCAGCGGGAACGCCGCGCCCGACGCGGCCGAGCAGCTAACCGTCACCGGCGGTTGGCCGCCAGCCGCCACCGGCACGGTGAACGTCACCGGCATCGCCGCACCATTCGGAGAAACCACAGACAACGAGGCCGGGCACGACAGGGTCGGTCCAGGCGGCGTCGGCACCGGCGTGGTGGGCGACCCCCCACACGCAATCACGCTCAGCAGCGAGAACGACAGGACGGGCAGACGGAGACTACGCAAGACGCCCGAAAGTATCAGACAAATTGACCCTCCGGCAACTTGCGGTCGCCAAGGGACCCCGGCGGGACGGCCGCCTACTTCGCCGCCGCCAGCGCACGCACCGCGGTGACATCGGCCACGAAGACACTGCGTCCGTGCGTGCCGATCACCAACTCGCCGTCCCGAGGATGGACCACAAGGTCATAGACTGGAATTGTCGGCAGTCCCTTACAGATCGAGAGCCACGTTCGCCCTTGATCGACTGACGCAAAGACGCCGGTATCCGTGCCGAGGTAGAGAATCCTGCTGTCCGCCGGGTCCTCGCCGATGACGTTGACAGGTTCAGCCGGCAGGCCGGCGCCGATCGACGTCCAGGATGCGCCGTAGTCGCGCGACACGTAGAGATACGTGGAGAAGTCGTCGAAACGATAGCCGGTCATCGACACATACACGGTGGCGACTTCGTGCTGAGAGGCGACGACGCGCGTGATCCAGCGATCGGGGAGGTTGCCGTCGATGCGGGTCCAGGTCCGGCCATCGTCACGCGTGACGTGAAGATATCCGTCGTCCGCCCCGGCGTAGAGCAGGCCGGCTTGCAGGGACGATTCCGAGACTGACGAGAGCGTTCCCCAGGGCACGTTGTCCTGCATCGATGGCGCGCTGGTGAGGTCAGGACTGACCGCCGTCCAGGTGTCACCGCGATCCAGCGACTTGAAGAGCCGGTTGCCCGCGTAATAGAGCGCGCGCGGATTGTGCGCGGACACAAAGAACGGCGTCATCCAGTTCGTGCGAAGGGGCGGATCGCCAGCTTGAGCCCGGGGACGAATACTGTCCGTCTGGCCGGTGGACATGCGCTTGCGCCGCAGGTCGCCCATCTGGTGTTCGTAGTAGATGACGTCAGGGTCTGTCGGGTCGCGGTAGGTGAAATAGGAGTCCCCGCCGCCCCAGCGATCGAGATAGACATGCTGCCACTGTTCACCGAGGTCGTCGGCGAGCACCTGGGTGGATGGTCCAAACACGGCCGCATCGTCCTGCGTGCCGCCGTAGATGTTGTACGGCGTGTCCATGTCCACCGACACGGCGTAGAACTCGCCGATCGGCAGGTTGTTGAGATGCAGCCACGACTGTCCGCGGTCGTAGCTCAGGTGCAGCCCCCCGTCGTTTCCCAGAAGCATGTGATTCCCGTCGTCCGGGTTGATCCACAATTCGTGCTGGTCCAGATGCAGGACGCGGGAGCCGTGCGGCAGAAGGTGGACGAGTGTGCCCTCGATTTGACGGTAGGTCCGGCCGGCGTCTTCCGAGACCATGAAACGATTGTTCGGCAGATAGACGATGTCTTCGTTGTCCGGGGCCACCTGAATCAGGCAGAAGTCGTAGCCGGTGGCTACGGGCTCCGCGTTGACCTTCCGCCATGTCTCGCCCTTGTCGTCGGATCGGTAGACCTCGCCGCCTTCGTTGTTCACGAGCGCGTAGACCACGCTCGGATTCGACGGCGCGACGGCAAGTCCGATGCGGCCGACGAGGCCGCCCGTCGGCAGGCCGCGACTGAGCAACCGCCACGAGGCGCCGCCGTTTGTGCTCTTGTAGATACCGCTGCCGGGCCCGTGCGTGGTGTGGCCCCACGCTTTGCGCGACCGTTCCCACATGGCTGCGTACAGGACATCCGGGTTCGACGGGTCCATCACCACATCGATTGCGCCTGTCCGGTCATTGACGTACAGCACGCGTTCCCAGGTGGCGCCGGCATCCACCGTTCGGAAGATGCCGCGTTCGTCGTTCTCCGAATAAAGGTGGCCGATGGCCGCCACCCACACCCGATTCGGATCGGTCGGGTGAATCACCACCTGAGCGATGTGATGGGTGTCCTCCAGGCCCATGTTGGTCCAACTCGCGCCGCCATCGGTGGACTTGAAGACGCCGGTGCCCGCGTAGGAACTTCGGGCCATCAGCACTTCGCCGGTGCCGACCCAGACCACCTCAGGATTCGAAGGCGCAATGGCGACATCACCGATCGTGGACGAGGACTCCTTCTCGAACACGGGCGTCCAGGTGGTGCCGTTGTTGACGGTCTTCCAGAGGTTGCCGGACCCGATGCCGGCATAGAAGGTCGAGGTCCGTCCGGGTGCGACGGCAATGCTCTCGACGCGACCGCCCTGCATGCGCGGCCCGACGGCCCGCCATGCCAGGTCTTCGACAGGCGAGGCCTGCTCCATGCGCTGATGCTGCTCCCACGCCTGTCGCCGCGCGGCCGGCGAAGTCGGCTGGGCCAGGGCCGGGGTCGTCGGGCCTGCACCAGGTACCTGATACGACTCGGGCGGGGCCGCCAGGGCGGAAGGCCTGACCGGCCAAAGGAGGATCACTCCAAGGGCAGACAGCCCCAGCAAGAACAGCACAGGCTTTCGCATCCCACTTCCTTTCCGTCCTTCATGCCTCGTATGGCGTCGCGGGAAGGTTACCGCATCCAGTCGCGCACCGAATCGAGGAGCTCCCCTGAGATCGGCTTGTTTCGTCCGGTGAGCAGAGAGTGGTCGCCGCCTTCGACCATCGTGAGTGTCGACGTGGGAAGTTCATCGATCAGCTCACGCATTTCCTCGCGTGTGCCGAACGGATCCCTGCTGCCGTGCAGGAAGAGCATCGGGATTGTGATGTCAGGCAGATGCCGGTCGCGGCGCATCTCCGGCTTTCCGGGCGGGTGCAGCGGATAGCCAAAGAAGACCAGGCCGGCGGGCATCGGAGACAGGCCGCCTCTGGCGGTCACCTGTGAGGCGATCCGGCCTCCCATGGATTTGCCGCCCGCGTAGACGGGCCCGGTCGTCGAGGCGGTCACGCGCGCCCACTGCTCAGCGAAGGCGGCCTCCAGGATTGGTCCCCTGTCGGGCATCTTCCGACCTTCGGCTTTGTACGGGAAATCGAACGTCACCACACGCACGCCGCGCTTCTCGAGTTCCGACGCGACGAACCGCATCCACGGGTGGGAGGAACCGGCGCCCGCCCCGTGAGCCAGGACAAGTACCGGCGGGTGATCAGACAAGACTCTAGGACCTCGGCCTGGCGAAAAACTCCTTCTGTAATCTTAAAAGCAAAGGAATCGACGCCAAAACGGCAATCAGGTTCGGGATTGCCATCAATCCATTCAGTGTGTCGGCGACGTCCCAGACCAGGTGCAGGGAACCGACCGCGCCAAGGTAGATGAAGACGAGCCAGAGAATGCGGTACGGCATTGCGGCCCTGGCGCCGAACAGATACACCGCACCGGTTTCACCGTAGTAGCTCCAGCCGACGAGCGTAGAGAACGAGAAGAGCAGCACGCCCGACGTCACCACGATCGAACCCCACGTTCCCGGCAGGCCGGTTTCGAAGGCCCGCGCAGACAGTGCGGCGCCGCTGATTCCCAGGTCCCACGAGTTCGTCACCAGAATGACCAGGCCGGTCGTCGTGCAGATCAGCAGTGTGTCGACGAACACTTCGAAGATGCCATACATGCCTTGCCGGACCGGATGGTCGGTGGTGGCGGCGGCGTGAACCATGGGAGCGCTGCCAAGGCCGGCTTCGTTCGAGAAGAGGCCGCGTGCGATGCCATAACGCATCGCCATCATGATCGTGCTGCCGGCGAAGCCGCCGGCCGCGGCCGTGCCGGAAAATGCGCCCTCGAAGACCTGAGAGAAGGCCTGAGGAATCACGCTCGCATGGGTCACCAGAATCGTGATGCCGCCAACCAGGTACACGATGGCCATGAACGGGACCAGGTACTCCGTGAGCTGCCCGATGCGCTTGATGCCGCCGAGGATGACCGAGGCCGTCACGCCGGCGAGGAGAATACCCGTGAGGCTGGGCGCGATGGAGAAAGTCGCCTCCATGGCGCTGGCCACGGAGTTGGACTGGACCATGTTGCCGATGCCGAATGCCGCGGTGGCGGTCAGCAGGGCGAACAACGATCCCATCCACGGCAGACCCAGCCCGTTCTTCAGCACGTACATCGCACCGCCACGCATGGTCCCGCTCGAGTCCTTCTCGCGGTAGTGGAGAGCAATGACAATCTCGGCGTACTTCGTGCACATGCCGAGGATCCCTGAGATCCACAGCCAGAACAGGGCCCCAGGACCTCCGATGGAGATTGCCGTGGCCACGCCGGCGATATTGCCGACGCCCACCGTGGACGCCAGCGCCGTGGCCACCGCCTGGAAGGGGCTGACGCTTCCCTCGCCCGTGCTCTTCTGGGTCAGCTTGCCCAGGACCTCTGACATGGCTCGGCCCAGGTATCGGACCTGCGCCACGCCGGTGAGCATCGTCAGGAGAAGTCCTGTCCCGACCAGGAGGATGATCATCGGCCATCCCCAGACGTATCCGTTCAGCCAGCTATTCCAGTCCGCAATCACTTGCATAAGGTATGCCTCGGCCGCGAATTGTAAGCTGGACGGGCTTGCGAACGATATATCAGTGAATATAGATTGATAGATATGAAATCGGCGTCCGCCCTCATGCGGTTGCTCGGCGACGAGGCCCGGCTGCGGTTGCTCCGGCTTCTGGACCGCGAATCACTGAACGTCACGGAATTGACGGCCGTGCTGGGGCTCGCCCAGTCTGGTGTTTCAAGGCATTTAGGTCTCCTGAAGGAGGCCAGATTGGTCACTGAGGAGCGGTCGGGGAGCTTCACCTGGTACCGGCTCAATCCAGAGGTGCAGGCGGGAGAGGGTCCGAATGCGGCCTTGTGGCCGTGGTTGGTCTCGACGTTTGGGATCGTGACGGCCGCAACCAAGGCTGATGACAGCCGCCTGGAGGAGATTCGCCGCGTGCGGCGCGAGAACTTCGACCAGCACGGCGGGGGCGAAGAACGGGGCCAGCTCGTGCCCGGTCGCAGCTGGGCCGCGTGGTCGCGAGCCCTCGGTCTGTTGTTGCCGGCGGTGGACGTCGCGGATCTTGGCTGTGGCGAGGGCTATCTCACGATAGAGGCTGCGCATTGGGCCCGCCGGGTCTATGCCATCGACCGGTCCGCCGAGGTTCTGGCCCGCGCCAAACAGATGGCCCGGCGGAAACGCGTCAAGAACATCACCTGGAAGCGGGGCGAACTGGAGAAGGTGCCGCTTCCGGATGGTACCGTCGACCTCGCGATCGCTTCACAGGCGCTGCATCATGCGAAGGAACCCGCCACGGCGCTGGCTGAAGCCCACCGCATCCTCAAGCCTGGCGGGCGCGTGCTGATCCTTGATCTCCGCAAGCACGAGGAAGCCTGGGTTCAGGAGAGCCTTGGAGATGAGTGGCTCGGATTCGCTCCGGACCACCTGGAATCCCTCATCACCGGCGCTGGATTTGACCACGTCACCGTTCGTTCAGGCGCGCGCAAGGCGGGCGATCCGTTTGCGGTGCTCATCGCCATTGGAACACGAAAGCAATGACCACACTTGACCGACTGCTGCGGGAACGGATCCTTGTGCTCGACGGGGCAATGGGCACGATGATTCAACGCCACAAGCTCACGGAAGCTGACTTCCGCGGCGATCGCTGGGCGTCCCACAGTCATGACCTGAAGGGGAACAACGATGCCCTGTCGATCACGCGGCCAGGTGTGATCGGCGCCATTCATCGGCAGTACCTCGAGGCCGGTGCGGACATCATCGAGACGAACACCTTCAGTTCGAACGTCGTGTCGCAGCGTGACTACGGGCTGGAATCAGCCGTCTATGATCTCAACCTCGCCGGTGCCCGCATCGCCCGCGAGGCGACTGATGAGTACACCGCGAAGGATCCAGGCAAGCCCCGGTTCGTGGCCGGCGCCATTGGCCCCACCAATTGCACACTGTCGATCTCCCCCGACGTCAACAACCCGTCGTTTCGCGCGCTGACGTTCGATCAACTCAAGGACGGGTATCTTGACCAGATTCGGGGCCTGATCGACGGCGGCGTGGACGTGCTCCTGGCCGAGACGATCATCGACACGCTCAGCGTCAAGGCCTGCATCGTGGCGATCGAGGAAGTGCAGGCGGAGAAGGGCGTGCGCCTGCCATTGATCATTTCGGTCACCGTAACAGACCGGAGCGGTCGCACGCTGTCGGGCCAGACCATCGACGCGTTTTACCTGTCCATCGAGCACGCGCGGCCCTGGTGCGTCGGCATCAATTGTGCGCTGGGCGCCGCCGACATGCGGCCCTACCTCGCCGAGCTCTCCCGCCAGGCCGAGTGTTGGACGCACGCGTATCCCAATGCCGGACTGCCGAACGCGTTTGGCGAATACGACGAGCAACCCGAGGAAACCGCCCGCCTCCTGAGAGACTTTGCCGAGAGCGGCTTCGCGAACATCCTCGGCGGATGCTGTGGCACGACGCCCGACCACATTGAGGCGATCGCGAAGGCGATTGCAGGTGTGGCCCCAAGGAAGATCGCTGATACGGGGACGGGCGT
>JAHEFO010000134.1 GCA_024640135.1 Acidobacteriota bacterium
GAATCGCCTGGCCCATGGCCGACACCGTTTCACCATGGCCGGCCACATCGGCGAGGCACACGCGCGCCATCAACCCCGATCCGCACACCGACAAGTAGTGGACATCCCCTCCCGTCGCACCGATGCACGGCCGCGAATACAGCACCCCTTGGAGCCCGGGCAGTTCGACGCGGACATGAGCGATGCCATTGCCTCCCCGGACTTCGCCGCATGCGAAGCCGACCGAAGGGCTGAGCGCGGGGTCGTCGATGGCCACACCAGACGATACCTCAATGATGCCGGCCCGGCGCTACCGAACTCGTCGATTGCACGGACGCCGCGACTTCAGGGCGGCCTCGACCACGCAGGGTCCGCGCAACCGTGGGACCCGTGTACACGCGTGTGGAGGAGCTATGACAAACTGGCGCCATGGCTTCATCTGCCCCGGGCGGCTTCGATCGGACCATGGCCTTTCTGCAGAACTTCCTCCGCCTGGAGGCGTCGGGAGGCCTGCTGCTCATGGCGGCTGCAGCCGTCGCGTTGGTTGTCGCCAATTCGCCGCTGGCGGCCACCTACAATGCGTTTTTGAGCTTGCCGTTCGAAGTCCGGCTGGGGACGTTAGGCCTGGCCAAACCCCTCTTGCTCTGGATCAACGACGGCCTGATGGCGGTGTTCTTTCTGCTGGTCGGCATGGAACTCAAACGAGAGGCCCTCGAGGGGCACCTGTCGAGCTTTCGGAAGGCCGCGCTGCCGGCGTTTGCCGCCGCAGGGGGCATGCTGGTGCCTGCCCTGTGTTTCGCGGCACTGAACTACCGGGACCCGTCGGCCATCACGGGATGGGCGATTCCCGCCGCGACCGACATCGCGTTTGCGCTTGGCATCCTGGCCTTGCTGGGCAACCGCGTCCCGCCCGTGCTGAAAGCGTTCCTGCTCAGCATTGCGATCATTGATGACCTGGGAGCCATCATGATCATTGCGGTGTTCTATACCGCCAAGTTGTCGGCAACCGCCCTGCTGGTCGCCGGTGTGTTGATCGCTGGACTGGCGACGCTCAATCGCCTGGGGGTCACAAGACCAGCAGCCTATTTCCTGCTGGGTGTTCCGTTGTGGATCGCGGTTCTCAAGTCGGGTGTCCACGCCACGTTGGCCGGGGTGCTGCTGGCGTGGTTCATTCCAATGCAGGCTCGGAACGATGCGCCCGGGGCCGCCTCGCCACTCCGTGATTTGGAACATGCGCTCCACCCCTGGGTCGCATTTGGCGTGCTGCCGGTCTTTGCCTTCGCGAACGCGGGGGTGCCGGTGCTCGGGCTGTCGCTCACGGACCTGTTGCACCCTGTGCCACTGGGGATCGCGGCGGGTCTGTTCGTGGGGAAGCAAGTCGGCATCATGCTGATGAGCTGGGTCGCCGTCCGTCTCGGCCTGGCCACGCTGTCCGAAGGGCTGCGGTGGCCGCAGATGTACGGCGTGGCGCTGTTGTGCGGCGTGGGCTTCACGATGAGCCTGTTCGTGGCGTCCCTGGCCTATGACGCCGATGTGGCGCATGCCGGCCTCGAACGACTGGGCATCCTGGCCGGATCGGCGCTGTCGGGATGTGTCGGGTATCTGGTGCTGCGAGCCGTCCCGGCGCAGGCACCGCAGGCCGGTGAACCACCCCCAGACTGACGGGTCGTGGACGTCCGCCCGCCACACCGGTTTCGGGACGGAAAATGGGGACGTTGGGCCTGTCCATGGCATCGCCGCTTGGCGGGATGGGTGCCGGAACTTTAGAATCAAGAACACGAAGAAGTACGAGGCAAGAAAGGTCAGGAAGAAGAAACCATGTCAAACGAATCGAACGAATCAAAGTGCCCCGTGTCGGGCGGCGCTCACAGACACACGGCCGGGGCCCCGGCGAATGCCAAGTGGTGGCCGAATCAACTCAATCTGAAGATCCTGAACCAGCACTCCCCGTTGTCCGATCCGATGGGCGAGGAGTTCAACTACGCTGAGGAATTCAAGAGCCTTGATCTGGATACCGTGATCAAGGACCTGCAGGCCCTGATGACGGACTCGCAGGACTGGTGGCCTGCGGACTATGGCCACTATGGGCCGTTCTTCATTCGCATGGCGTGGCACAGCGCGGGCACGTACCGCGTCGGCGACGGGCGCGGAGGCGCCGGATCCGGCACCCAGCGCTTTGCGCCCCTGAACAGCTGGCCGGACAACGTGAGCCTCGACAAGGCGCGCCGGTTGCTCTGGCCCATCAAGCAGAAGTACGGCCGGAAGCTCTCCTGGGCCGACCTGATGGTCCTGACCGGCAACGTCGCTCTCGAATCGATGGGGTTCAAGACCTTCGGCTTCGCGGGCGGACGCGAGGACGTCTGGGAGCCGGAGGAGGACATCTACTGGGGCCCGGAGGGCACGTGGCTGGCGGACGAACGCTACAGCGGCGACCGCGACCTCGACAATCCGCTGGCCGCCGTGCAGATGGGCCTGATTTATGTAAATCCGGAAGGGCCGAATGGCAATCCGAGTGCACTGGCCGCGGCCCGGGACATCCGCGAGACGTTCGCCCGTATGGCCATGAACGACGAAGAGACGGTGGCACTCATTGCCGGCGGGCACACGTTCGGCAAGACCCATGGCGCCGCGGATCCCGGCAAGTACGTCGGTCCGGAACCCGAAGGCGCGGCCATCGAGGAGCAGGGCCTGGGATGGAAGAACACGTTCGGCACGGGGAAGGGCGTTGACACAATCTCCAGCGGACTCGAGGGCGCCTGGACTCCCACGCCGACGACGTGGGACAACAGCTTCTTCGAGACTCTGTTCAAGTACGACTGGGATCTGACCAAGAGTCCTGCCGGCGCGTTTCAGTGGATCCCGACCGACCCAGCCGCGGCTACCACAGTGCCGGACGCGCACGATCCGTCGAAGCGTCACGCCCCCATCATGGCCACGACCGACCTCTCGCTCAGGATGGACCCGGCCTACGCGAAGATTTCGAAGCGGTTCCACGAGAACCCGCAGGAATTCGCGGATGCCTTTGCTCGGGCGTGGTACAAGCTGACGCACCGTGACCTGGGTCCGATCACGCGCTACCTCGGCCCGCTCGTCCCGAAAGAAGCGCTGCTGTGGCAGGACCCCATTCCGGCGCTCGATCACACGCTGATCGGCGACAGGGACATTGCGGCCCTGAAGGCGACCGTCATGGAGTCTGGCCTGTCCGTCTCCGAGTTGGTCTCGACGGCCTGGGCGTCGGCGGCGACGTTCCGCGGCTCTGACAAGCGCGGCGGGGCGAACGGGGCACGCATCCGACTGGCACCGCAGAAAGACTGGGACGTCAACCAGCCCTCTCAGCTGGCCCGAGTCCTTCCGAAGCTGGAAGAGATCCAGAAGGCGTTCAACAAAGGTCAGTCAGACGGGAAGAAGGTCTCGCTTGCGGACCTGATCGTGCTCGGCGGCTGCGCGGCCGTTGAGGCCGCCGCGAAGCAGGCGGGATACGACGTGACGGTGCCCTTCACGCCGGGCCGCATGGACGCGTCCCAGGAGCAGACCGACGTGAGCGCCTCCGCGCCACTCGAACTCACCGCTGACGGGTTCCGCAACTATCTCCGAGGCGGACACCGCCTGTCGGCCGAGGAACTGCTGGTGGATCGGGCGCAATTGCTGACGCTGACGGCCCCCGAGATGACGGTGCTCATCGGCGGCATGCGCGCCCTGGGTGCCAACACCGGGCAATCCCCACACGGGGTGTTCACCGAACGGCCCGGGACGCTGACGAACGACTTCTTTGTCAACCTGCTCGACATGAAGACGACGTGGCAGCCCTCCTCCACTGCCGAAGGCGTGTACGACGGGCGCGATCGCGCGACGGGCGAACTCAAGTGGACCGGCACGCGTGTCGACCTGATCTTCGGGTCGAACTCGCAGCTCCGGGCTCTGGCGGAAGTCTATGCGTGTGACGACTCGAAGGGCACGTTTGTAAGTGACTTCGTCGCTGCGTGGAACAAGGTCATGAACCTGGACCGCTTCGACCTGACGAAGTAGGCGGTCGCTCCTGTTGACGCCGGCGCCGATTCCCACCGGGGATCGGCGCCGCCCATCACGACCCAGTCGATCGCGGTTGACCGGTCACGGAGCCCTTCTTTCCAGGCATCAGTCCGGCAACGCATCGAGCAGGGCCGTCATACTGACCTTGTAGGCGCGAAGCGCCGACCGCCCGGCCTTGGTGAGCGCATAGGCCGTGCGCGGCCGGTTGTCGACGAAGCTCTTGTCGATATCCACCAACCCTGCCTCGGCGAGCTTGGTCATCTGCACCGACAGATTGCCGCGGCTGAATCCGCTCTGCCGCAATAGATAGACAAAATCAGCCCGCTTGACGACGGACAGCAGCACGAGCAGGCGCAGCCGCGCGAGTTCATGAAGGAATGCGTCGACGTCCGGCAATGCGGGCGCCTGTCCTGGAGAGGGCACTCAGCTCTCCTCTCCGGACTCGACGTCCATGCGAAGGAACCGGCTCAAGAGGAGCGCGCCGGCGAGTGCGATCAAGACGCCGCCGGTAACCATCGCGACTTCCGGCTCGGCGCCGGCCACGGCGACGCCAGCGCCGCACACGCACAGCACCGCCCCGTAGCCGAGAAACCGCGGCAGGCCGAGCCCGAGGCCCGCCATCGCGGCCAGCAGTGCGAGCAGGAACGCGGGCACGCCTGCGATGACGAGGGGCAGGAACGTGCCGGGGTCCGGCCCTGCCCGGAAGTAGAGGGCCGTGAACAAGGCCAGCATCGCCAGGCCGAGCCACACGCTCCATCTTCCGAGCCTCCGATTGCGGTCGCTCCTGGCGTCGGAAAACTCAACAAGACCGGCGCGCGGCTCAACCAGACTCCGCCGGAGCGGCCCCCAGAAGGGCGCCAGTACGACCGGAACGACCGGACCCATCGCGATGAGGTCAGCCATCCAGCAGAGTCCGATTCCCACGATCCCTGCCCCTGCGAAGATGTCGAGCAGGCCATCATCCCAATAACTTCGATACAGGCGCGATTCCAGCGCGTCATTGTGGTGAACCATTCAAGAAGCCCTCCTTGTCTCCTTCTGCCGGCGTCCGGCCCGGATGGGCCCTCGCCTCCGCCACACCACTGCGAATTCCCAGGGGAATAGTTCGAGTCTTGAACTAGTTTATGCCATAAACCTGTTTGCCAGTCAAACTTTAGTTGCAGGCGCCGGACGGACGTCCTCACGGCCGCTGATATGATTGCCGGGCGATTGCTTCACATCCGATCGAAGACCATTTTCAAAGGTGCCATTTATGCGACCGACCCTGTTCCTTGCCGCGTCCGCCGTGCTCTTCGCTGCCTGCTCCGGGGATGCGCCGGCGCCGGCAGCCCAGCCGCCGGCCATTGGTGAATTCGGCATCGACCTCACCGCGGCAGACACGACGGTAAAGCCAGGTGACGATTTCTTCCGCTATACCAACGGCAGTTGGCTCGCCACGTTCACGTTGCCGGAGGACAAGGCTCGTTATGGCACGTTCGATGCGCTCGGCGAAAAGTCCGAGAACGACGTCAAGACGATCATCGACGGCTTCGCGGCGAATCCTCCCGCCGCCGGCACCAACGTCGCCAAGGCGGCGGACTTCTACGCCAGTTGGATGGATGAAGCGACGCTCGAGACGCGCGGCATCGAGCCATTGAAGCCGTATCTCGACACCATCAACGCCATCGGGACGAAGGCGGACCTGCTGAAAGTGCTCGCCTCCCCGGGCTATGCCTCTCCGTTCGGCTTGGGGATCGACGCTGACGCGGCGGATCCGACGCGCTACGCCGTCTGGGGCGGCCAGGGCGGGCTCGGGATGCCGGACCGCGACTATTACCTTGGGACGATGGAATCGCAAATCAGGTACCGCGCCGCCTACAAGACCTATGTGACCGGGATCTTCGGACTGCTCGGTGACAAAGCCGCGGCCGCTTCGGCCGACACGGTCATCGCGTTCGAGACCGAAGTCGCCAAGGGTCACTGGAAGCAGGAAGACCTGCGGGTGATGGACAAGGCGCTCAAGCCGATGGACGCGGCAGCCTTCCGGAAGCTCACGCCGAACATCGATCTCGACGCCTTCGCTTCCGACGCCGGTATCCCCGCCCTGAGCAACATGGTCGCCTACGGCGACACGGCCATTACGGCCGGGGCGAAGCTCGTCGACAGTCAGCCGTTGGCGACGTGGAAGAAGTACCTCACATTCCACATCGCCTCAGACAATGCGAACTTCCTCACCCAGGCGTTCGACGATGCATCGTTCGAGTTCTTCAGCAAGACCCTGTCTGGCGTGACCGCCAAGCGTGACCGTTGGAAGCGCGGTGTGCAGTTGCTCGACAACAATCTCGGCGAAGCCCTGGGCGAAGCCTATGCCGCGAAGTTCTTCCCGCCCGAGAACAAGGCCAAGATGGAGGCCCTCGTCGGCAACCTGCATAGCGCTCTGGAAAGCCGCCTCAAGGCCCTGGCCTGGATGGACGAGCCGACTCGCGCGGCCGCGCTGGAGAAGCTCGCCAACTTCGAGGTGCGCGTCGGCTATCCGAACAAGTGGCGCGACTACTCGACGATGCCGGTCGACAAGGCCACCCTGTTCGAAAATGTGATGGCCGCGAACCTGTTCGAATGGAATCGGCAGGTGGCTCGGCTGGGCAAGCCAGTGGACCGCGAGGAGTGGGGCATGAACGCGCAGACGGTCAACGCGCAATACAACCCGCTGATGAACCAGATCACCTTCCCGGCCGGTATTCTGCAACCGCCGTTCTTCGATGTGAATGCCGACGCCGCGGTGAATTACGGCGCGATCGGCGCGGTCATCGGCCATGAAATCGGCCATGGATTTGACGACCAGGGTTCGTCCTTCGACGCCGATGGCGTGCAGCGCGACTGGTGGACCCCGGACACCAAGGCCAAGTTCCGCGCCGCCGCCGACGCGCTGAACACGCAGTATGACGGCTACTGCCCGTTCCCCGACCAGTGCGTCATCGGCAAGCTGACCACGGGCGAGAACATCGGCGACCTGGGCGGCATCATCATGGCGTACACCGCCTACCGGCAATCACTCGGCGGCCAGGAGGCGCCGGTGATCGAAGTCAACGGTGTCAGTTACACAGGTGACCAGCGCTTCTTCCTGTCCTGGGCACAGGTCTGGCGCTCGATGGGCCGCGAGGACGACAAGCGCCAGCGGCTCTCTACCGACCCGCACTCGCCGCCGGAGTACCGCGTCAACGGCGTGATGCCCAATGTCGATGCCTGGTACGAAGCCTTCGGCGTGAAGGAAGGCGACAAGATGTTCATTGCGCCGGCCAACCGCGTTCGGATCTGGTAGCACGGCAAGCCGGCAGCCCCGGATCGTGGCGCTACTGCGTGCGCAGAAAGGCCACGATCGCGCGCGCATCATCCGGCGCCATTCGGAACGGCGGCATCGGGCGACGAGGGGCCGGACGATCCCCGGTGTGTCCTTCGGTCAGCAGGGCCACGATTTGCTCATCGGTAAACCCGGGAAGGCCGCGGATATTCGGGGCCAGCGGCGCCCACTCGGTGTTCCTGTACGGCGACCGGAAGGGAATGGCCGCGCCAGTAAACCGGAGTGATTCGATGATGTCGTTCTTCTCGTTTCGCGGAGAGTGGCACTGCACACACATCGCGACGTGCGTTGCCAGATACGCTCCGCGTGCCACCGAATCCGACGATGGCGCGGGGCTCTGTGGTGTCTGTGCCGAGACGCCAAGAGCCGTAACCAAGAGAACAATGCCGACACCAGATGCCATCCCCGACTGCTTCATAGCCACAAGCTTATACCTGATTCCCAGGGGCCGACGAGCGCGCCGGTGACGTGCGGACGCCGGCGGCGAGGGCGGCCCAGCCGATCAGAAACGCAACGCCGCCGACGGGCGTGATCACGCCGAGGCCTGTGACGCCCGTCAGGGCCAGCGCGTACAGGCTGCCCGAGAACAGCAGGATGCCGGCGATAAAGCTCCATCCGGCCACGAGCACCGACCGTCCCTTGCCGCGCGCCATGAGCGCTGCCGTCACAAGCAGCGCCAGCGCATGGTACATCTGGTAGCGTACGCCGGTCTCGAAGACCGCCAGCATGTCCGGCTCGAGCTGTCCCTTCAACGCATGCGCGCCGAAGGCGCCGAGCCCAACCCCGACAAACCCCATCAAGGCGCCCACGAACATGAAGGTGCGGTCCATGCCGAGAATCATACCTTCGCGCGATGCGCGGTGGGCGCCCTCACGCGGGCGTCAGGTTCCCAGCGCCTTCCTGATCCGCACCAGCGCATCATCGAAGTGAATGCGCGTCATGCGGTCCTTCACGCCGGCCGCCAGCGCCTGTTCGATTTCCGCGCGCAGCAGCATCAGTTGATCACGAATCAAGGGACGGATGTCCGATTGCGCGATCTGCAGGTCGGCGTTCAGCGGCGGATCATCGTTGCTGCCAACTCTCAGATTGCCCGACGTCGGCGGCGTCCAGGAATCCGACTTGGCCTCATTCAACAGGAAGTCGGCTTGCTGCAGGTAGGCCCGCTGCATGTTTCGGCGGAACGTGTCGACCGCCTCTCCGGCGTACATTTCCCGCCAGATCATCTTGCGGGCGTCATCCAGCATGTCCGCAGGCCGGTAGGTCGCGTCGCCGAGAAACGCTTCGTGCTCAATCATGCGCGCCAGCCGCGCGTGGTTCAGCAGGCGTTGCACCGCCAGTTCCTGGTAGGCCCGGATTCGCTCGACCGCGCCGGCGTGCTCGATGCGACGGAGTTGGTTGAGGTCCAGCGCCCATCGGGGGGTCCGCAGGACGAACTCGTCAATGAACGCCATCGCCTTGAGCTGGTACTCCCGTTCGACTGGCGTGTACACGACACCGTCTTCGCCGTAGCGCTTGAGGTGCGTATAGGAGCCGCCGACCGCGGCCGCGGCATGTTCAGCGTAGCGGTTCCACTGAGTCAGTAACTGAAGATGATGGGTCTCGAGTTCGTAGTAGGAGTCACCAGGGTCGAGGACCCATGTCATCAGCGACTCGGACGCCGCGTAGAGGTTGCGCATCCCGTACACCGCCGCCTGCACGGGATCCGCCGAGATCCCCTCGGTCATGCGGAGCGGATCCCACTCGACGTCCATGCCGAACAGCGCCTCACCAAATCGATACCAGGGGTCTCCGGCCCGCTCGACGATCCAGGTGTCAAGCGTCGCGCTCTCGGCTTCGGGCGTCACGGCTCCGGGCACGATCCGGTGCGCCCACATGACCGCGAACTTGTCCCAGACCCCAATGCGTCGCTCGGGCGGCACGCCGTCGCCTGGCTGGGCCACATAGTTGAAGCGCGTGCGGCCCACAGACGAGGCGGAATGTCCCCACTCGGCCACAAACGCGGGGTCTCGGATGGATTCGACCGGGTACACGAAATTGGCCCGCTGATTGTGGGGCAGCCCGATCGCGTGGGCCGACTCGTGCGACACCACGTAGCGAATGGCCTCGCCCAAATCCTCTGGCAACAGGTCCTTTGTCTGGAATTCGGGATTGGCGGTGGCCACCTGCGACACGAGCTGCCAGCGCATCCGTTCTGCGAGGCCGTGGTAGAGGTTCATGTGGGAGCGGATTACTTCACCCGAACGCGGGTCCACGACATCGGCGCCGGCATTGGCCGAGCGCAGCGGCGTGGCGTTGTAGCGCACGACCGAAAAGCGCGCGTCGAGCAGCGAGAACGTGGGATCGTCCGTTTCGGTTGGTGCGCGCCGCACCTGGATGGCGTTCTTGAAGCCGGCCAACTCGAAGGCTTCGTTCCATTCCAGCAGGCCCGCCTCGATGTAAGGCACCAGCGGTGCGGGCACCGCCGGATCGATGTACCAGACCCACGGCTCGACCGGATCAACCAGTTCGCCACGCGCGTAGGCCGCGGCATCAGAGGGCTCCATCCGCTTGCGAATGAGATAGCGAACCGGCCGTGCGCCCTGAAAGTCACTCGAGTAGTCCGTGACTTCCATGGAAATCAGGCCGGTCCGCTCGTCCCACAGTCGGGGCATCATCGGCGTCTCCGGCAGCAGCACCATCGAGTGATTGACTTCGAACGAGAGGGTCTCGCCCCTGGAATTCGACGGCGCCTGAGTCGCCGCGTAGGTCTGCACGACTCGCACTTCGACGTTCCGCGGCAACGCGCGGGCCGACTCCAGCCAGCTGCGAGTGCGGTCGTAGCGCTGGACGCCGAGCGACGCCCGCTGGCCGCGCGGCAGCGAGAATGTCGGCGTGTCCCCCAGGTACAGGTCGGTGACGTCGACGACCGAACTACCCTGGCCACGCGCCTGAATCGGCAGCGCGTGAAGAATCGGCGGGAAGCTGGAATGCTCGACGGCAATCGCGACCGGGGATCCCGCCTCCGCGACATTCTGGTACGACATGGCGCGGATCAAAATGCGATCCCCGCGGCGCTCCCAGCGCACGGTGATGTTCGGCGCCATGTTCGCCCCGGCGGTAGACAACCCCTGCTGTGTCTTGGCGAAGCGACTCATGATAATCATGTCGCGTCCCAGCGCCGCGTCCGGGATCTCGAAGAGCAGCGTGTCCTCCACTCGGTGTACGTCAAACAGGCCCCGCTGGGTCTGCGCCGAGGTTGGAACAACCGTGCCGTAGTCGCGCATCTGGGCGAGCGCGGGTGTCACGGATGTCACGGTGAGAAGCGCAACGAGTGATGTGGTGAGAATCGCGCGTGGCATGTATCCGCCTCCTGGACGCCCGCAAACATGAGCGCCCGTACCACGGCAGCCTAGCCTTCAGGATGACGGGTCGTCAAACAAGATGGCGCCGTGTCTCATGGACGCGCAAGAGTCAGCAGTCAGGCACCCGCTGATGGGACCGTTTCCACGGCAGGGTCCGAGCAGGCCTTGGAATCCTGGTCTGTCCCTTCTCGATTCGTTGACTCCCGTCGCCTATAATCTCCACGGCTCCATTCAACCCTGAAAGTGGATGCGCGGTGACGCGCGTCGAATGTTCCAGCAGACAAGCTCGCACGAGGCGATGACGACTATGACTTTGAGACTGCTACTTGTACTGGCCACGGTCTTCGCGACAGGATTCCCGTCAGCGACCCAGACCCCAACCGATCCGTTCCCCAA
>JAHEFO010000362.1 GCA_024640135.1 Acidobacteriota bacterium
CGGGGGCCAGCCTCGCGAGTGGTATCGCGGCCTGCCCGTGCCCCCGGATGCAGTCGCGAACTTCACGCGCCGGAACAACACGAACTACATGCAGACGGGCGTGCTTTCCGCCCTGCAGCTCACGTCGATGTTCCCGAACCTGGTCGTGGAGAACTTCTACATCAAGACACGCAACTCCATCAGACGCGGCCTCGACGAGGCGCCCCATGCCTATGTGATTCCAGTCCAGCGCGACATGACCCGCGTTGCCGAAATGATCCGAATCTTCGGCATCCAGGGCATCGAGGTCAGCCAGGCCACCAGTGAATTCAAGCTGGGTGAGGAAACGTACCCGGCCGGCTCCTATCTCATCAAAGCGGGCCAGCCCTACTGGAGCCTCGCCAAGAACCTGCTCGAGAAGCAGGACTATCCCGATGATCGCCTTTCGACCTACGACGATTCGGGCTGGACGATGGGCCCGGCGATGGGTGTGGACGTGCGAGAAATCAACGACAAGGACGTCCTCGAGGTCACCACGACGATCGTGAAGACGTCCACGCACGGGGCCAGGATTACCGGGTCGGGCACGGCCGGTATCGCGGTGGCTCACCTTGGTTCGAACAACATGGTGTCGTTCCGCTACGCCGTGAAGGACGTCCCGATGAAAGTGGCGGAGAAGAGCTTCACCGCGTCCGGCATGGACTTCCCTGCAGGCTCGTTCATCGTGTCAACGTCGGCGGACATCGCGGCCGTCAGGGCAGCGGTTGAAAAGTTCGGTCTCACCGCAGCCACGCTCGGGTCCATTCCCACCGTGGCCACGCACGACGCGGATGTGCCCCGTGTGGCGATCTACTCGCAGTGGAGCGGCACGCAGGAGTTGGGATGGTATCGTCATGCGTTCGACGAGTTCGGCATTCCCTACGACCTGATCTACAAGGAGCGGGTGCAGAAGGGCAACCTCAAGGCCGACTACGACGTCATCCTGATGGCCTATCAGAACGTCAATCGACAGGCCGTCATGCAGCCGGCGTCGGCCAGGCCGACAGCGTACATGAAGACAGACAAGTACAAGTTCCTTGGGATGTACGGCGAGTCGCCGAACATCACGGGCGGGTTTGGCCAGGAGGGCGTCGATGCCTTTGAGGCGTTCCTCGAAGGCGGCGGCACGTTGATTGCTGCGCACAACGCGGTGCGATTCCCGATCGAATTCGGGTTCGCGCGGACGACCGACACCGAGCAGGTCTCTGGCCTCACATCTCAGCGTCCGCTGGTCGAGGCGGAGATCTCGAAGCCAGAGCACCCGGTGTTCTACGGTTATGCCGGCACGACCCTGCCCATCAAGTACGTCAACGGCCCGTTCCTGCGTGTTGGCGTGGCGGATCAGGACAACGTGCTGGCGCGATACGTCGGCGGTGACGACGCGGTCATCTCGGGCCTGATGGCGGGCGGAGAGACTCTGGCGCAGCGCCCAATCGCGGTCGACGTGCCCGGGGCGTTCAACGGCAAGGGCCGCGTGCTGCTGTTTGCGAACAACCCGATCTACCGGTGGCAGAATCACGGCGAATTCAACATGGTGTTCAATTCGATCATCAACTGGAATGATCGGTAGGATAGAGACAGACTTGGAATCCTGAGTCCGGAGAGCGGGAGCGGACCCGGGAAATCGGTTTACGCATGGCCGTAGGCGCGAAGGGCTACGACGTGTTGCTCCAATTCCTCGTCGAGGCCGTGCTGCTCTCGCTCGTTGGCGGCGGACTGGGCATCGTCGTGGGGTTCGGAACCGCAGAGTTCGTCAAGTGGTATCAGGACTGGCCGGCGATTGTCCCGATGGGTGCCGTGGTAATTGCGGTCGGATTCGCGGCGCTGGTGGGAATCTTTTTCGGGTTCTACCCGGCGCAAAAGGCTGCAGGACTGGACCCCATCGACGCACTTCGATTTGAGTGAGCCGATCCGCGACCGTCTGACTTTCGCCATCAGGACCTCATATGGTCCGGCACCCACGGCCCTGCCGCTGTCCGTCGAGCCCACCAACTGGCCAACCAGAGCAGCATCAGGGTAAACGCCGGATACGCCACGCCCATCTGTTCAATCGTGAGTGAGCGCTTCCAGGCCGTGCTGAAGAAACCGTAGGCCAATTCGACGTGTATCCAGTACACAAACAGGGACGTGCGGCCGAACAGGACTCCGGGACGCCTGACCCATCCCAGTACTCGACCCAGGGTCCCGGTGAGGGGTGTCTCCACAATCCACCAGACCAGGGCGAGCGCCGCAATCATCATCCCCGTCCTGACAACGAAGTATGAGAACGTCGGCGTCCAGACCTGTGCCGAGGGAAAAGGCGAAGGCAGGTACGGACCTGCGAGGCCGAGGCTGATGGCCCCCAGTGCCGCGAGAGCCAGGTGCGTGTGGAAGCGCCGCTCCAGACCGGTGGCCCTGGGCTGAACGATCCAGACACTGACCGCCGCACCAACCGGCACATATGCCAACCAGGGAAAGATGGCGAACACACCCCACGGCCCGTTCGGACGAATGTAGGCCTCCAATCGCAAGTGCAGCAGCGTCGGCCACCACCACTCGCGTGACATCGGCGTGAGGAGCACGATCACGATGGCCGGAATCAGCAGCCAGGCGAGCCGTCGCGTGAGGCCCGCCGATCGGCCCCAGCACCAGGCGGTCACGACCAGGCCGAGGCCGAGAATATTGAGGATGTCAGGCTTGAGGACGCTGTCGGGCCGCGCCCACGGGTTGAAGATGAACGACTGGAGGCGAAAGAGATGGGCGATGGCGAAGATTTGCCAACCGCGTTTCTGCAGGGCCCAGGAAGCATCCCGGAACGAGCGCCCCTTCCTGGCGTGTGACGCTGCCGCCAGAGGAACCGCAACGCCGGCCAGGAACAGGAAGAGCGGCGCTGCCCAGCCGCCGATGTACGCCAGGGTGCCAAAGACGGCTCGACTCCGTTCAGTGTCACTCGTCCAGGCATCAACGGCGTGCCACTCGATCATGATGAGCACCGCGAACCCGCGGAGCCAATCGATGTAGGCTCGCCGAGCAGATGGCGGCGACGGGTGTCGACCTGTGGGAAACTCGTCCGGGGACGGGTGTCGACCTGTGGGAAACTCGGGTGGTTCAGACGAGTTTTCCACAGGTCGACACCCGTCCCCTACTTGGTAATCGTGAACGTGACCGCGAAGTCGATA
>JAHEFO010000135.1 GCA_024640135.1 Acidobacteriota bacterium
AGCGGCACGATTGTCCTCAGCCGGTCACCGCTGGGCGGCCTTCGTGCGACGCTGACGCTGCCGTCGGCCTGACGGCCGACAACCGCAAGGTTCACGAGTTGCGTAGCGCGCGGGTCGGCTCGACCCCAGCCGCGCGACGCGCCGGCACGGCCGCGGCGATGACGGAACTCAACAACAACACGAGGGCTGCGCCGCCTATGACCACTGGATCGCGAGGCTCCACGCCGTACAACAACGCCGCGATTGTGCCGGTCGACAACAGCGCGACAGGAACACCCACCACCAAACCGATGAAGGTGTGTCCCAGCGCGCCTCGGACAACGTCCCGGATGACGCGCCTCCGATCGGCCCCCAACGCCATGCGAATTCCGATTTCCCGAGTGCGTCGCGCGACGGCATAGGACGTGACGGCATAGAGACCGAGGAATGCCAGGGCCAGCGCCAGCGACCCGTACACCGTCGTGAGACCGGCCAGCAGTCGATTCGTGCGGAAGTTCCCAGCCACCTGATCCGGCATGGGTGACACTCTCACGACAGTCACGTTCGGATCGACCTGCGAAATGGCCTGCCGCAACTGGGGTTCAAGCGCACCCGCGCCGACCTCCGCGTGGATCGATACAGCTCGCAGCAACGTCGAACGAGCCAGGAAGTTGCCGTCTTCGAGCCCTGAGGGCAGCTGAAGTTCCGCCAGAAAAATCATTGGTCGCGTCGGCTGGTCGGCGTTGCTGTACTTCACGTCCTCGACAATGCCGACGATTTCGAAATCGCGAGCGCTGGAGATGCCTCCGATGCCCAGCCGGCGACCGATCGGCTCCTCTGTTTCGAAAAACCGTTTCACAAAGGCCTCGTTGACCGCGGCCACCATCGGCGCCGACGGCGTGTCGCGCTCGTCCGGCGCGCGACCGCGAAGCACCTTGGTTCCAAGGGTCTCGAAATACCCGGGGCCAATGCGATTGAACGATGATCCGTCCTGGCGGGCGGGGTCGGCTTCGCGTCCGTCAATGGAAATGCCGGACGACCAGTTGTTCCCTTCCATCGGGCTGTAGAGCGAATAGGTCACGGAGCGGACACCTGGAATGCGACCGAATTCTTCCCGCAACCCGCGATAGACCGCCGTCAGTCTGGGAATGTCACCCGCATAGGTCGTAGGCAAATCCAGTCTGACCACGACGCGATCTACCGGGTCGAATCCCAGTGTCTGGCCTTGGAGTTGCCGGAGACTTGTCGCCAGCAGGCCAGCGCCCGTCAGGAGCACCAGCGACAACGCGACCTGCACCACCACCAGTGACCGGCGAGGCAGAAACGACCTGGCCTGGCCTCCGCGGCCGGCTCCCCTCAACGCCTCGATGGGATGGGTCCGCGACATGGCCAGGGCCGGCGCGGCGGAAAACAGCACCGCAGTGACAACCGCAAGCAATACCGCGAACGCCAGGACCATCGGCGATGGCGAGATGTCTACCGGCGAAGCGGTGGCATTCGGGAACGCCATCGCCACAAGCACACGGCTCGCCAATGCCGCGACCACGACACCGGCCGCCGCACCCACCAGCGCCAGGACCACGCCCTCCGCCACGGACTGCCGGACGAGCCGGCCAGGGGACGCGCCGAGCGCCACGCGAATCGCCGCCTGTCCCCGGTCGCTGTGCGCGATCAGCAGATTGGCCAGATTCGCGGTGGCAATCAGCAGCACCAGTCCGGACATGACCAGCAACAGCGTCAATGGAGCCTGGAAGTCCATGCGCAGCGTCTCGACACCGGCTGAGGCCGAGACGATTGGCGTACGCGCACGCGGGATCCCCTCGCGCTCCTCAGCACTTGGGAATGTTTGCGCCGTCAACCACTGCCGAAGGGCGCCATCAGCCTGCGTCTGTGCTGCCGCCAGACGACCGGCCTCCGGCAGGCGGCCAATGATTCTGAGCCAATCCTGGGAGGGCCTGGCCGACAGAGAGGCTGAGCCCCGCATCCGAGGCTCCAATCCCAGCGGCAGGAACACGCCTGGCTGATTTGGGCGTCTCGTCTCGCTGAAGAACGGCTCCTCGGACACCCCGGCCAATGTGACGGTCACGCCTCCCAGCACGAACGGCGCGCCGACCAGCGCGGGGTCGGCCCCAAACTGGTCGCGCCACACGCGGTAGCTCATGACGAACACGGGCTCGGCTCCGGCCTCATCGTCGGCAACTTCCAGGAGGCGGCCGGCCGCAGGAGCCACGCCGAGCATCTGGAAGTAGTTGGCCGACACGTACTCAGAGATGGAAGACTCGGCGACATCCGAACCGACGCGCCGCACGGTCATCGCCTGCGGCGCCGCCTGAAAACCGGCCAGCATCCCGAATTCCGTGACCTGGTCGCGGAGGTGGGAATAGAGCTCGCTCGAGAACAGCGAGTATTCGCTTTGCACGCCGGAGTTCACGCAACAGTTGTCATCCGCACCCAGCCGGTAGAGTTCGGCCGGCGCCTGCACCGGGAGCGGCTGTATTGCCACTGCGTGGATCAGCGTGAAGACCGCAATATTGGCACCCAGCCCCAACGCCAGCGTCGTGGTGGCAACCATCGTCAGCGCAGGGCGCTGAATGAGCCTCCGCCACGCAAAGACCAGATCATCGAGCCAGGATTTCATCAGACCTCCTCGTTATTCGACGAGGAAAACACCGCTGGCGTTGGATCTAAAGCGGATTTCCTTCTCTTTGTGGCGCGTCGGCGGGAAGGACGTCAGCCGGCCGCGACGGCTTCGGCCGACCGCAGGGCCAGCGCGATGAACGTCAACGTGGCGTTTGTGCATCCGCCGGTCGGCAGCGTCGGCGATCCCACCACGAACAGGTTCTGGTGGTCGTGGGTGCGACCGTGGGAATCTACTACGCTCGTGGCCGGATCCTGACCCATGCGACACCCGCCGGCGGGATGATCCTGATAGGAAAGGGCGCTGATGTTTCCCATCCGTCCATCATTGGCTCTCGCCATCGTTGCAAACAGGCGTTCGAAGTGGGCGCGCGTGCCGGCCTGCCGGGCTTCGGTGGCCGCATCAATCCTGTGCTGCACCACCGGCATGGGATCACCCCAGCGATTCTTCACCGCCGGGCTCAATGTGAGCCGGCTGTCGCGATCGGGATGCACGTCGAAGTAGCCGCGCACGCGCGCAGTTCCCCTGCCGGTCCGGGTCCGCCAGTCGTCAAGGAGCGCATCCCCGAGCAGCAGCGTCCCGTCGCCGGATCTCAGACGCGGCCGTTCCCCGCCGCTTTCCCACACGCGCAGATCGTGGCGCACGTACGGGGCGTCCGTCGCGCACCGGAAGTACTGGCGCGATATCAAGCTGTGCTGCACGTTCATGCCCGGGTAAATCTTCAGGTCCAGATCGATGTTCGTCTGGTACGCGAGGTGTCCAGTCATGTACCGGCCAACGTGGTCCGAGCGATTGGCCAGGCCATTCGGAAAACGACTGTTCGCCGACAGCAACAGCAAGTGCGGACTCCACGTATAGCCGGACGCAAGCACAAACGTCCGCGCCCGGTACTGCTCGGTCCCTGGTGAACCATCTTCCTTGACCGCGTGAGCCACGGAGACCCGGGACGTGATCTCATCGAGCTCGAGCTTGCGCACCAGGGTCTGGTCGTGCAGTTGAATGCGTTTGGCGGCCAACAACTGCTTGAACGTCCAGTCTGGCGAGTATCTGGCACCTGTCGGACAGATTTCGCAGGTATTGCACCGCAGGCAAATGCTGCGGCCGCCGTAGCCGTTGATGGTGTTCTTCGCCTGAGGCGTAGTCCAGAATGGCGCTCCGCTCTTCTCGGCCCAGGCCTTCAACTGCAGAAGATTGAAGGTCATGTTCATGGGCGGCATCGGATACGGTTCCGACCGCAGGTCTTCCTTCAGAGGACCTGGTTCACCGGACACGCCGATCCGGCGCTCGGCTTCGCAGTAGTACTTTTCCAATTCAGTCCATGTGATCGGCCAGTCGACGGCGAGACCGTACATTGACTTCAAACGGGTGTCTTCCTCCGAAAACCGGTTGCAGACGCCGCCCCAGTGAAGCGCCGACCCGCCCACGGCCATGGTCCGGGAGATGATGCCTTCGGCCGACTGGTCGGGGACAAAGTCCCCAGGCCACTGATTTTCGCCAAAATCGATGGAACGCTGCCGGTATTCGAAACGGTTCTCGGCATCAAAAAGCGACTTGCCGGCCTCGACAATGATGATTGAGAGGTTCGGCCGCAGCGCCGCCAGCTTCTCCGCGACCATCGCGGCCGTGATGCCGCCGCCAACGATGCACACGTCGCATTCGTGAACAGCCATCAACGATCTCCCCGCCGCACGGGCCATGGCGCCGGCGCCTGCTCCGACCCGTCAAGGCCTCGGCAGTCCTCCCGGTTGATTGCAGCCTGGTAGGCCAGATTGTAGCCATCGGGTCCGTGAAAGAACCGGCCCATGAAATCTGTCACGACGTGGGCGCCAGATGGCCGCGACGGCAGCTGCGTCACGAGCCTTGGTGACGTCAACGCGGTCTCGATGACCGTGCGCCGCGCCTCGAGGCCAAGCCCGGCGAACGACGATGCGCCCTGCGCGCGGGCCGCCGCTTCGAGCGCGGCCAGCTGGGCGGGGTACGCCGATGCGGGCGAAGGCCCCGTGGTTCTCAGCCTGGTGTTGCCATAGCCGTGTCCGGCATCAGCGCCCTCGCGGTAATCCGCCACCCATTCGACGAACAGGGCCACGGCCGCTTGCCGTTCTTCCACCGTCAGCCCGGACGGAAGCACCACATCAGCGACCGCGCGCAACGTGACCGCATGATCGCTGGAGAGCACGGTCGCCTGGGAGCGTCCCAGGGTCAGGACCTTGAACACCGACAGGGGCCAGGTGGCCGCCAGGGCTGCGGCCCACCGAAGCAGGACACGTCTTGTCATCGCGGCAACTCCTGAAGCCAATCCATCTGCCACACCATACGCGGGCATCCTATCAGTGCAAGGGCGCCTCTGCCGGGGCGCCCGGGGGCACGGGGCTCAAATGCTGGGTGCCGGGTCAGGGTTCGTGAGGCTGGCGCGGCCGGGCAGCCAGAGGGCGAACAAGCCGATTGCGGGCAGGAATGCGCAGACCCGATAGACGAACGAAATGCTCGTCACGTCCGCCAGCCAGCCGAGCGCGCCAGCCCCGACTCCGGCGACGCCAAAAGCGAATCCAAAGAACAGCCCCGATACCAGGCCGACACGGTGAGGCACCAGTTCCTGCGCGAACACGAGAATGGCCGAGAACGCGGAGGACAACACCAGTCCGATGCCCACGCTGAGCACCGTCGTCCAGAACAGGTTGGCATACGGCAATATCAGCGTGAACGGGAGAACGCCGAGGATGGAAATCAGAATGACGGGCTTGCGCCCTATGCGATCGCCGACCGGACCACCGATGAACGTGCCAAGGGCCACGGCGCCCAGGAACGCGAACAAGTGAAGCTGTGCCTGCTGGATTGGAATGCCAAAACGATCGATGAGAAAGAACATGAAGAAGCTGACGAAACTCGAAACGTAGACGTACTTCGAGAACACGAGGGCGAGCAGCAGGGCCAGGAGTCGCGCCACTCTTGCGGGAGGCAGGCCGTGCGCCGGGCGCCCGTGGGCCGCGGCACGTCCACGTTCCTGCCCGGTGGTCCAGTACCACCGACCGATGCGCCACAGGATCACGATGGCCAGCAACGCGAGCAGGGCGAACCACGCCACACTGCCCTGCCCTCTGGGCAGCACAAAGAACGCGGCCAACAGCGGCCCGAGCGAAGTGCCGAAATTGCCGCCGGTTTGAAACAGTGACTGTGCCAGTCCATGCCGGCCGCCCGAGGCAAGCCTGGCAATTCGAGACGACTCGGGGTGGAAGATCGACGATCCGACACCCACCAGTGCCGCTGCGGCCAGCAGCCAACCGTAAGAACTCGCCCACCCGAGCATCGTGACGCCAGTGAGGGTAAAGCCCATGCCGACCGCCAAGGAGTATGGATGCGGACGAGCGTCCGTATAGTGGCCAACCAACGGCTGAAGAATGGAGGACGTCACCTGATTGGTGAGCGTGATCATGCCGATCTGCCAGAAGTCGAGCGCGTAGAAACCCTTGAGCACCGGATACAAGGCCGGCAGCAGTGACTGCAGGAGGTCGTTCAACAGATGGCAGACACTGAGCGCAGCCAGAACACGGAGCGCCGGACGAGGCGGCGAGGCGCCAGTCATCAGCGCCGGGCTGATTGCAGCTTGCTGCCCAGACGCACGACGATGTCGTACTCGGCCTTGGTCACCGGTTGAACCGACAGCCGACTGCCCCTCCGGGTCACCACCATGTCTTCGAGCCCGGGTGTGTTCTTCAGCGTCGCCAGCGACACGGTGCCGTCAAACTGCTTCTTGAAGGCAAGGTCCACCATGTACCACAGTGGCTTCTCCTTCGAACTGGCGGCATCAAAGTACTTGTGGCCCTTCTTCCAGGAAAACTGATCGGGATAACCGGCCCGCGCGATTGTTGCCAGCCCAGTGACGCCGGAGGGATCGGCGTTCGACGCATAGAACAGCACCGCATCGCCCACGTGCATCTCATCCCGCATGAAGTTTCGCGCCTGATAGTTGCGAACGCCTTCCCAGCTCGTGGTGCCGTCGCGCTTGAGATCCGCGATGGTGTACGCAGCGGGTTCACATTTCATCAACCAGTACTTCTTCGCCATGGCGAGAGGATATCAGGGACACTGGAACCATGTTGTCGGTCAACCGCATCGCCGCCTCTTCACAGACAACGCGCGCCCTGGTCATGTTGCACGGAATCTACGGGCGCGGCAGGAACTGGTACACCGTCGCGAAGTCTCTGATTGAGGCCAGGCCGGAGTACGCGTGCTGGCTCGTGGACCTGCCCCATCACGGCGATTCCGGTGCCGGGAGCCACGGCAACACCGTGCGCGGCCTGGCGGCAGACGTCGACGGCTGGCTTGCAACCCAGGGCATTGTTCCGGATGCCGTTCTTGGACACTCCTTCGGCGGCAAGGTGGCACTGGCCATGGCCGCCGGCCGGCCGAGGCAGTCTCTCCAGATCTGGGTGATCGACTCCACGCCTGACGCGCGGAGTCCGCACGGCGGTGCGTGGGACATGTTGCGCGTCATCCGATCGTTGCCGGAACGCTTCACATCACGCGCCGAGGCTGCCGATGGCCTCGTCGCCGCCGGCTACGCGCCGAGTGTCGGACAATGGATGAGTTCCAACCTGCAGCGGGCGGGCGAATGGTTCGTCTGGCGTCTCGACTTTGGCGTCATGGAGGAACTGCTCCGCGACTTCTTCGCGACCGACCTCTGGCCCGTCATCGAACAACCCGCTCCTGGACATCGCCTGCATGTATTGAAAGCGTCCGAGTCAAGCGTGCTCTCGGCAGAGGCGGTCGCCCGGATAGAGGACGCGCCTCGATCACACGTCAGCTTCCACCAACTCCGCGGCGGTCACTGGATTCACGCCGAATCGCCGGCAGCGGTCACCGCACTGCTGGCCGGAAACCTCGTGCCAGGCTAGCAGCCGTGGCGCGCTCCTGCCAGTCAGTTCCGGTCCACGAGTTTGTGGTGGACCGCGAACAACGCGAGTTCGAGCCGGGTGGAGACGCCCGTCTTGTCGAAAATGTTGGTCAAGTGGTGTTTGACGGTGTCTCCACTGATCGAGAACTTCGCGGCAATGTCCTTGTTGGCCATGCCTTCGACAATCGCGCCGACGATGTCCAATTCGCGTTTCGTGAGGCCAGAGACCGGAGTCCGCTCCTCTGAGGCGCCTGCTGCCATCAGCCGGCGCAACGTCTGGACCAGGTCTGAGACGCCTTCGCGATCGACCCAGTAATGTCCGTTCATCACGCGCCGGATGCAGCTCAGCAATGTCTGAGTCGCGGCTTCCTTGAGCACGATGCCGCGGGCTCCAAACTGGAGGGCAGTGACCACATCAGCCCGGTCGATCTGCGCAGTCAGCAGGATCGTGCGCACCGGATTGCTGGCCTCGTCCAGTTCCTTGAGAGTCCCAAGGCCCGTCACGCGCGGCATCGCCAGGTCGAGCAGCAACACGTCCGGTTTGTGCTTCAGAGTCAGCGCGACGGCCTCCTCACCGTCCTGGGCCTCTGCCACGACCTCGAAGCCAGGCTCCGACTCGAGGAGCCGGCGGAGCCCATCGCGAAAGATCGGGTGATCGTCAGCGATGACGAGACGGACCGTGCGTTCGGTGTGTTCGTTATCCACGACTCTCCTGTGGCACCAGCACTTCAAGGTGGCTGCCCCGGCCTGGCGCTGAATCAATCGAAAGCTGGCCGCCGATGGCCCGCACGCGTTCCTTGATGATCGTGGGACCAAGGCCTCGCGCGTCGAGCTCCTTCTCCGACAAGCGGCCTTCGAATGGAAAACCGCGACCATCATCGTCTATTTCCAGCCGCCATGCACCTTCTCCGGCGCTGAGTCGCACGACAACGTGGGTCGCCGCGCTGTGCCTCCGGATGTTGGCGAGGCCCTCCTGGACAATGCGAACCAGCTCGAAGCAGACGTGCCGCTCGAGCGAGATCTTCCTGAGTCCCGTGACGAAGCGCGCCGCAATGCCGGTGTCCCGTCCGAATCGCTGAACCATGTCCGCAAGATGATGGAGCAATTCGTCCGGGTCGAACTCGTCCGGCCGCATCTGCTGCATCAAGTCCCTGAGGTTGAGGACCTCGTCTCGCAAGATGTGCTGCACGCGTAACAGCTCGCCTCCCAGTGGCGAGTCTCGCAGCGTCTTCTGGCCGCGTAACACCTCGAGCTGCATTTCCACACCGATGAGCGACTGAATGACGCCGTCGTGCAGCTCGCGGGCGACCCGGGCGCGCTCGAGGGCGCCCGCGCGGGCCTGCAGGCGATTCTGAAGATGGACGCTGAACACGGCGGGACTCACCTGGCGGATGAGCATCTGCAGGAACCTGCTGAGTTCGATGAGTGGCAGGTTCAGCTGGGGTTCGAAAATGAAGATGCGCCCGGTCCACTCGTCGCCAAATCGCACGGGCGCCAGGATCATCCGCCGGAACGGATAGGCGGCGGCAAAGGCCTTCGGCACGACGAGTTGCGTCGAGTCAACGAAGTGCCCTGCCGGATCGAGCGCAAGCGCTTCGTACGTATGGTGGGACAGCCAGGGCCATTTGCGCCGCACGATCGCCATGCTGTGATCGGCAGATCCGAAGAAATAGACCGACCGGCCGGCGGTTGAAGACTCCCCCCTGATCGTGGTCGAAGCCAGGCTCCAGCCGGCCACTGTGTCCCACCGAAAGAGACGCCGGCTATCCAGTTCCTCGACGACCAGCAGGAGTTGCGACCCGGCAAAGATCTTGACCGCCTCGTGGCCAACCGTCGTCAACGCCCGCGTGACGTTCACGTCCACGCGAATCTTGCCGAGCAGCTTCACCACCGCCGCGGCTTCAGCGCGCAACAGCCGGCTCTCCTCGGCCAGGTACCCGAGCACAAGCCCCATCATCACGAGATACGCCACGCGGGCGACGAGCCGGCCGGGTTGGTCGTAGCCGCCGATCGAGAGAATGGGCACGTACGCAGCGACGCGCTGGTGCACCAGGATGATGATGACGGCGGCCACGGTGGTGGCAACAGTCTCGCGGAGTCCCCAGCGAAACGCCGCAGAGGCCAGGACGAAAAGAAAGAAGGCGAAGAACGGATTGCTGGGAGCCGCCATCGGCAACGTCAGAGCGGCTGCCAGCAGATCGACGGCGTGTGTGGTCAGCGCAAACGCCCTGGCCCTGCGCGGGCGCCTGCGAAGCACGAGCACAGCCGCGAAGCTGTGGATCGCGAAGAGGACGACCAGCGCGCGAGCAATGGGAGCATAGGCGGCGGGCTCGACCGGATCGAGATCGAGGGCGACAAGCGCGATGATGGCCAGGAACAGCCGGGCCACGCAGATCACACGCTCGATCCGGAACGACTCGCCGAGACTGGCCTCGGCACGCAGTCGCCGCCGGAGAAACAGCCGTGCAGGCCATCGCCGGAACCAGGTGTCCCTCGTCGTCATGTCGGCCGTCCTGCTGATTGCGGAACTCGTTGCCCGGTTACAGAGTTGTTCGCCGCGACCCACCCCACGGCACCATAGTGCCACCATTTGGCCCACATTCGGGCAACCAGACTAACGTTCTGGGATGGCCTGCTTCTTGCAAAGTCTAGTGCGACGGAAGAACTGAGTTGAGTCTTGGTCCGTTTGCCTGCCCATGGAGGGGCCTGCGGAGGCCGAGACTTCGAAGCACGGGCTTAGCGAGAAGGAATGAAGCAATGGGAGAGATACGGATGGAACCCAAGGTTGGACGGTCATCAGAGAGCGGCAGCGCCCTCGTGGAATTGGGGATAATCCTGCCGTTGATGCTCGGCCTGCTGTTTGGCGCGGCGGATTTCGGCCGGGCGTTTTTTCAGGCCATGGCCGTCACGCACGCAGCCACGGCGGGCGTCCACTACGGTGCGCGGAGCGTCGCGCTGTCCAAAGACCTCACCGGCATGCAGAACGCCGCGACCGCCTCGGCTGCCGACATCACGGGGTTTACTCCGACTGCCAGCCGCAGTTGCGCGTGCTGGGACGCGTCCTCGGGAACAGAGACGACGGCAACGTGCACCACCACATGCACATCACCAGCGGTGAAGCGAATCTATGTCAGCGTGACGGCCAGTAGCACATTCAACACGCTTGTTGGCTACCCCGGCCTTCCCAAGTCGGTCAAGATTACTCGATCCGCGAGGATGAGAGCACAATGAGATCCGCATTACGAGGAAAGAGCGTGTTCGGGGCAACGACCCGTGGATGGGCGCAGCTTCGCCGGCGCGCAGTCAGCGACGAGCGTGGCGCCGCACTGATTGAATTCGCGGTCTCATCGCTTGTGTTCTTCCTGGTCGTGTTCGGCACCCTGGAATCCAGCCGGATGATTCTTGACTACAACATCGTGTCGAATGCAGCGCGCGAAGGCGTACGCTGGGCGGCGGTCCGAGGGGTCAACAGCGGCCGTGAGGCTACGGCGACCAACGTGAAGACATACGTCGTCGGCCGG
>JAHEFO010000363.1 GCA_024640135.1 Acidobacteriota bacterium
GAACAAGTGCCGGTGGTCGTGGGTCTTGTGGCCGGCATTGGAATCGCGGCCTGGGCGGTCACGCTGGTCCAGTCGTACCTGTACGGCGTCACTCCATCTGACCCGCGTGTGTGGCTGGCGGCCGTGGCGTTGATTCTCACCACCGCCGGCGTCGGAGCGTTCATCCCGGCGTGGCGAGCGAGCCGGATCGATCCATTGAAGGCGCTCAGAACGGACTGATCCTGGCGTTTCGAGCAGGTGGCAGGGACGACGTCTGTCGGCCCTCGACAGCGGGCCTGTCGCAGCCAATCCGGGGGCTGCGCGGCTACTGCGCGCGGAGCAATTGCAGGATGGCGTCTACCGACTTCTTCGCGTCGCCGTACAGCATGCGCGTCTTGGCCTTGAAGAACAGCGGGTTTTCCACGCCGGCGTACCCGGCGCCCTTGCCGCGCTTGAACGCAATGCAGTCCGCCGCTTCCCACGCGTGCAGCACCGGCATGCCGGCGATCGGACTTGATGGATCGTCCAGCGCACTCGGATTGACGATGTCGTTGGCGCCGATGACGAGCACCACGTCGGTCGTGGGGAAGTCGTCGTTGATCTCGTCCATCTCCAGCACGATGTCATACGGGAGATTGGCCTCGGCGAGGAGCACATTCATGTGTCCGGGGAGACGCCCCGCCACCGGGTGAATGGCAAAGCGCACCTCCTTGCCCTGACTCCGCAGGATTTCGGTAATTTCCTTGACGGGGTGTTGCGCCTGGGCGACCGCCATGCCGTAGCCGGGGATGATGACGACTGACGACGCGGCCTCGAGCTTGGCCACGACTTCCTCGGCCGTGGTGGCCACCATCTCGCCTTCGACTGCCGCGCCTCCCGCCGGCGCCGCGCCTTCCTCCGCACCGAAGCCCCCCAGAATGACCGAGACGAACGATCGATTCATCGCGCGGCACATGATGTAGCTCAGAATGGCGCCAGACGATCCCACCAGCGCGCCGGTGATGATCAACAGGTCGTTCGAGAGCATGAAGCCGGCGGCCGAAGCCGCCCAGCCGGAGTAACTGTTCAGCATCGAGACCACCACCGGCATGTCGGCCCCGCCGATCGCCATCACCAGGTGAACGCCGATGACGCCGGAAATGGCCGTCATGATCAGCAGTTCGGGAAGCGCCTCGTGCCCCCCCTGTACGTAGGCGACCCCCAGCCAGACACAGGCGACAACCATGCCAATGTTCAGCAGGTGCCGGCCCGGAAGCATCAGCGGCTTGCTGCGAATAACGCCCTGAAGCTTGCCCCAGGCGATGATCGAACCCGTGAATGTCAGCGAGCCGATGAAGATTCCAAGGTAGGTTTCGACGTCGTGGATCGTCCGTTCGGAGCCGGCGAGTTCCACGGCGGGCGCCAGATGGTTGCTGATGCCGACCAGCACTGCGGCGACGCCGACGAAACTGTGCAGGATGGCCACCAGTTGCGGCATCGAGGTCATCGCCACTCGCGAGGCCACGAAGGCGCCGATCACGGCCGCCAGCGCGATGGCGCCGAGAAACGTCGGCGATGCAATCACGCCCGCATGAAAGGCGACGGCCAGCACGGCGATCAACATGCCGATGGCGCCGAATTGGTTGCCCCGGCGCGCCGTTTCCGGGTGCGACAGTCCCTTGAGACTCAGGATGAACAGGACGGCTGCAGCAATGTAGGTAGTGGAAAGAAGCGAAGTAGTCATCGGCGAAACATCTTGAGCATGCGGTGAGTCACGAGGAAGCCACCAGAAATATTGATTGCCGCCACAAAAATTGCGATGGCGCCAAGAACGCTGGCCGTCGACGTCAACCCGCCGCCGATTTGCAGCATGCCACCCACGACGATGATGCCGCTGATGGCATTGGTGACGCTCATCAGCGGCGTGTGCAACGCGGGAGTCACGCTCCAGACCACCTGATAGCCGATAAAGCAGGCCAGGACAAAGACCGTGAAGTGTGTCAGGAAGTTCTGCGGTGCGACCAGACCGAGCCCGAACAGCGCCGCCCCGGCAGCCAGCAGCAGCCACCATGTGGACGCTGACGGCGGGCCAGCGGGTTCGCCGTGTCCGTGCGACCCGCCCGACTTGGCCTTGGGTGCAGGAGCGGCTTTTCGAACAGGCGCGGCCGATGTGCTGGACTTCGCCGCGCTCGCCGCCTGGCCCGCGGCCGCCGGGCTCGCTGAAGCAGGCGCCACAGGCGCCTGTTTTGGAGGCGGCCACATCAGTGCGCCGTCCTTCAACACGGTCATGGGCCGCACGATGTCGTTGTCTTCTGCCACCGTGAAATTCGCGCCGCCCCCCATCTCTTCGAGGAGATGGACGATGTTGGTGGCGTAGAGCGTTGAAGCCTGCAGAGACATCCTCGACGGAAGGTCGGTGTAGCCGATGACCGTGACACCGTCGATATCGACCGCCTTGCCCGGCTGCGTCAACTCGCAGTTGCCCTGCATTTCGGCGGCGAGGTCGACCACGACAGATCCGCGCTTCATCGACCGGACCATGTCGGCCGTGATGAGGATGGGCGCGCGCTTGCCAGGAATGAGCGCGGTCGTGATGATGACGTCCACTTCTTTGGCCTGCGCGGCAAAGAGTGCCATCTCGGCCGCAATAAATTCAGGGCTCATCTCTTTCGCGTAGCCGCCCTGTCCGCTGCCGTCTTCGTCCAGTTCCACTTCCAGGAATTGCGCGCCCATGGAAGCGACCTGTTCTTTGACCACCGGCCGCGTGTCGAATGCCCGGACGATGCCGCCAAGCGAGCGGGCCGCGCCGATAGCCGCCAGTCCCGCGACGCCAGCGCCGATGATCAAGACCGTGCAGGGCTGGATCTTGCCGGCGGCCGTCGTCTGGCCTCCCAGCGGGCGCTGCATGGTCGCGACCGCTTCGATGACGGCCCGGTAGCCCGAGAGGTTGCCGGTCGACGAAAGTGCGTCAACTTTCTGTGCCCGGGTCGTTCGGGGAACCTGGTCCATCGCGATGGCACTGATTCCACAACTGCCGAGGCGACCAACGAGGTCGCCGTTCTGGGCCGGATACAGGAAACTGATGAGGGTCTGTCCAGCGGTCAGCCGGGAGGCCTCGTCGTCACCTGGCGGCCTGACCTTGGCGATGACGTTGGCGCCCCACGCGGTGGCGGTGTCGCCAATGGTGGCGCCCGCCGTCG
>JAHEFO010000364.1 GCA_024640135.1 Acidobacteriota bacterium
TTCGTGATTCAGCGTCTTTCAAGCCATGGCGCGGGATCCAGTTGGCACCAAACGTGATTCCCTTCAGTCCGGAGGCACCGAAATGATCGTGGGGCAGAGCTCGGTGATGCAGAAGCTGCGAGCGGACATCGCGAGCGTCGGCGCGACAGACTTCACCGTCCTGGTTGAAGGTGAGAGCGGCGTCGGGAAGGAATTGGTCGCTTACGGGATCCACCACGCCAGCCCGCGACGGCGGGGACCGTTCGTGGCGGTCAATTGCGCGGCGCTGGTCGAGACGCTGCTGGAGGCCGAATTGTTCGGAATCGAAGAGCGGACGGCGACGGGGGTCCGCGGTCGCCGAGGCAAATTCGAACTGGCCGAGGGCGGGACGCTGTTCCTGGACGAGGTCGCCGATTTGTCAGTAGGAGCCCAAGCCAAGCTCCTGCGGGTACTGCAGGACATGTCTGTGGAACGAGTTGGCGGGGAGAGTGTTCGCGCGGTCAACACCCGCGTGATTGCCGCAACGAACCGGCGATTGAGCGAGCAGATGAGGGCCAGGCAGTTTCGCGAGGATCTGTACTACCGGATCTCTGGTGTTGAACTCGAAGTCCCGCCACTCCGAGCCAGACGAGAGGACATTCCGCTGCTGACCGAGCACCTGTTGAACCGGCATCGCCATGGCCGTGAAATTGGGGTGAGCGCCGCAGCGCTCGACGCACTGATGGCGTTCGACTGGCCGGGAAATGTGCGGCAACTGGAGCGGGTCCTGGAGCGGGCGATTGCCCTCGGACCTGGAGCCACGGTGGAGGTGTCGGATCTTCCGATCGCCGTGACACGCGGCTATCGCGACCTCTTGGAGGAGTTGCCGCGCGGCACCGAGACCTTGCGGGCCTGGAGCAGCCGCTATGTGCGCGTGGTTCTGGACCGCTGTGAAGGAAACAAACGCCGGGCTTGTGACCAGCTTGATATCAGCTATCACACGTTGCGCGCCTATCTGGCCTTTGCGCAGGGCGCCTCACGCGGCGACGCGCAGACATCGTGAGAGGCAGAGTCACTGATCGTTCAGGAGGCTGAATGGCTGAAGTGGAGTGTCGCTGAGAAAGTCGAGGAGGGTGTTGAGCATGGGTGTAATGAACAAGGAAAGACGCGTGCAGGTCCTCGGTCGGATGATGGCCGCACTGGCGATGATGGTCGTTCCGGTCGTGGCGGGAGCAGCGGTGGGGGGGGCCAGGGTCCACGTCACCCGTTCAGCCCCTGGTCACGTCGTGCTCGAGGTGGCTGATGGGAAGGTCGTGGTGCGGAAGGAAATTGCGGCGGATCAGTCGATTGTGACGATGGCGACTCCGACCGATCGGCTGGTTCTGACCGTGCGCAGGGATAAGTTGAGCATCAGCGGGTCCGGCGGCGTGATGTCCCTGGTGGCGCCAGGGGGCCGTGACTACGACCGTTTTCTGGCTCTCCTGAACGGCTCGGAGGCGGCCGCGCTGGCCCGCGAGTTGCTCAGCCAGGTTACCGACGGACCGGAGACGTTCGTCGGCCAGTCGCTCCTGCTGACTCGCGCCATTCTTGATGCCGGGACGGGGCATACGGGCGCACTGCAGACCTATCAGCGCTGGGTGTCGGAGCGCGCCTCGGCACTGGCCGTCGCGCGGCCCACCCCAGTCCAGGGCGGGCCTCGGCTCATTCGGACGAGTGGGGGAGGCGACGACTGGCAGCGGGGGCCAGGGGACTGCTGGGAACTGTACGCCGAAGAGGCGATTCGGATCGCCGACGACTTCGCTGATTGCACCTCCGATTTGGAGTGGTACGAGGTCCATAAGTGGGCGGGGTGTTCGTTGATCTACGTGATGCGGTCGGAGGGCGCGATGGCGTGGTTTATCAGTTGTAATGGCGGGATCCCATTTCGGGGCTGAACACGGATGAGGAGGCCGCATGCAGACTATAGGTGTTGTACTCGCACAGGTCATCATCGCTGTGCTCGTGGGCGGGCTCGTCATGCCTGCCATTCTCTTCGCGGTGCCGGAGACCAGGGAATCCGGGCCCGTGGTGCTCGTCCTTCTCGTGGCTGTGCTGTTTGCGCTCTTGCGCCTCGCCTGGCCTTCGCGCCGGCGTGACGCGTAGGAGACGAAGAATCTGCGCCGGGGCGGGCGAGGGCGCCTGCTCCGGCGCTGAGGGGGGGCAGCGGGGCGCGTCAGGCGCCTGGTTGACGATCGCCTGAAGGCGATAGTACTTTGTATGTGCCTGATGACGAACACGCCCCCCCTAGCCGACCTCAAGAAGACGCCACTCAACGCCAGACACCGCGCCCACGGTGCGCGCATGGTCGAGTTCGGCGGATGGGACATGCCCGTGGAGTACTCGGGCATTGTCTCGGAGCATATGGCCGTGCGTACGGCAGCAGGGTTGTTTGATGTCTGTCATATGGGTCAGATTGAGCTTGCCGGGCCAGATGCCCTTGAATCCGTGCAGTGGATTTCGTCGAATGACGCCAGCCGCCTGGCGATTGGGCAGATTCAGTATTCTGCGCTGACCACGCCGGAAGGCACGTTCGTGGACGACATCCTGGTGTACCGGATGGGGGATGAGCACTTCATGCTGGTGGTCAATGCCGGCAACATCATGAAGGACCACCAGTGGATCACAGCGCAGTGCTCTGAACGTGGAGGCGATGTGTCGGTCGTGAACGCCAGTTCACGATACGCGCTCATTGCGGTTCAGGGGCCGCAGGCCGAGCGGGTCCTGCAGGCCGTGACCGAGATCGACCTGCCGGTCATCAAGTACTACTGGTTTGCCCATGGCGAGGTAGCGGGGGCCAGGGTCACCGTCTCTCGCACGGGATATACCGGCGAGGATGGTTTTGAGGTCTTTGTTCCCCCGGCGCAGGCCGAGCGAGTCTGGAATGCGCTGCTTCAGGCGGGCGAGGAGTGTGGAATCAAGCCGTGCGGCCTGGGCGCTCGCGACACCCTCCGGCTCGAGGCTTCGATGCGTCTGTGCGGCAGTGACATGGATGAGCAGACGTCGGTGGTCGAAGCAGGCCTCAGCTGGATCGTCGGCTGGAAGAAGGATGCCTTCGTTGGTGCGGACCGGCTGCGTGCCCAGAAGGCCGGCGATCTGGAGAGGCGCCTCGTGGGGTTCGAGATGCGCGATCGCGCGATCGCCCGGCACGGTCA
>JAHEFO010000010.1 GCA_024640135.1 Acidobacteriota bacterium
AGAAAATCTGCACGGCAACGACGATGCCTTCGATGCCAGGAGGGCACGTCAGCGACGCGTCTTTGACGTCTCCAGCCTTCTCGCCGAAAATCGCGCGCAGCAGCTTCTCTTCCGGCGTCAGCTGAGTCTCGCCCTTCGGCGTGACCTTGCCCACCAGAATGTCGCCGGGCTTGACCGACGCGCCAATCCGGATGATCCCGCTCTCGTCCAGATCGCGCAGGTAGCTCTCAGAGACGTTGGGAATATCCCGCGTAATCTCTTCCGGGCCGAGTTTCGTGTCGCGCGCCTCGATCTCGAACTCTTCGATGTGAATCGACGTGTAGTAGTCGTCCTTCACCATCCGCTCGGACACCAGAATGGCGTCCTCGAAGTTGTAGCCACGCCACGGCATGAACGCGACGAGCACATTCCGCCCCAACGCCAGCTCACCGAGTTCGGTGCAAGGACCGTCGGCCAAGACCTGGCCCTTGGCCACCCGCTGCCCCACCCGCACAATCGGCCGCTGATTGATGCACGTGTTCTGGTTCGATCGCTTGAACTTCGTCAGGCCGTAGATATCCGCGCCCATTTCGCGCGTCACGCCCTCGATGTCGCTCCCCTCGACACGCACCACGATGCGCTTGCTGTCAATGTAGTCGACCACGCCGGTCCGGCGAGCCACGACCACCGCACCCGAGTCACGCGCCGTGATGTATTCCATGCCCGTGCCGACGTACGGCGCGCGGGCCTGCAGCAGCGGCACAGCCTGGCGCTGCATGTTCGATCCCATCAACGCCCGGTTCGCGTCGTCATGCTCCAGGAACGGGATGAGCGAAGCAGCCACCGACACCAGCTGTTTCGGCGACACGTCAATGAAGTCCACCTTGTCGCGCGCCGCCAGAACGAACTCTCCGGCCTGACGGGCATTCACCCGCTCTTCCTTGATGTAGAGCCGTTCGTCCAGCTCGATGTTCGCCTGCGCGACGATGTACTGATCTTCCTCCCAGGCGGACAGGTAGAAGCAGTGCGGCTCGAACTCCACGCCCTTCTTCTTCGACCGGCCGTCGGCTCCCACCAACTCGTGGGCTTCCACGACGTCACCCACCGAATATTTGGGATTGCCTCCGGCGTTGGTTACCACCACGAAGTCGAGCACGTGGCCGTCCTTGACCTTGCGGTACGGCGACTCGATGAAGCCGAAGTCGTTGATGCGGGCATAGGAGGCCAACGATGAGATCAGGCCGATGTTCGGACCTTCCGGCGTCTCAATCGGACAGATGCGTCCGTAGTGGGTCGGGTGCACGTCACGCACCTCGAACCCGGCGCGCTCGCGCGACAGGCCTCCGGGCCCGAGGGCCGAGAGACGCCGCTTGTGGGTCACCTCGGACAGGGGATTGGTCTGGTCCATGAACTGCGACAATTGGGACGAACCAAAGAACTCGCGAATGGCTGCCATCACCGGCTTGGCATTGATCAGGTCGTGGGGCATGGCAGTCGCCATTTCCTGATAGACCGACATCTTCTCCTTGATCGCGCGCTCCATGCGAACCAGGCCGATGCGGAACTGGTTCTCGAGGAGTTCGCCCACGGAGCGGACGCGCCGATTGCCGAGATGATCGATGTCATCGACCCCGGCCGGATTCTTGCGCAACTGCAGGAGGTACTTGATGACATCGTAGAAGTCCTGCGGATGCAGGACCTTCTCGTCGAGGGGCGTCTGCAGTTTCAATTTGGTATTGAGCTTCAGGCGGCCAACCCGGGAGAAGTCGTACTTCTGCGCGTTGAAGAACATGTTTTCGAACAGGTTGCGCGAGCTGTCGAGCGTCGGCGGATCGCCCGGCCGGAGGCGCCGGTAGATCTCGATCAGCGCCTCCTCGTGCTTCTGGATCGGATCCTTCTTGAGCGTCTGCGACAGCACCGAACCGACATCGTCCTTTTCCGGGAAGAAGACGGCGATTCGATCGACGTTCATCTCCTGGGCCATCGCAATGACACGCTCGGAGAGTTCGTCGTTCGCCTCCAACAGGACCTCCCCGGTGGAGGGGTCGACCACGTCGGCGGCCGCGTAGGCCCCGTCGCGCTCGGACTCCGCCAGTTCGATGCCCTCGACACCAGCCTTGCGCAGGGCCTCGAGCTGATCCCGGCGGATCTTCTTGTTCGCATAGATCTGAAGGTCGGAGCCCGGAATCTTCATCGACGCGCCCGAACGCCGGCCCAGCAGCGAGTCGTCCACCTTCCAGAGCACCCGCCCGTCCTGGAGCAGCAGCTCGTCGACGGTGTGGAACGTCCGCAGGATTTCGGCCACACTCCTCAGCCCGAGGGCGCGCAGGAACACCGATGCCAGGAACTTGCGCTTTCGATCAATGCGCACGTAGAGCAGGTTCTTCGCGTCGTACTCGAACTCCACCCACGAGCCGCGGTACGGAATAATCTGCGCCGCAAACAGGGTCTTGTCTTCCGCGTGGAAGAAGGCACCAGGCGAACGGTGCAACTGACTGACGATGACCCGCTCGGTGCCGTTGATGATGAAGGTGCCATGGTCACCCATCAGCGGGATGTCGCCGAAATAGACTTCCTGCTCCTTGATGTCCCGGATCGTCTTCACGCCCGTTTCAGGGTCTTTGTTCCAGACAACCAGGCGGATGGTGACCTTGAGCGGCACGGCGTAGGTCATGCCACGCTCCTGGCACTCCTCCACGTCGTACTTCAGCTTCATGCCGACGGTGGTGCCGCAGATGTCGCAGACGTCGCCCCGGGCATCATTGGACCGCCCGCACGAATAGCAGATCACGTGACCTTCGCCGTACGGGTCTGCCACCAGAACGGATCCGCACCCCTCGCACTTCTTCCGCAGATGCTCCAGCCCCGAGAGGCGACCGCACTTGCACTCCCAATTGCCGATGGAATAATCAATGAACTCGAGTGACGAGTTCTCGCGGAAGTCGCTGATCGGGAAGACCGACTTGAACACCGATTGCAGACCCACATCTTCGCGCTCTGCCGGCAGACGATTCATCTGCAGGAAGCGCTCATACGACTTCTTCTGAATCTCGATGAGATTCGGAATCGGAATCGTGGTATTAATCTTCGAAAAATCGATGCGTTCGCGGTAGACGTTCTTGGGCAGGCTGTACATTCAGTAATCCTCGGGCCGTGCCGGAGAGACATCGGTGCGTGGGCCCCACGCCGATGCCATAACTTCAGACCGGAGTCGCACACACCCCGGTCCGTCACGAAAGAAACTGGGTCACGTCATTCACACGAGGCGTGAAGGACATCCTTCACGGCCTCGTGCAAACCCCGAACCCAGGGCAACCCCCAGAGCTACTTGACTTCGACCTTCGCGCCGGCTTCTTCGAACTTCTTCTTGATGGCAGCAGCCTCATCCTTGGTCACGCCTTCCTTGATGGCTTTGGGCGCGCTCTCGACGAGGTCCTTGGCTTCTTTCAGGCCAAGGCTGGTGACTTCACGCACCACCTTGATCACGTTGATCTTGTTGCCGCCGAAATCGGTCAGCATCACCGTGAATTCGGTCTGCTCTTCGGCTGCCGCCGCAGCACCGCCGCCTCCCATGCCCGGCATCGCCATCGGCATCGCGGCAGCGGCGGACACGCCGAGCTCCGTCTCCAGTGCCTTGACGAGCTCCGACAGCTCGAGCACCGAAATCCCCTTGATGTAGTCCACCACCTGCTGCTGTGTCATATCGGCCATTGTTCTTCTCCTGAATCGAATCAAAAAATTGAAATGTGCTGTCCGGCTACTCGCTCTTGGGGCTTGAAGCCTCCAACAGCCAATTCCCGATCACCAATGCTGCCTACTCGCTCGCCGCGCCTTCCGCCTTCTTCTTCTCTGCCTGCGACAGAACATTCATCAAGTCGCGCGGCACCGCCGACAGCACGGTCACGAGTTGCTGCATCGGAGCCTGGAGAACGAAGAGAAGCTTGGCGTACAGCTCCGGCCGGCCCGGCAGGCTTGCCAGTTCCGCCATCGTGGCCGCAGGCACCACCTGTCCCTGCACGACGGCCGCCTTGATGCTGGCGGTCGGCACTCCCTTCAGGAACACCGTGAGGGCCTTGGCCATCGCGACCGGATCCTGGTCGGTGAACACCACGGCGGTCTGCCCGACGAAGTGCGACATCAACCCCTCGAACGGCGTGCCTGCCGTGGCGCGCCTGGCCAGCGTGTTCTTCACGACGGTATAGCGCGCACCCGTGGCGCGAATCTGCCGTCGGAGATCTGTGACCTGGGGCACGGAAATGCCCCTGTAGTCCACCAGCACCGCAGTCTGGGCTGCGCCAAATGCGGTGGTGAGCTGCTCCAGCTCGGTTGCTTTTTCTGCTCTTGTGACTGCCATTATCGAAACTCCCGCCGGCGCCTAATGTTTGACGAGCTGATCGAGGTTCGTCGCGTCGATGACCACCCCGGGACCCATCGTTGACGACATCGTCACACTCTTGACATACCGGCCTTTGGCGGCCGACGGCTTGGCCTTGATGATGCTGTCCATCAGCGCGTGCGCGTTCGCCACCAGATTGGCGGCGTCAAAGGACACCCGGCCAACCGGAGCGTGCACCACGCCGGCTTTGTCAACGCGAAACTCCACCTTGCCGGCCTTGATTTCCTGGACCGCCTTGGCCACGTCCATGGTGACCGTGCCCGTCTTCGGATTCGGCATCAGACCGCGCGGCCCCAGGACCTTCCCCAGCTTGCCCACGGCCCGCATCATGTCCGGGGTCGCCACGACGGCATCGAAATCCTGCCATCCGCCCAGAATCCGATCCACCAGTTCCTCGCCGCCAACCTCGTCGGCCGACGCCTCGGTCGCCTCCCGCTGCTTTTCCGCGTTCGCGATCACGAGCACCTTCTTCGACTTGCCCAGGCCATGGGGCAACACGACGGTGCCCCGAACCATCTGGTCGGCGTGCTTCGGATCAACACCAAGGCGGATCGACATCTCGACCGTCTCGTCGAACTTGGTGTATTTGACCTTTTGAATCAGGGGAACAGCCTCTTCCACGGTGTGCGGCCGGACCGGCACCTGATCGCGCGCGGCCTGGTATTTCTTCCCTCTCGAACGCATAACACTCCTTCGGTGGTTCAAACGGGCAACACGCCCTCCCACCTCTCACAAATCACGACTTGGGGATTGAGTCTCTGCGCGTGACGACCCAAGAACACACTCCCCACTCACCAATCATCCAAGCACGTCCAGCCCCATGGACCGGGCGGTGCCGCTGACGGACCGGACCGCCGCGGCAAGCTCCTCACAATTCAGATCCGGGAGCTTGATCTTCGCGATCTCCTCAAGCTGCTTCTGGGTGACGGTCCCCACCTTGTTCTTGTTGGGAACGCCCGATCCCTTGGCAATGTTCGCCGCGCGCTTGAGCAGCACCGCGGCCGGCGGTGTCTTCAAGATGAAGCTGAACGACCGGTCGGCGTAAATAGTGACCACTGCCGGGATAATCAGCCCGTCCTGCGCCGCGGTTTTCGCGTTGAAGTTCTTGCAGAAGTCCATGATATTGACGCCGTGAGGGCCGAGCGCCGTGCCCACAGGCGGCGCCGGCGTCGCCTTCCCCGCGGCAATCTGGAGCTTGACCTGGGCTTGTACCTTTTTCGCCATATCTGACCTTCGCTATTCCTTCCGACGGCGCTCGTGCGCCTAAAACTTTTCAACCTGGAGAAAGTCCAGTTCCACCGGTGTCGCGCGCCCGAAGATCGTGACCATGACCTTCAGGGTGTTGCGATCGGTATTGACCTCCTCCACAACGCCGTTAAAGCTGGCAAACGGCCCCTCGTTGATTCGCACCTGATCGCCCTTCTCAAACGAGTACTTCGGTTTCGGCTTCTCGGCCGCCACCGTCACCTGGTGCAAGATCTGGTCGACTTCCTCACGGGTCAGCGGCATCGGCTTCGCGCCAGCGCCCACAAACCCCGTCACCTTCGGCGTGTTCTTGACGACATGCCAGGCGTTGTCGGACATGTACATGTCCACGAGAATGTATCCGGGAAAGAACCGCCGGGAACTCTTCACTTCCTTGCCGCCCCGGCGCTCGACGATGTCCTCGGTGGGGATCAGCACTTCACCGATTTCATCCTGCAGGCCATAGGCCTGCACCCGCTGCTCCAACGACTCGCGGACCTTGTTCTCGAATCCCGAGTACGTGTGGATGATGTACCACTGCTTCGTCTTGACGTCGGTCATGCGCCACCGAACCGGGTAAACACCCAACGGACACCGGCCGAAACACCCAGGTCGACCGCATAGAGGTAGATGCCAAACAACGCGGAGACGAGAATGACCACCAGTGTGGTCGCCCACACCTCGCCGCGGGCGGGCCAACTCACCCGCGTCAATTCGTTCCGGACCTCTGAGAGAAACCGACGGGCACGGGCAATTCGCCCGCCCGCCTGACTCGCCAGTTCTTTCCCGCTATCGACCATTGCTGCCTTTACACCCGTCAAGTCTGGCAGGCCAGGAGGGACTCGAACCCCCAGCCCTCGGTTTTGGAGACCGATGCTCTACCAATTGAGCTACTGGCCTAAACACATGGGGAAATGGGAAATAGGGACGCTGCCGTCGACCATTTCGAACACCTCTCCAAGAACCCGCTACTTCGACTCCTTGTGCCCGGTATGCCTGCGGCAGAACCGACAGAACTTATTGAACGCCAGCCGCTCAGAACTCTTCTTCCGGTTCTTCGTCGTGCTGTAGTTGCGGCGCTTGCACTCGGAACACGCCAACGACACGATCTCGCGCATAACTCACCTTCGTGACAATCGGCAGGACCTTGGCGCTCCCGCCTCGAGAACCTGCACAGCCGCGACCCGAGCCCCGGCGCGTCGCGCGCAGGGACCCGGCTCAGGGCTCGTTATTCGTTACTCAACAATCTCCGTAATCGTGCCGGCGCCCACCGTGCGGCCGCCTTCACGAATCGCGAACCGGCTGCCCTTTTCGATCGCGACCGGCGCCATCAGCTCACCGGTGATCGTGGTGCTATCACCCGGCATCACCATTTCGACCCCTTCGGGCAGGTTCAGCGTGCCAGTGACATCCGTGGTGCGGATGTAGAACTGGGGACGATAGCCGTTGAAGAACGGCGTATGGCGGCCCCCTTCATCCTTCGACAGGATGTACACCTCGGCCTTGAACTTCGTGTGCGGCAGAATCGAGCCGGGCTTGGCCAGCACCTGTCCGCGTTCGACATCGTTCTTTTCCACGCCTCGCAGCAGGATTCCGACGTTGTCACCGGCCACACCCTCGTCAAGCAGCTTGCGGAACATCTCGACGCCCGTGACAACCTTCTTCACGGTCGGCGTGAAGCCGATGATCTCGATTTCCTCGCCCACCTTGACCTTGCCGCGCTCGATTCGACCCGTCACAACCGTGCCACGGCCCGAAATCGAGAAGACGTCCTCGATCGGCATCAGGAACGGCTTGTCCGTCTCACGCTCAGGAATCGGAATGTAGGTGTCCAGCGCGTCCATGAGCTTGAGCACCGAGTCGACGCCGGCCTGGTCGCCGTTGAGCGCCCCGAGGGCCGACACGCGCACCACCGGCAGATCATCGCCAGGAAAGCCATAGCTCGACAGCAAGTCCCGCACTTCGAGCTCGACCAGGTCGAGCAGTTCGGGATCATCCACCGCGTCGACCTTGTTCAGGGCAACCACGAGGTACGGCACGTTCACCTGCTTAGCCAGCAGGACGTGCTCCCGCGTCTGCGGCATCGGCCCGTCGACCGCGCTCACGACGAGGATGCCCCCATCCATCTGCGCGGCGCCGGTGATCATGTTCTTGATGTAGTCGGCATGGCCCGGGCAGTCAACGTGGGCATAATGCCGATTCGGGGTGCCGTATTCGACGTGGCTTGTGGCAATCGTGAGAATCTTCGTGTCGTCGCGACGGCCCTGCGATTCAGACGCCTTGGCCACTTCGTCGTACGGCACAAACTTCGCCCAGCCCTTGTCGGCTGCCACCTTCGTGAGCGCCGCCGTCAGAGTGGTCTTGCCATGGTCAATGTGACCGATAGTGCCCACGTTCACGTGCGGCTTTGAACGATCGAACTTCTCCTTCGCCATTGCTCTCTCGTCTCCGTTTATCGGCCAGGCTACGTGCCCCCAGCCTACAAGTTACTGCCCGATTACTACCCAACCACTTCGCCGTGTCACTCTTCTGGAGCCGATGACCGGGATCGAACCGGTGACCTCGTCCTTACCAAGGACGTGCTCTGCCAACTGAGCTACATCGGCCTACGCTCGTCGCCCGCTTCGCGCGCAGCTTCGGCCGACTGTGCCGGCCCGTTCCCTCTCCCCAACCCGCAGCCCTGACCAATCGAAAGCGCAGGCACCGCGAACGTCTCGCGTTGGCTGGAGCGGGAGACGGGGATCGAACCCGCGACCAACAGCTTGGAAGGCTGTGACTCTACCACTGAGTTACTCCCGCCTCCGTCTCGCTCCGTTCCGCTCTGGACACTCCGTTTCGCTCAGGCGGACATGCCCGCCACGACCCCTGCTTTCCTGCCATCCGCAGATCGGATCCCCTAAGCCTACCAGCATCAGCCCCCATGTGGCGCATGGGGCAAGCTGGTGGCGAGGGAAGGATTCGAACCTTCGAAGGCGCTGGGCCGACAGATTTACAGTCTGCTGCGTTTGACCGCTTCGCTACCTCGCCCGATACATTGACTGCCCTTGCCGTGACCCCCGAAAATATGGAGCTGGCGAAGGGATTTGAACCCCCGACCAGCTGATTACAAATCAGCTGCTCTACCGGACTGAGCTACGCCAGCCAGACGAAACCGTGATGGTAGCACGGCGCGTGCCAAAGCAGCAACCGCCTATTCACGGTCCCGGCGCTGCCGCGCCGCCTCAAAAAGGGCCACTCCGGCTGCCACCGAGACGTTGAGACTCTCCACCATCCCTCCCATGGGGATCCGGATCAGCCGATCGCAGGTCTCCCGCACGAGCCGGCGCAACCCCTGGCCCTCCGCTCCCACGACAAACGCCGTGGGCAGCGTGTAGTCCAGCGCGTCATAAACGTCGCTCGCCTCGCCGTCCAGACCCACCGTCCAGACCCCCTGGGTCTTCAACGTTTCCAGGGCTCTCGAAATATTGACCACCGTGGCGATCTTGACGTGGTGTACGGCACCAGCTGACGCCTTGGCCGTCGCTCCGTCCAACGGCGCGGCATGTCGGGCCTGCCGGACAACGCCGTGACAACCCGCACCATCAGCGGAGCGCAGGATGGCCCCGACATTCTGCGGGTCCTCTATCCCGTCGAGCACCACGATCAACGGGGGGCCCTCCGCCTGGAGCACCAACTCTTCCACCGTGTAGGCGGCCAACGCCTCCAAATCGGCAGCCACACCCTGGTGGACACCACCGCGGACCATTCGCTCAAGGGCCTTTCGGTCCACGGTTTCAACGATGATGCGCAGCTCGCGGGCCCGCGCAATCAGCGTATCGACACGAGGCCCGGCTCCCCGTACGTGCACGAGGCGAGACACCCGACGAGCCTTCAGGGCCTCTCCCACCGCGTGGATTCCGTAGATCAGGGGCATCCAGACAGATTACCGCAGATACGGAGACGGGGAGACGGGTCTCCTCATGACCCCATCTTCCGGGCTCGCTCCGCACAGGTCGGCACCTGGGCCATCACCGCGGCAACCTGATCGATGGCGGGCAGCGCCAGATCCAGTTCGGGGCCCGAATCCCATCCCGTCATTGCCACCCGGATGGGATGGAACAGGGCGCGGCCCTTGACGCCAGTCGCCGCCCTGGCGCTGGCTGCCGCGGCCCGGAACGACTCCCGGGTCAGTGGGCCGGAACCGGCAACCGCTTCGGCAAACGCCGACACCACCCGAGCCCCGTCCGGCTCGGCGTCCACCAGGCGGCGGGCTTCAGCCGCGTCCCAGTCAAAGGCAAAGGCAACCCGCTGGGGCACCTCCTCCAGCCGGTCGACCGCGCCGACGGCCATCGGCAGAACCGCGGCCACCGCAGCGAACGCCCCCGGGTCATCAGCGCCAACCATGCCGGCTGTCACGAACCAGGGCAAGGTCAACGTCACGAGCCTGGCAGGATCGGCCTGCTTCATGTAATGCCGATTGATCCACGCGAGCTTCTCGATGTCGAAGACCGCGGCGCTGTGGCTGACCCGCGTCAAATCAAATCGTCGCGCCATCTCGTCGGCCACCACCAGTTCCTCACCCTCTCCGGGAGACCACCCGAGCAGCGCCAGGTAGTTGACAAGGGCTTCGGGCAGGTACCCGCGCGCCCGGAACTCCGACACGCTCGTGGCGCCGTGCCGCTTTGACAAAGGCGCATGATCGGGCCCCAGCACCAGCGACAAGTGAGCAAACACGGGCGGGGTCCAGCCCAGAGCCTGGTAAATGAGAATCTGTCGAGGCGTGTTGGAGATGTGGTCCTCGCCGCGGATGACATGGGTGATCGCCATCTCGGCGTCGTCAACCACCACCGCGAAGTTATATGCCGGCCCACCATCGGATCTGACGATGACGGGATCCCCGATCACGCTGGTCTGAAACGTGACATCGCCCCGGACCAGATCGTGAAACGTCAGGTCCTCCCCCTCGGGAACCGCAAACCGCAGCGCTGCGGCCTCGCCGGCCTCCCGCCTTCGAGCGACCTCATCTGCGCCCAGAACCCGGCAACGGCCGGAATACCGAGGTGGCAGGCTCCCGGCAAGGGCCGCAGCCCGCTCCTGCCCCAGCTGTTCGGCGCTGCAGAAGCAGTAGTACGCGCGGCCGGCCGCAATGAGACGATCGGCCGCCTGCCGGTACCGATCCGTGCGCCCGGACTGCCGGTACGGTGGATACGAGCCTCCGACGTCCGGCCCCTCATCCCAGTTCAGCCCAAGCCACCGCAGGTCCTCCAGGATTCCCTCCTCGGACACACGGGTCGATCGCTGGGTATCGGTGTCCTCGACGCGCAGGACGAAGGTGCCACCCTGGCCGCGAGCCAGCAGCCAGTTGAACAACGCCGTACGCGCGTTGCCGACGTGCAGCAACCCAGTCGGGCTCGGAGCGAATCGGACGCGCATTGGTCCCGACGTCATGGCCGGTCTCCCGTCAACAGCGCCACGGCGTGCGACGCGATGGCCTCGCCCCGGCCGATGGCATCCACACCTTCGTTCGTCTTGGCCTTGACACTCACCGCATCCAACGACACTCCCAGCGTCTCGGCCAGTTTCGCGCGCACGGCAGGCACATGCGGGAACAGCTTCGGCCGTTCCAGTACCACCGTCACATCCACGTTGACAACGCGCCAGCCCTTCTCACGCACGAAGGCGACCGCACGCGACAGGAGGTCGAGCCCGGGTGCGTCCTTCCACTGCGGGTCGGTATTGGGAAACAAGCCGCCGATGTCGCCCGCCGCGGCGCCGCCAAGAAGGGCATCGGTGAGGGCATGACACACCACATCCCCGTCAGAGTGCCCCAGGGGACCGCTCTCGTTCGGCACGATGACGCCCGCCAGCACGAGGGTCCGTCCCGGGACGAGCCGATGCAGGTCGTAACCGGTCCCGACGCGGGTATGCCGCGGTGCGGTGGCTTGCTGCGCCAGTTGAATATCGTCTGCTGTCGTGACCTTCACGTTCCTGATGTCTCCCTCGACCACCTGCACTTCGTGTCCCATCTGCTCGACCAACTGTGCCTCATCGGTCGCCTCGCCCCCTGCCTCACCTGCCGCGATCGCGGCAGCCAGGACTTCGCGCGTGAATCCCTGTGGCGTCTGCGCCAGCCATACCTCGTCTCGTGGCACGGTCTCCGCCACCAGGCGCGTCGCATCGGCCGAAGTTCCTGCCGTGACGCGCTTGACGGTGTCCTTGACCCGAACCGCCGGCACGGATGCGCCCGTCTGTTCGGCCGCCGCGATCACGCGATCGATAACCGCGCGGGACACAAACGGACGCGCCGCATCGTGGACGAGCACGATGCGGGCCGCGTCTGACACTGCGGCAAATCCCGCGCGCGTCGAGTCCTGCCGGCGATCGCCGCCCGCCACCACACGGACGGATGCGCGCGTGGCCCCGACCAACGCCAGTCCATCGGACACCCACGCGGCCGGCAGAACCACGACCAATTCCCCGACGGCGGGATGCGCATCACACGCCGCGACGCTCCGCCGCAGCATCGACTGGCCGCCCAAATCGGCCAGCTGCTTCGGCACTGCTCCACCGGCGCGCACGCCCCGGCCGGCGGCGACAAGGATTACCGAGACAGACACAATGGTGATTCTAGTGCACGTCACACCGCGAGACCGCAGTACGCATTCACGCGATCGAGTGTGAGCGCCAGCGCGGCCGCGGCGGTCGCCGGGATGAGTTCCGCGGGAGCAAATATCACAACCAGCGCCCGGGTCGTCCCTTCCGTCACCATCGTCCGCGCGGAATCAGAGGTCGGATTGCCGAAGGCCCCAAGCTCGTCGGCCAACACCAGGCGCGCGTCCACATGCACTTGGTCTTTTCGGATCCCGGCGTACTCCTCGCTGGGCCGGCCAAGTCGCAGGACAACCGGCCCCTGGATTCGGTTCGCGTCGTAAAGCCCGAACGGCAACTGGGACTCGAGTGAACACCAGTTGATGACATCCACCAGGCTGTTGATGCGCGGCAGGGGCTGGCCCTTTCTGACCCGCCGTCGAAGGGCTTCCGAGGACGGACGGGTCTTTGTGGGGTCGAGGCCGACGCGCTTGTACATCGTGCGAACGGCCGCGGTCGTCGCCACCACATCTGCCGACGCACACACGCGGGCAGCCGCGTCTGCGAGCGGGCGGTCCAGGCGCGGCTCACGCGCCACCACGTGAACGGATGGCACAAATGCGGCCACCGGCCGGATCAGGGCCACAAGCGACGGGTCAACGTCCACCGCAGTGGGCCGGGCATCGACAGCCACGGTCACCCCTCAGCCGTGGGGCGCAGACGTTTCCCCGTGCCCTCACTCTCGATCGGAGGGCCCCCGTCGGAGGCTTCCAGGTGACGTCCAAAAATCATGCGGCCGGCAGTGGTCTGGAGCACGCTGGTCACCACGATTTCGAGGTTATGACCGATCCGACTCCTCGCATTGTCCACGACCACCATCGTGCCATCGTCCAGGTAGGCGACGCCCTGGTTGTATTCCTTCCCTTCCTTGATGATGAAGACGGACATCACCTCACCGGGCAGCACGACAGGCTTCAGCGCATTGGCCAGTTCATTGAGGTTCAGGACCGCGACACGGTGGAGTTGCGCCACCTTGTTCAGGTTGAAGTCCTGGGTGACGATCTTGCCCAGTTTCGTCCGGGCCAACTCGATGAGCTTCAGATCGACTTCCTTGATGTCCGGGAAGTCGATGTCCGAAATCTCCACCTCCACGCCGGCCATCTTCTGAATCTTGTTCAGGACATCGAGACCGCGGCGGCCCCGATTTCGCCTGAGGGAATCGGACGAATCCGCCACGAACTGCAGTTCCCTGAGGACAAACTGCGGCACGATCAACGTCCCGTCCAGAAAACCGCTCTCGACGACCTCGGCAATTCGCCCGTCAATGATGACACTGGTATCGAGGATCTTGTAGGAGCGCTGGGGACGCGCGTCTCGAAACAAGCCGACCAGCTTCGACGGCTCCAGCCACTCGCCTTTGCGCGCACCAAACACCAGTCCCAGGTACGGCAGGACGATGATGATGAGGCTGTGCAGGAAGCGGACCTTTGAGTCTTCGGTGTTCGCCCAGTACAGTGCCCCGGTGAGCGTGCTGGCCACAACGAGCATGACGCCGAAGCCCAGGAGGCCGCCCAGAAGCTCGGTGGCCGCGACCTCGCGCAGCCGTGTCTCGGCCACCACAATCAGGAGCGCCACGGCGAGGCCGACTGCGCCATTGATAACGGGTTGACCAATCAGTGGCTGGATCTGAACTGCGGCAAACACCACGGCGCCGACAAACAGCCCCCGCACGAGCACCAAACCGTGCATAAGCCATTCTACAGCGGCAACGGTTACATCAACACATCCAGGGCTTCGCCGACATTCCGCACACCGACCACATCCATGTCCTTCGGCACATCGCCGGTCGCCACGTTGCCGTCAGGCACGATGCAGCGAGAGAAGCCGAGTTGCGCCGCCTCCCGAAGACGGAGCGCCGCGTGCGACGTGGCTCGCACTTCGCCCGCCAGTCCCACCTCTCCGAACACGACGGTGTGCGGGAGAAGGGGACGGTTGCGCAGGCTCGAGGCCACCGCCGCGAGTATCGCGAGGTCTGCAGCAGGTTCGTCCACCGCCATCCCTCCCGCCACGTTCACGTAGACATCGTCGCTGACCAGGTTGAGCCCGGCGCGTTTGTCGAGCACGGCAAGCAGCAGCGACAAACGGTTCGGGTCGACGCCGCTCGCGGTGCGCCTCGCGTTCCCAAACGTGGCCGTTCCCACCAACGCCTGCACCTCAACCAGAATCGGCCGTGACCCTTCGACGCAACACAACACCGAGGAGCCCGGCACATTCTCGGGCCGTTCGGCGAGAAACAGAGCCGACGGATTCGCCACAGCCCTGAGGCCTTCGCCGGTCATCTCGAACACCCCCAACTCGCTGATCGCGCCAAAACGATTCTTGACCGCACGCACGACCCGGTGGGCATGATGCCGATCGCCTTCGAAGTACAACACCGTGTCCACCACGTGCTCGAGCACCTTGGGGCCCGCCAATGCCCCATCCTTCGTAACGTGCCCGACCACGATGGTGGGCAGGTTGCGCCCCTTGGCTGTGAACAACAAATCGGTGGCCGCCTGGCGTACTTGTCCGACACTTCCAGGCGCCGACGCCATCTTGAGAGAAAACACAGTCTGGATGGAGTCGACAATCAGCAGCGCGGGTCGAACGCGATCGACCTCTTCGAGAATGCGTTCGATGCACGTTTCGGCGAGCAGGAACAGCGGTGCGTCACCGACCCCGAGACGCTCTCCGCGCATCTTGACCTGATGCTCTGATTCCTCGCCCGAGGCATAGAGGACCGGGCCGACATCGCTCGCAAATGCGGCTGCGGCCTGCAACAGGAGCGTGGACTTGCCGATGCCGGGTTCGCCGCCAAGCAGGACGAGTGAGCCGGGGACGATGCCACCGCCCAGCACCCGATCGAACTCGCTGATGCCACTCGAGAATCGCGTGGAGACGACCGCGTCCACGTCAGCGTACCGCAGGGCCCGACCTCCACCAAGAGGCTCGGCAGCTCCCTTGCGTTCCACGGTCTTGCCGGGCTTCTCGACCATCTCCTCGACAAACGAGTTCCAGGCGTCGCATTCCGGGCAGCGGCCAAGCCACTTCGGGGCCTGGGCGCCGCAGGACTGACAGGCAAAGACAGACTTCATGAATCGGCCGTCTGGAACCTGGTTTGTGGAATCTGACACCTGCAATCTCTCATCCGTGACCTCCTAGTAGACGCGCTCAATACGGCTGCCCAGACGGCACGTGACTTCCCAGGGGATGGTGCCAATTTCCGCAGCAATCTCCCTTGCCGTCACTTCCTCGTCGCCCTGCCGGCCGATCACGACCACCTCATCACCAGGCGACACATCCTCTCCCGTCACATCCACCATCATCATGTCCATACAGATGGAACCGACGACCTGCCTTCTCCGGCCGCGCACCAGCACGTGCCCCCGGCCCGCCAGACGCGTATCGATTCCGTCGGCGTACCCGGCGGGGACAATGGCAATACGTCGTGCCCGATCCTCCTGCCAGGTCATGCCGTAGCCGGTGCCTTCACCGGGCCGCAGCCCCTTTACCGCCACGATACGACTCGTGAGTGACAGGGCAGGTCTCAGGTCAAGATCCGCAGCGGCCAGCGGCGGCGGCACGATGCCGTAAAGCAGCAGGCCCGGACGGACGGCGTCGTACCAGGTTCTGGAGTCCCGCAACAGGGCGGCCGAATTTGCCGCATGGCGCATGACGCCGCGTAACCCTAACGCGCCAAGCGCGGCCACGCCGCGCTCGAACCGCCGCCGCTGCTCTTCCAGCCACGGCGACTCGGGCTGGTCGGCCATGGCAAAGTGTGTGTACACAGCCTCAATCCGCAGATGGGACATGGCCAGCACGTCCGGAATGGTTCGGCGCAGATTGTCGTGGCGAAAACCGAGTCGGTTCATGCCGGTGTCAATCTTCAGGTGACACCCAATGACGACGCGGCGAGCTGCCGCCGCATCTTCAAGGGCACGCGCGGCGAACGGCGTGGACACCGTCGGCGTCAGCCGATGGGAGAACAGGTGCGCCAGGTTGCTCACGCTGAGCGCACCGAACACCAGAATGGGCCGTGTCACACCGGCTTCGCGCAAGGTGACGCCTTCCTCGAGGTCGGCGCACGCAAACATGGAGGCCCCCGCCGCCTCGAGCGCCAGCGCCACGGGCGCGGCGCCGTGGCCATACGCGTTTGCCTTGACGACAGCAATCAACTGGGGAACCGCCGGGCTCGCGTGCCCGGGTGGCCGGGTCCCCAAGGACTCCGGTGCCCCGGCGATCTCGCCCGGTCGATCCGCGGAGCCCTGCAGGAGCACGGCGCGAACCCGCCTCAGGTTATGCTGCAGCGCGTCGAGGTGTACGGTAGCCACCGTGGGCCGCGTCATCCCCGCCATCGCTGACTATCCCCGAGACCCGGACTGGAGATTCTCGAAACGGGTGTACTGCTTCAGAAACGCGAGATCGACAGAACCAATGGGACCGTTTCGCTGCTTTCCGATGATGATTTCCGCCACACCCTCCACGTCGGGACGCCGTTCTTCCTCGGCTTGCTGGTACATTTCCTCGCGGTAGATGAACATGACGACGTCGGCATCCTGCTCGAGGGCGCCCGACTCGCGCAGGTCTGACAACTGCGGGCGGTGGTCCGACCGCGTCTCCGTGGCCCGGCTCAATTGGGACAACGCGAGGATCGGAATCTGCAACTCCTTGGCCAGGATCTTCAGTGAGCGCGAGATCGACGCGAGTTCGGTCTGGCGATTGTCGAACTTGCCCCGGCCCTGCATCAACTGCAGGTAGTCAATCACCAACATGTCGAGGCCATGCTCGAGCTTGAGGCGCCGCGATTTCGCGCGCATCTCGAGAATGCCGGCCGACGCGGTATCGTCGACAAACACCTTCGCATCATGGAGTCGCGCGAAGGCCGTATTGAGTTTGTCGTAGTCCTGTTCACCAAGGAATCCGCCTCGAAACCGGTGCGCATCCACGCGCGCCTCGGACGTGAGCATGCGCATGAAGAGCTGCTCCTTCGACATTTCGAGACTGAAGATACCAACGGTCTTGTCGGCTTCCATCGCACAATTCAGCGCGATATTGAGGGCGAAACTCGTCTTGCCCATCGAAGGCCGCGCCGCAATGATCACCAGATCAGATTTCTGAAAACCTGACGTCATCTCGTCCAGGTCGACGAAGCCGCTGGGCACGCCGGTCACGAGCCCGCGATTCGCCTGCAGCGACTCGAGCATCTCGTAGCCGCTGGCCACCAGGTCGCTCAGCTTCACGAAGCCCGATCGCATCCGCCCCTCGGCGATCTGAAAGATCGACCGCTCCGCCTCGTCAAGCAACGTGTCCGCGTCTTCTTCCGCGTCGTACGCGCGGGACAGTACTTCGGTCGACGACTGGATCAGCCGGCGAAGCGTGGACTTCTCCTTGACGATCTTCGAGTAGTACTCGACGTTGGCTGATCGCGGCACCCCGTCGGTCAGCGCGCTGACATAGGCTGGCCCTCCGACCTCGTCGAGTTCTCCGCTGCGAATGAGTTCAGCCCGGAGTGTGACCAGGTCGACCGGCTCATTCCGATCGGTGAGCACGACCATCTTCTCGAAGATGCGCCGGTGGGCATCCCGGAAGAAGTCGTGGGAGTCCAGTACCTCAGCGGCCTGGTTGAAGGCCTGGTTATCGATCAGAATCGCGCCGAGCACACTCTTTTCAGCATCCAGATTGTGCGGCAGGGTGCGGTCAGCCATGGGAGAAGAATAGACTGTGGCCAATGGGAAATGAGGGAAATCTCAGGTGCCAGCGAAAGATCAGCAACTCGCTGCCGACATTCCCCGGCGCCTGAGATTCCCCCATCTCACCCACGTCGCCATCTGCACGCTGCGTGGGCGCCCCAAGACGAACCACTAGTCCGGGGCCGGTTCTGTCACCTCATCTGCCGCCTGGTCCGCCACCGGCGAGTCCACCTGGCCTGCCACCTGCGCTGCCACGATCTTGATCGTCACCGACGCCGGCACATCCCGATGCACTTTGATGGCCACCACATGCTCGCCGAGGGTCTTCAGGGGGTCGCTGAGCAGGATTCTCCGTCGATCGACCACAATCTGACGCGCGTTGAGCGCCTCAGCAATGTCGCTGGAGGTCACGGACCCGTAGAGCGTGTCATGCTCGCCAACGCGCCGGCCAATCGAGATATCTGCCGCAGCCAGTGCCGCGGCCAGCGCCTGGGCCGCCACCCGCTCGTCGTTTTCCAGCACTTCCGCTTTGGCCCGCTCGCGCTCGATTTGCTTCTTGCCTTCCTCGGTCACGCGCAGCGCCAGCTTGCGCGGCAGGAGGTAATTGCGCGCGTAGCCGTCGGCGACCTTCACCACCTCTCCCCGGTTCCCGAGGAACTCCACGTACTGTCTCAGAATGACTTCCGTTGCCATGCCGTTTCTCCTTCGCCCCTAGTCCGTGACATACGGAATCAACGCAAGCGTACGCGCACGTTTGATTGCCGTCTGGAGCGCGCGCTGGTGCTTGGCGCAGGTTCCGGAAATGCGACGCGGCTGAATCTTGCCGCGCTCGGGGATGAATGGCGTCAGCAACTTCACGTCCTTGTATGAGACATGGTCGATCTTCTCGACGCAGAACTTGCAGACTCGACGCCGGCGGAAGAATCCGCCGCCGCGGCGTCCGCCCTTTTCTTCCTTGCCCTTGGACGCGCCCTTGGGGCCACCGCGCCCGCCACCTCTTGATTCGCCAATCATCGGTCCCCCTCCCCGTATCCGTCATTACCATCCGAGTCGTCGGACTCTGACTGCCGTCGGCTCAATTCCTGCTCGGTCGGCTCGGCGGGCAGGCCCCGTCGCAACCGTCGAGCGACCGTCGCCGCCTTGCGGCGCGCCTGCATCCGCGAATCCTTCTCCAGCACTTCATCCACGCGAATAACCAGGTGCCGCATGACGTTGTCGAGCACCCGAAGACGCCGATCAAGTTCGGAGGTCATCTCCGGCGGGCCATTCAGGATCGCCAGGACGTACACGCCTTCCCGCTGGCGATTAATCTCATACGCCAGTCGGCGCCGCCCCCAGGGTTCTGTGCGTTCAATGGTGCCACCAAACCGATCGACCACTGTGGCGACCTGCTGGTGCAGTTCGGCCAACTGTTCTTCAGTCGAGTCCGGCACCGCGATATAGACGAGTTCGTACTGACGGTGAATGCTCATGTGCCTCCTTCTGGACATCTGGCCGGTTCCCCAATCGGCACCGGCAAGGAGCTTTCCTTCTAACTTCCCGAATTATCTACTTCTTCTTCGCTTCCCGATCTTTCTTCATCCGATCGATTGAACACGTTCATCACGGGCCCGATGCCGTCACGAATCCACACCTCAACGGCGTCGGCCGCCCGTTCAATCGCCCCCTCGACGCTGACCAGTTCTTCCGGCAAGAACCGGGACAGCACATGGTCTGCCAAATCCCGCCGTGGGTCCCCTCGTCCGGCTCCGATTCTGAGCCGTTGATACCCCTGGGTTCCGATCGCGGCGGCAATCGACCGCAACCCGTTGTTCCCGCCTTCCGACCCTTCCGGCCTCGCTCGCAAGCGCCCGACCGGCAGGTTGACGTCATCACACACGATCAGCACCTGTGTCAGGTCGATCTTGTAGAACGTCATCAGCGCGGACACGGCTTCACCGCTGAGGTTCATGAACGTCGTCGGCTTGACCAACAACACGCGGCCTTCAAGCGGACGCCAATCCGCAGTCTCCGCCAAGTGCCGCCACGTCTCGAGCTTCAGACCGTGGCGGACCACCAGCCGGTCTACGACCTCGAAGCCGATGTTGTGACGCGTCCCGCGATATCGAGAGCCCGGATTCCCGAGACCAACGACCAGCTTCACTCAGGCGGCCTACTTCTCTTCCTTGTCCTTGTCCGTCTTGCCCTTCTTGGCCACTTCGGGCTCGGCCGCAGCCGCCGGCGCGGCGACCTCCTCCGTCGGGGCCTCAACCTCGAGGCGCGGCGCCACGATGTGAACAATCAACATCTCAGGTTCACTGACGGCCTTCCACCTGCCGTCAGCCGGCAAATCGCGTACGCGAACACCCTGGCTGATCATCAATTCCGTCACGTCGATCACGATGTGTTCGGGAATATCCGCCGGCAGGCACTCGACGGTCACCTCGCGGTGCACGAAATCCAGTGTGCCGCCCTGCACCTTGACGCCCTTCGACTCGCCGGCCAACTGCACCGGCACGGTCACGCGCAGGGCTTTGTCCATGGCCACGCGAAAGAAATCTGCATGGAGCAGACGATGCGTGATCGGGTCGATCTGATACTGCTTGACCAGCACTCTCGCATCGGACTTGCCGTCGATGTGCAGGTCGATGATCGAGTTGACACCCGAAAGCGAGTGCAGGATCTGACTGAGCTCCTTCGGGTCAACGCTGACCGACTCCCCAATCTTGCTCTCACCTCCGTACAGCACCGCCGGAATCTTGCCCGACTGCCTGAGGCGAACGGCCTCGTTCTTCCCGGTTGTTTCGCGGCGAACCGCCTGCAATGTCGCATTCATCGTTTCTATTCCTCTACACAAACAACTTCGAGACTGACGTCTCTTCATGAATGCTGCGGATGGCCTGCGCCAGCAGGCGCGCCACCGACAACACCACAATCTTCTCGCAGGTCGACTTCGCCGGCCCCAACGGGATCGTGTTGGTGACGATGAGCTTGTCGATCGGCGCGGCCTCGATCCGGCCAATCGCCGGTCCAGACAACACGCCGTGCACCGCAAACGCCAGAACCCGGCTCGCGCCATTGTCCCGGAGCGCCTGCGCCGCCTTCTGAATGGTCCCGGCCGTATCAATAATGTCGTCCGAGATCACGCAGACCCGGCCGCTCACATCGCCAATCACGTTCATCACTTCCGCGGTGCCGTCCTCGCTGCGACGCTTGTCGATAATCGCCAATTCCGCATCGAGCCGCTTGGCGTACGCCCGCGCCCGCTCAGCTCCTCCGGCGTCCGGAGACACGATGGTCATGGGGCCGAAATTCTGCCGCGCCAGGTACTCAATCACTGCCGGTGCCGCGAACAGGTGGTCCACCGGGATGTCAAAGAACCCCTGAATCTGCGCCTTGTGCAGATCCATCGTCAGCACCCGGTTGGCCCCGGCGGCGCCGAGCAGGTTCGCCACCAGCTTGGCCGAAATCGGGACACGAGGCTTGTCTTTCCGGTCCTGCCGCGCGTAGCCGTAGTACGGAATGACCGCCGTAATACGCGACGCCGACGACCGGCGGAACGCGTCGATCATCACGCACAATTCCACCAGGTGCTCATCCACCGGCGTGGAGGTGGGTTGCACGATGAACACATCAGTCCCGCGGATGTTCTCGTCGATCTGGAACGAGACTTCGCTGTCCGGAAACCGGTGCAGACGCGCCGACCCGAGCGGCGTCTCCAGCTGCTCGGCAATTTCCTTCGCCAGCGCCGGATGCGCGCTCCCCGAGAACACCTTCAGTTGACCGTGGCTCATGTTCACTCACAGCCCGTCATTCGCATCCACCCGACCAGCCTCTTCGCGGCCCCGCCGCGAGCCCTCGAAGGGAGTTGGTTGGGGCGGAAGGATTCGAACCTTCGAATACGGGTTCCAAAGACCCGCGCCTTACCGCTTGGCCACGCCCCATCCCGTCCGCACACGTGCACCGTAAAGGGACCCGCCCATAGCGGCGCGTCAGAGGACCGTCGCAAAACGTGAAGTCTATCACAAGCCCATGCGGCGGGCCGCCTCGCGTCGGGACTGGGTCTGAGCCACAAGGACCAGCCAGTCCGGTCGCCTCAAACGCCGGGCCGCCCGCGCGGCTCCGGACTCCGGAAACAGCCCAAACACCGCGGACCCGCTTCCACTCATCTGCGCGCCCGAGGCCCCGAGGGACAGGCAGGCCTCGATTATTTCACCAATCACGGGATGGCGGCGCCCAACCGGGGCCATCAGGTCGTTTTCCAGACGCACGGGGCCGTTGGGCCATCCCAGTTCCACTTCGGCCACGCTCCCGCGACCCTCAGGCTGGCCGGCCGGAGCCTCGGCCGCGTCACTCGCCCGATCCGCATCGAGCCAGGCGTAGGCCTCGGCCGTCGAGACGCCAAACGACGGCTTGACGATGACCACGCCCAGGCGCTGGACGTCGTCAACCGGATACAACTCCTCCCCGCGGCCCGTACCCAGTGCGGTACCGCCCTGGAAGAAAAACGGCACGTCGGAACCCAGGCGGGTCGCCAGGTGCATCAGATCGCGGCGCGATTGGTGCGCACCCCAGAGGGTGTTGAGCCCCACCAGCGCGGCGGCGGCATCCGCACTACCGCCCCCCAACCCAGCCTGGGAGGGAATCGTCTTGTCGATCTTGACGTGGGCATCCCTGGGGTCGCCGGTGCGTCCCATCGCTGCCCACAACACCTCGGCCGCCTTCCAGACCAGGTTCGACCGGTCAGACGGCACACCGGGTGTCCGGCACGCCAGACCGAAGGGGCCACGGCGCTCCGAGATCGTCAGCGTGTCGTGCAGCGTGACCGACTGGAGCAATGTCCGAAGGTCATGATAACCATCCGCACGCCGGGCCCCCACGTGCAGCGTGAGATTGATTTTGGCGGACGGTCGAAGAATCAATGTGCGTGCCATGGAATCCTACTCAGCACCCTTTCCATCTTTCAGCGGACGAGTCGATCGCAAGTCGTCAAGCGTGATCGGCACAAATGCGTCGGGCACCGTCAGAGTAAACATTCCCGGATCCAGCTCGATGTTGGCCTGAACCTGACTGACCGAGAACGTCAGCAGGAGCGGCGTCACATCCGGCGACGTGGCGGACACTCGGACCTCCGATGGAAACGCCCCTTCCCACGCTCGATACTCGACGAGGAGCCCGTCCCGGGTTGCGGCCTCCTGTTGCCAGGCCCCATGCCGGCGGCGGATCCACGCTCGTCTGCCTGAACCCAGGTCAAGAGCCGCGCGATCGGAGTAGGCAAGACCAGTCACCTCCGACGTAGGCGCGGCCACGCACCCGGTCAGGGCGTCCAGCAGGTCCACCGCACCCCAGCGCAACCCGGTCAGCCCATCCACGATGTCCCGCGTGGGCGCCCGGAGCACGCGCTCGTCACGCGGCAGAAGCAGAACCGCCTGGTCAGCGCGTCCCGCCATCTGGACCCAGGACCGGCCGAGGCCCGGCACTTCAAGGTAGACATCGTTCGCGCGTGTGAAGGCGGAATGTAACGTGGCGGAAAACCGCTGCTGGGACGTTCCCGCCCACCCCGTCATCCTGATTTGAGCCACGAACACGGCGGTGTTCGCGCAGCGCGCGGTCAGGTCACGCCACACCTGGGCGGCCTCGGCAAACGGTGCGCCGGGTCCCGCTGGGGGAACATAGAAGCGCGCGGCACATGCGGCGGCGCCTCCCAGACACCCGAGCAGGACCAGCCGCGCCCAGGCGCGGCCTCCGGGGATCACGACCGCCCCGCCAACTCCTTGGCGCGGTCGCGCATGCGGGTGACTTCTTCGACATCGATACCGTTCTGGTCACCGGCCAGGGCGCGGTCCCAGGCGGCCTGGGCCTCGCGGTAGCGCTTGAGCTGGAACAGTGATGAGGCAAGGTGGTGCAGTACCAGAGAGTCGGTCGGCACGGCGGCAGCGGCGCGTTCCAGCACGGCGCGTCCTTCGTCGGCCTTGCCCTGCTGCACGTAGGCCCATCCCAGGCTGTCGAGGTATGAAGGATTGTCGGGGTCGCCCGCCAGGGCGCGCTGCACGAGTTCGACGGCTTCGTCGAGATCCTTCTTCTGGTCGGCCAGCAGGTACCCCAGACCATTGAGTGCGTCTCGATCACCCGCGTTCTGTGCCAGGAGTTCGCGGTACAGACGCTCGGCATTGTCGAGCTGTGTGTCGCGGGCATACGCGGCTGCCAGGGCGTGGGTCAAACCAAGGTCGCCTGGAACCCGGCTGTGTCCATCTTCAAGGACCCGCACGGCCCGGTTCATTTCGCCGCTCTGTTCCAGAGCGTTGGCGAGGTCGATCGCGGCCCGCAGGTAGGCTCCACCCGCCGGCAGGTCCCTGAGGGCAGCCAGCAGGGGTTCGAGGGTCGCCACCGCGCCCCGATAGTCTCCCCGCGCCGCATGACTCTCAGCGAGAGCCAGCGGCCCTCGCGGGTCATCCGGGTCGATCTCGGAGATCTTCCTGGCGGCGGCATCGGCCGCCTCGGGATGTCCGGCCCGGTTCTCGACCTGCGACAGGAGATACCACGCGCTGATGTCGCGCGGCGAGTCTGTGGTCAGCGTGAGCAATTCGCGCCGCCCTTCCTCAATCTCCCCGGCGTTGACCAACGCCGTGGCATAACGGCTGCGGATCATCACATTACTGGGATTGGTCCGCGCCAATTCGGCCCAATGCGGAATGGCGTCCGACTCGCGGCCGGCGCGGTCGTACAGCTCTGCCAGCCACGTCCGCGCCCTCGCAAGATCGGGCTCGTCGCGCACGAGTGGCTCGAGCACGGCGATGGCTTCAGCAAACTGCCCGGTGGCGTTCAGTGCCTCAACCAGCATCAGCACGCCCTCGGGGTAACCGGGCTGATCGTTCAGGAACCCTTGCAGTGTCTCAATCGCCTTGGGGTGCTGCCCGGTGCGCACATACAGACGCCCCAGTGACAATTCGACGCCGAGATCGCGAGTCCCGCCCGCCAGCGCCTTCTCGAAGTGAGTGATCGCCTGGGCGACCAACGCCGCCTGCTGCGCCCCTGGCGGAGCGTTGTCGGCCAGCGCCGAGCGTACGAATCCCAGAATCCGATGGGCTTCCCGATTCTCCGGGTCCGATTTCAGCGCGGCTTCAGCCTCCGCGATTGACTCGGCCGCGCGTCCCTCACGCGCATACAGACCTGCCAACTCGGCGCGCACGTCGGCCGCCGCTGGCACGAGTTCGATCGCCTGGCGGTACGCGGCGATCGCGCCGGCCACATCGCCCCGTCCTTCCAGCGTTCGCCCCTGAATGAAGAGGAAATACGCCTCGGCGGTCGCGGCGGTCGTGGGCGGCGCCACCACCTCCTGGACCGCTGCTGTGGTGATCTGGGCCGGCACGGAGGCAGGCGGAGGAGGAACAAACCAAATCATGGGCAACCGTATGAAGAGTATTGATTGTTTCACAGTCGACCGGCGGATGGCTTATATTCGCGCCATGGCTCTTGACCCTGCGTTGCTCGAGATTCTGGTCTGCCCCGAATGCAAGACGCCCGTACGGCTCGTGAACGATGGCGCCGGGCTGCAATGCGGCACCTGCCATCGCATCTATCCCGTCAAGGACGACATCCCCGTGATGCTCGTCGACGAGGCGGAGATTCCCGCTCCCAGCCGTTGACGATCCTGCTGGTTCGGCTGCGGCTCATCGGTGACGTGGTCTTCACGACACCGGCGATACGAGCCCTTCGCGATCGGTTTCCGCAGGCGCGACTCCTGTACCTGGTGGAGTCCGCAGCCGCACCGGTCGTGGCGAACAATCCCCACCTTTCCGGCGTCATCGTCGTGCCGCACACGCGTGGCTGGACACGGCTCCGGGATGACCTGCGCCTGGCGCGCCGCCTTCGCGCGGAGCGCTGCGATCTGGCGGTCGACTTTCACGGCGGGCCCCGGAGCGCCTGGCTGACCTGGGCCTCGGGCGCGACGCGCCGCGTGGGCTACGACATCCCCGGACGCGCCTGGATGTACACCGACGTCGTCCATCGGCCCAGGGGCCTGCACCCCCGGCACTCCGTCGAAAACCAGTGGGACCTCCTCGCAGCGGTGGATCCGAATCTCGCGGGAGGGGCGGACCGCACTGCCTTCCGTGTCGAAATGCCCACGGACCCAGAGGCCACGGCCGCCGTGACGACCCGCCTCGCCCGCATGCGAGTGGACACGTCGCCCCACGATACCCGCCTGATCGTCCTGCACGTGAGTGCGGGGAATCCCTTTCGCCGGTGGCCGGAGGAGGCATTTGCGGACATCGCGGCGGGACTAGTGCGACAATCAGCGGACCGTCGCGTGCTGGTCACTGCCGGACCTTCGGACCGGGCAGCCGTGGACCGCGTGGTGGGGCTGGCTCGCGAGCGGGCGGGCGGCAGCGCGACCCAGATTCTCGATGCGGAGGACTTTTCCCTCGCGGAACTGCGGGCGGTGCTGGACCGAAGCGCGTTGTACATCGGGGGCGACAGCGGGCCCTTGCACGTGGCGGCCACGTCGGACGTGCCGATTGTGGGACTCTATGGACCAACGCTGCCGGCACGCTCGGCGCCGTGGCGTCCATCGGAGTTGGCGACGGCTTCCGTCGACGCGGGCGATCTGCCGTGCCGGCCCTGTGACCAGCGCGTATGTGCCCCAGGCGACTTCCGGTGCCTCACCTCGATTGAGGCACTGACGGTCCTGCGGGCGGCGGAAGGAATTCTCGAGGGAGCGTCATGACAACGACCGGTGCGCGGGTGGTCACAATCTCAACGGCGGGGTTCGCGCTCGTCGCGTTCTCACTTGGAGCCACACAGTGGTCGATCTTTGCCGCCCAGACCGCCTTCGAGGTGGCGGCCATTCTCTGGGCGGTCGAACTCTTCCGGCATCGACGCCGCTTTGACGCGCCGCCGTTCTTTGTTCCGCTGCTGGCCTACGCGGCACTCACGCTGGTGAGTGCGCTGTTCAGTCCCGACCGGCTCGCCAGCCTGAGCGACTCCAGGCAACTGCTGCTCTTTCTCATGGTACCGGTTGTGGCGATGTTCGCCCGCGGGGATCGGGCAACCCGGATCGTGGACGTCGTCATCGCGTTCGGCGCCGCCAGCGCCGTGGTCGGCATCCTGCAGTCCGGCATGTTCGGCTACAACACGCTCGATTCACGACCGGTTGGACCGCTCAGCCACTGGATGACATTCTCCGGGGTGCTGATGCTGGCAACGGGCGCAGCCTTCGCCCGGTTGTTGTACGTCAGGAAGGACTGGGCCTGGCCCGCCATCGCCGTGCCGGCACTCCTCGCCGCGCTGGCGCTCTCACTGACCCGCAATGCCTATCTCGGCACGGGCGCCGCGTTGTGCGCGCTCCTGGCCATTCGAAACTGGCGGCTCCTGCTGGTCCTCCCGGTCGCCGGACTGATCGTCATGCTGGTTGCGCCAGGTGTGGTCATGACCCGGATCAACTCGATCGGTGATCCCAACGATCTGGCCACGCGCGATCGTTTCGCGATGCTGCGGATGGGAGTGCACATGATTCAGGACCACCCGCTGACTGGCGTCGGCCCGGAAATGGTGGAGCGTGTATACCTGGAGTACCGGGACCCGCTCTACGTCAATCCCACCAACCCTCACCTGCACAATGTGCCGATGCAGATCGCCGCGGAACGTGGCTTGCCCGCGCTGGCCGCCTGGCTCTGGTTCGTCGTTGTCGCCTCACGTGACCTGTGGCGGCAGTTGCTTCGGGGACCCGCGCGGGCCGTGGCCGGTGCCGGCCTCGCGGCCATGGTGGCCATGCTGGTCGCCGGCCTCTTCGAATACAACTTCGGCGACTCGGAGTTCCTTATGCTGTTTCTCGGCTTGATCACGCTGCCGTGGGCCGCCGCCCGCCCTGATCCTGCCGCCGGGGCCAGCCCGGAGTTCGCCGGGGACCGCGCATGACGCCCCTGGCGGACGTGCTCGAGGGTCTCGCCAATCTGCGCATTGGCGTGATCGGGGACGTGATGCTCGACCACTTTCTTGTCGGCCGGGTCGATCGCATCTCTCCGGAAGCGCCCGTGCCGGTCGTGCGTTTCGAACGCGACGAGTTTCGTCTCGGCGGAGCAGCCAACGTGGCCTCCAATGTGCGGGCCCTTGATGGCGCAGCGCACCTGGTGGGCTGCGTAGGCAATGACCACGCGGCCTCGCAGGTGCGCGCGGCTCTGGCGGACCAGGGGATCACGCCTGAGGGATTGGTGACCGACGCCGCGCGGCCCACCATTCGCAAGGTCCGCATCGTGACCACACGGAATCAGCAGGTCGCCCGAGTGGACTACGAGGAAGACCATGAGTTGAGTCGCACAACCGCTGAAGCGCTCCTGGAGGCGGCCCGCCATGCGGCCGGGGTCAGTCAGGCGATCGTCCTTTCGGACTATCACAAGGGCGTGGTCTCGTCGGGGCTCATCGCCGCGGTCGTTGCGGCCGCCGGCTCCACACCAGTCATCGTCGATCCCAAGGTGCCTGATGCCACCCGTTACCGGGGAGTCACGTTGCTCACCCCCAACCATCACGAAGCGGAATTGATGACGGGGACACGGATCCGCACGGCAGACGACGCGCGTCACGCGGCGCGTTCGCTGCACACGGCCACACACGCGAACATCCTCATCACGTGGGGTGAACACGGCATGTGGTTGCTCGATGCGTCGGGATCCTCCACGGTGGAACTGGCCATCCCGGCCACCGCGCGCGAGGTGGCCGATGTCACGGGAGCGGGCGACACCGTCGTGGCCACGCTGGCGCTGGCGCTGGCCTGCGGCGCCTCACTGAGCGACGCGGCGCAGTTGGCCAATCGCGCCGCAGGGATCGTCGTGGCCAGGTTTGGCCCAGCGACGGCCAGCCGCGCCGAGCTGCGTGCCGCACTCTAGCTCGTGTCCCAGTCCGGGCGCTCAGCCTTCGCAGGCCGCGCCGGTGCCGACCAGCAGGACTTCGGGCCACGGGCTGCCATCCAGCACGAGCTTCAACTTCGCCTCGAAAAGCGTCTGCCGCTGGATGATGCACACCGGCAGCGCCGGGTCCGCGGCGATGCCCTCGAATTCAGCGTAGTCGCCGGGTCCGATCACGACGTACAACTCGTCGGCGGCGCGCGCGCGCTGGACGAAGCTGGGCATGTCGAAGTACTCCTCAACCGGTCGACCGAGGTAGTACACGAAGCTCGGCAGCGACATCCTGTAGTGCGCGACAACGGGCGGCGGCCGCCCGTCGCGCGTACGTGCCTGAATGGTCTTCACCATCGGGACGACGGGCTTGAAGGCCTCGACGCCGGGCAACGCCACCAGCACGAAGATGTAATTGGCCACCACCATGGTTCCGGCCAGGGCAAGGACCGCCGCGCGCGCCCGCTGCTGCCAGACCAGCACCGCCACGACAAGACTCCCCGCCAACAACGACACTGCCAGGGCGTTCGCGCCAGCGATCTGATGGAGTTTCGCGCTCCCGCCAAACAGGACCCACAGGCCGACTGCGATGGCCAGCACGAGGGGAATCGTGGCGGCAATCAGCATCCGCACCTGTCGCCCCCCGCGGCGGAGGCTGTCAAGGGCTGCGTCGGCGGCCAGCGCGGCGAGCGCCGGCAGAATCGGGAAGATGTACAGGTCCTGCTTCGACTGGGAGAACGAAAACACCCCTACGAGCAGACCAATCCAGAGGATCAGGAACCGTCGAATGTCCTGCCGCCCAGCGTCGTCGCGCGACCCGGCCGACAACGGCCGCACACGGGACCATAGTGCCCTCGCCCCGGTGACCAGACCAGCGATGACCAGAAGCGACCAGGGAAACAAGTCGGCAATCACGACCGGCAGGTAGAAGAAGATGTCCCGCTCGCCGGGTTGCATGGCTTCGGTGTACCGTCCGAGGTTCTCACCGATCCAGAAGGCCTTGACAGGTTCCAAGCCGTGCTGCGCGTAGACGGCGCCCCACCAGGGCAGGTTGATCGCCAGCACAATCAGTGCTCCAGGGATGAGCCACAGCCTGGTGACATCCGACAACCGTCGCTCGACGACGAGCCACGCGCCAATGGCGGCCAGGGGAAAAACCAGCGCGATCGGCCCCTTCGTCAGTACGCCCAGGCCAATGGCGACGTACATCAGTGCCAGTGCCGGCCGTCGTCGCGCGGGTTGCGTTTCGGCAAGCAGAAAGGCGCCGACGGCGAGCGTCATGAACATCGTCACCCAGATGTCGATGAAGATTCGCCGCGAGAACATCACGAACTGCGGCGCCGTCGCGACGAACAGGACCGCCAGCCATCCCGCCAACGATGACCGGACGGCGCGTCCGCAGAGGTACGCGGCCAGAAGGATGCCAAGGGCGCCGAGCGCGATCCCGACACGCTGGACAGTCACCGAGACATCGAACAGGTGATAGAGGCCGGCCACGACCCAGTAGCTCAGGACAGGCTTGTTCATCCTGGGCTCGCCATTGAAGACGGGGTTCACGTAATCGCCCGAGAGCACCATCTGGCGAGGTGTTTCGACATAGAACGCCTCGTTCGCGTCCCAGATGCTGTTGAGCCCAAGACCAAGAAACAACAGAACGGCTGCCGGCGCCAGGAGGAATCGTACGCTCGTGATTGCCGTATCGGCCCGATGCCTCATTGGCTCATTGGCCGTCTGGCTCATTGGCTGATCGACTAGTGTCTGAAATGCCTGCGTCCTGTGAAGACCATCGCCATGCCGTGCTCGTCCGCCGCCGCAATCACCTCATCATCCCGAACCGAGCCGCCCGGCTGGATCACGGCCGTGGCTCCCGCGGACGCCACAACGTCGAGACCGTCACGGAACGGAAAGAACGCGTCGGAGGCCGCCACTGACCCGGCCAGCCGGTTCCCGGCCTTCATCACGGCGGTGCGCACCGCATCGACCCGACTCATCTGTCCGGCTCCAATGGCGAGCGTGGCGTCAGCCGACGTAAAGATGACCGCGTTCGACTTGACGTGCGCGCACACGCGCCAGGCAAATCGCAGGGCCATCCACTCGTCCGGAGTCGGCGATCGTCGCGTGACCACACGCGGCCCTTCGGCAGCCGGCCAGATCTGAGCCGCCTCGACCACGCGATCGCGGTCCTGGACCAACCAGCCCCCAAGAATCGAGCTGACGTCGCGCTCCGGCCCGAGCCCATCGAATGACGCGGTAACGACCCGCAGATTCGGCTTGGTCGCCAACACAGCCCGCGTCTCCTCGTCTGCGGCCAGGCCTGGTGCGATCACGCCCTCAATGAACGTGGACGTGAGCGCGTGGGCCAACTCCAGGTCGATCGGACGATTGAGACCCACGATTCCACCAAAAGCCGAGAGCGGGTCGGCTTCGCGAGCACGAATGTACGCGTCGACCGAGGTATGACCCGTCGCCACGCCGCACGGATTGGTGTGCTTGATGACAACGGCGGCTGACTCCGTGAACTCCATGGCGATCCGGACTGCGGCGTCGAGATCGAGCAGATTCGTGAACGACAGGTCCTTGCCTTGATGAACGACGGCGCCACCGAACCCCCGTGGGCTCATCGAGTACCACGCCGCCGTCTGGTGGGGGTTCTCACCGTAACGCAGGTCGCGGACCTTGCTGAGCACCGGCGCCCATCGGGTGCTCGAAGAACCTCGTGTGAACACGCCGGCCGTGTCCACCTTGATCTCGCCGAGCGTTCCGGCAATCGTGCGATCGTAGTCAGCCGTGTGGCCATACGCCTTGCGGGCGAGGTCGAACCGGAGGCCCAACGCCCCCCCATCCGCGCGCAGCGCGTCGACGACCCGGTTGTAGTCCCCGGGGTCGACGACCACCAGGACATCCCGGAAGTTCTTGGCGGCAGCGCGAAGCAGGCTGGGGCCGCCAATGTCGATCTCCTCAATCAGGTGATCGAACGGCAGGTCCGGCTTGGCCGCTGCCTGGGCAAACGGATAAAGATTGACGACCACGAGGTCAATCAGTCCGATCCCGTGCTCAGCCAGGGCAGCCAAATCCGCAGGAACCTGACGCCTCGCCAGAATGCCTCCGTGGATCATCGGGTGCAATGTCTTGACCCGACCGTCCATCATTTCAGGGAACCCGGTGACGTCCGAAACCCCGACGACGGGCAATCCCGCTTCTGTCAGCGCCCGGGCGGTGCCCCCCGTGGAAACCAGTTCCCAGCCCAACTCCGACAAGGCCTGTCCCAGCGGAATCAGGCCGGTCTTGTCCGAAACACTCAGCAATGCACGTTTTGGCACGAATTGTCCTCTTCGGTCTTGACACGACCCCATTGCCCGACTAGCATTATCGATCGACGTTGGGCGGGAACATCGTCGACGTGGGGACCGCATGCGCGGTCTTTTTTTTCTAGTGCGGCGGATTCACCGTCGCCGATCTCGCAAGGCAGGCAAGTACGATGCGAATTACGGGCAAGGTCAAGTGGTTCAACAACGCTAAAGGTTATGGCTTCGTCGAACGCGAAGGGGGCAACGACGTGTTCGTGCACTTCTCCGCGATTCAGGGCGCCGGTTTTCGGACTCTCGAAGAGGGCCAAGAGGTCGAATTCGAGATCGTCGACGGTCCGAAAGGCCCCCAGGCCGGAAACGTCACCAAACCAAGCTAAGCCACACACACGGGGCCGGAACCTGGTGTTCCGGCCCTCACTTGTCCCGTCTCCGACACCACCCACCACGCACCCCACACCCGGCTCTTCCGAACTACTTAATCAAACACCACACCAGCGGCAGCCACAGCTCCCGCGCGTATGGCAGTGGCCTGTCGTCAATCAGGACCTCAGTGCCAGCCACGCTGGCGATGATCTCATACAAGTCGCGCACCTTGAGCGGCGCCTCCCCAGGAAAAAACCTGGCGCGATAGCGCGCCTCGCCATCAACCCGCACTTCCTGAAACTCATCTGCCGTCCTGGCCAGCTCGAGCGCGCGCCCGAACTCCTCGCCTGCAAAGCGCGGGAACACCAACGTGATCGAAAACGGCATGGCGGCCGCCCCGAACAGCGCACGGCGGAGCTCCGGGTGAATGGCGGCCAGTTCCTCCTCGGTCGGCTGCTCGGACAATTCTGCATACGGCCAGAACCGTTCGAGCGGCTGGTGGGCCGGCTGATTCGGCAACACGCGTTCAGGTGGCTTCGACACGATGGACGCTGATGCTATCCTGTCCCATCCGGCCTCGCAACCAAAGGGGGCACGGGAGGCGCGTGGGTCCGGCGCCTGTGACGGAAGGACCGACGTGGCCGACATGGCGCAATGAATCCCCGCCGAATTCCCTCGATCGATGTGCTCCTGCAGCAGCCCGCCATGCGTGCGCGCGTCGCCCAGGACGGCCACGCGGCGGTCGCCAACGCCCTGCGCCGGGCCGCGGATGACTGGCGGACCCTGCAGAGCACCCAAGACACATCCGGGGGTGGGGCGGACCAGCCGACCGCCTGGATCGTGGCCGGCGCGCTGAAGGCGCTGGACGCGACCGTGGCGGCTTCTCTTCGTCCCGTCCTCAACGCCACGGGCGTCATCATCCACACCAACCTCGGGAGGGCGCCCCTGGCCGCAGCAGCCATGACGGCCGCGGCTGACGTGGCGTGCGGCTATTCCAACCTCGAATACGACCTGGACGCCGGTGGCCGCGGCCACCGGCATGTCCACGCCGAAGGGTCGTTGTGCAGGCTGACGGGAGCCGAGGCAGCCGTGATCACGAATAACAATGCCGCGGCCACCTGGCTGGTGCTGGCGGCTCTGGCCGCCGGCCGCGAGGTCATCGTTTCGCGCGGAGAACTGGTCGAAATCGGAGGGGGGTTCCGGGTGCCCGAGATCATGGCCCAGTCAGGGGCTGTGCTCCGCGAAGTCGGCACGACCAATCGCACCCGCCTGAGCGACTATGCCGCCGCGATCGGCGACCGAACAGCAATGTTGCTCAGGGTGCACCCGTCCAACTTCCGGATCGAAGGTTTCACGGAGCGCCCATCGCTGACCGACCTAACGGCCCTCGCACATCGATTCGACTTGCCGGTCTTCGAGGACCTTGGCAGCGGTTGGCTGGGATTGCCTCACTCGGGCGGATGGCCCAAGGCCCTGGCAGATGAACCATCCGTTGCCGATAGTGTCCGCGCGGGAGTGGATGTGGTCTCCTTCAGTGGTGACAAACTGCTCGGTGGCCCACAGGCCGGGATTGTCGCCGGCCGACGCCCACTCCTGGACCAGGCACGGCGGCACCCCCTGATGCGCGCGGTCCGCGCCGACAAGCAGACCTACGCCGCGCTGGAAGCGACCCTGGCGCTCTGGCAGCGGGAGCCAGCCCGCGCCGAGATTCCCGTCGTCCGCATGCTCCTCGAGCCCGCAGAGGCCATCGGGCGCCGGGCGGAGGCCATGGCCGGGCGAATCAGGCAGATGCGCTCAGAGGCAGCCCCTGGAAGCCAGACGCCCATCTGCACAGTCGTGGATGGCTCTTCGACCATTGGCGGTGGCAGCGCACCGCAGTCTGCGATTCCCACGCGGCTCCTGTCGATTCAGCCAACAGACCGTACCGCCACGCAGGTCGAGGCGGCCCTGCGGACTGGCACCCCTTCCGTGGTTGCCCGCATCCAGCATGACGCGGTGTTGTTGGACCTGAGGACCATCGCACCGGTGGACGATGCGCGGCTCGAGACGGCCCTCGGCCAGTCTCTGGGATTGGCCTGACTGAAGACCCGCCGGGCCGCCGTCTCAGAAGATTGAGGCCACTGAGTCCGCGGCCAGCGAGAGCAGGCCACCCGGCAGGACACCGAGGTACAGCACGCCGGCGAACGCCACAACAAGGCCGACCGTCGTGACGGGAGAGACCGCCGGGCGGCCCTCCGGCGCGGTCTCGTCGCTCATGTACATCATGACCACAATGCGAAGGTAGAAGAAGACCGAGATGACGCTGGTCAGCACCCCGATAATGGCCAGGGCGTACATGCCCTCCTGTATCGCGGCGTTGAAGATGTACCACTTGCCGATGAAACCCACCGTCGGCGGGAAGCCGCCAAGCGACAGCAGGAAGAACGTCAGCAACGCCGACAGGCCAGGCCGCTCCCGCCACATCCCCGCGAAATCACGCACGTCGTCATGTTGTCGATCGGGTGTGGCCAGGGCCGCCAATACGCCGAACGCACCGAGATTGGTGACGGCGTAGCCGACCAGATAGAACAGCATGGCGGCCTTGCCGGCCGAACTGGCGGCAACCAGACCGAGCAGCAGATACCCTCCATGGGCAATGCTGGAATACGCCAGCATCCGCTTGACGCTCGTCTGGGCGACCCCCACCACGGTACCCAGGATCATCGTCAATGCCGCGATGACCATGACGACCGGCGCCCAATCGAGCCTCAACGGCTCCAGCGTCGAGAGAAACACCCGGATGAACGCCGCGAACGCGGCCGCCTTGACACCCGTGGACATGAACCCGGTCACCAGCGTCGGCGCGCCTTGATACACGTCCGGCGTCCACATGTGGAACGGCACGGCCCCGACCTTGAACGCAAATCCCACCAGCAGAAGCACCATCGCCACGATGGTCAGGATTCCGGGGTCGAGCGCTGATGACGCGACCCGCATCCCGATTTCATCCAGACGCGTCGTGCCCGTGACGGCATAGGCCATCGCGATTCCATAGAGGAAGAACGCACTCGAGAATGCGCCGAGGACGAAGTACTTGAATGAGGCCTCAGCGCCCTCAACACTGGACCGTTTGAGGGCCGTCATCACGTAGACCCCCAGCGACATGATTTCGAGGGCGACAAAGATCACCAGAAGATCTGTCGTCGAGGCCATCAGCATCATGCCGACGATGGCGAACAACATCAGCGTGTAGTACTCGCCGAGCGGCAACTGGTCTCGGTCCGCATTCCCGAGCGAAAGGACAATGGTCAGAATGCCGATGGCACAGAGCGTGATGTTGAAGAAGACGCTGAAGTTGTCGACGCTGATGACGCCGAATCCCACCAGATTCTGGTTCCATTGGCTCACGCACGCGGCGATGGCGCCGCCAAGGCCGATGAGCCCATACAGGCCAAACCAGTGTGCGGCGGCCACCTCGCGCTGCCTGCGGAATGCCTCGGCAATCATGGTGGTGCACGCGGCCAATGTCACCATGAGAACGGGTGCGACGGCCATGAAGTCATTGATGTTCATCGCGTGCCCTCCGCCGGGACGGGCATGCCATCAGGCACCGGGTCGGCAAGCGCCGGGACGCCAGACATCTCCGGTGACCTCTCGACGTTCACGGGCCCGACCCCGCGCACCTGTTCAACCACCCGCTTCACGGCCGGTTCCATCGGCTGGAGGAACACTCGAGGCGCCACGCCCATCCCGATGCACATCGCGACAATCGGCACGATCACGACCCACTCGCGCGGGCTGAGGTCCCGCAGCCCCTGGTTCTTGGGATTGGTGAGCGGGCCATAGTTGACACGCTGGAACATCCACAACATGTAGACCGCGGACAGAATGACGCCGGACACGGCAATCACCGTGAGCCAGCGATGTTCCGCGAACGACCCGACGAAGATCAGGAACTCCCCGACGAATCCATTCATGCCTGGCAGAGCGATTGACGCCAGCGTAATCAGCAGAAACATGGCCACCAGCTTCGGCATCACGGCCTTCAGGCCCCCGTACTCGGCAATGAGCTTCGTGTGGCGACGTTCGGACAGCATGCCCACGATGAGGAACAGCCCGCCCGTCGACACACCGTGTGCCAGCATCTGAAACACCGCGCCCTGAACGCCGTTGACGTTCATCGCGCAGAGACCGAGGACCACGAACCCCAGGTGGCTGACCGAGGAGTACGCCACCAGCTTCTTCATGTCGGGCTGCACCATGGCGACCAGAGCGCCGTACACGATGCCAATCACGGCAAGAACGGCCAGGTACGGGGCGAACTGCATTGCCGCCTCGGGGAACAGCGGAAACGAGAAACGCAACAGGCCGTAGGTGCCCATCTTCAGCAGAACACCAGCCAGGATCACTGAACCGGCGGTGGGCGCCTGCACGTGCGCATCCGGCAGCCATGTATGAAACGGAAACAACGGCACCTTGATGGCAAAGGCCACCGTGAAGGCAAGAAAGAGCCAGGTCTGCAGGCCGGCTGGAATATTGAGCGCGTACAGGTCCAGCAAGTCGAAGCTGACGACGCCGGTCACGGTCTGGTGGTAGTACGCAATCCAGATGATAGCCAGCAGCATCAGGACCGACCCGGCCATCGTGTAGAGCATGAACTTGACGGCCGCATAGATGCGCTGCTCGTATCCCCAGACACCGATGAGGAAGTACATCGGAATCAGCATCGCGTCCCAGAAGAGGTAGAACAGGAACAAGTCGAGCGAGATGAAGACGCCGATCATGGCCGCCTCGAGGAGCAGCATGAAGAAGGAGAACTCCCGCACGCGCTGGTCGATGGAATTCCACGAACACAACAGACTGATTGGGGTCAGAAACGTGGTCAGCAGGACCAACCAGAGGCTGATGCCATCCAGGCCAATGTGGTACGAGATGCCGAAGTCCGGCAGCCAGGTGTACTGCTCGACAAACTGATAATCCGCTGACGTGCCGTCAAATCCGGCCAGCAGGGACAGACTCGCCAGGAACGTGACCAGGGAAATCCCCAGCGCCATCTGGTGGACCAGGCGATCTCGGCCCTTGCCGAGCAACAACAGCAACAGCCCGCCAACGAACGGCATCAGCACAAGAGAAGTCAACGCCACAGGTAGTACCCCAGGATCGTCACGACCCCCAGAAAGATGGACATCGCATAGGCGCGCACGGACCCGGTCTGCAACCGACGAATCACCGCGCTCCAGCCCCGAACCGCGTAACCGACGCCGTTGACCGTGCCGTCGATGATCCCGGCGTCCACCCCGCGCCACAACAGGCCGTCCGACAGCCCCTTGACAGGCTGCACGATCACCGCGTCATAGAACTCATCCACGTAGTACTTGTTCAGCAGCCACCGGTGAAGGCCGCTGAACCGGGTGGCCATCGCGCTGGCGCGCTGCGGGGTCTTGAGGAAGAAGACATACGCCAGGCCGATCCCCATCAGCGCGGTCAGCACAGAGCCAACCATGAGCAGAAGCTCGGTACCCGTGCCTCCGTGCGCCACATCACCCTCCGCCGCATGGGCCTCC
>JAHEFO010000365.1 GCA_024640135.1 Acidobacteriota bacterium
GCGGCGGGCACGTAGGCAGTTGCAGCAACTACGAGTACTCTGCGGCTGACCGGGCGGCGTCCAACTATTTGAGAGGAAGCGCGTCGGGCACCTCGTCCAGCATCGAAGATCGCGGCGATGGCGGCGCCATGGTGACGTACCCGAGCGGATGCAGGATCGTCTATGACCGCTATGCGAACCGCGGGGGCCATTCGGGGCAGTGTAGTCAGTATGATTACAACCGCGCCGACAATGAAGCGGCTCGTTACCTGCGTGGAGGCAGCGCGCGAATCGGAAGCGACGGCGCGGGTGTAAGGCTCTACCGTGACCATAACTTCGGCGGTAGCAGCGAGACGATCAATCAGGATATCGCCGACATGAAGTACTCGCGCATCGGCAATGACTCATTGTCCTCGATTCGCGTTCCGCAGGGTTGCCGCGTCGTGCTGTATGTCGACCACAATTTTCGCGGTAATTCCGTCGTGCTCGAAAGTGACGCGGCGGAACTCGGCCGCACCCGCGTGGGCAACGACTCGGTGTCGTCCATTGAAGTGGCCTGCGGCCAGGGCGGCGGTTACGACAACGCACGACAGGGAGTGCCGCAGGGGCAAATGCAGCGCTACTGCCAGGGTGAAGCCTCGGGCGCGCTGAGCGTGCGGCCGACCGACATTTCGACCGCGCGGGTGGAGCGAATCAGCGGCGGCCGCTTCTCCGTGAGGGGCCAGACCCCGCAGAGTGGCTCCAACGTGACCCGGTTCGAGTGCACTTTCGCCGCCAATGGTGTTTTCGAACAGGTCCTGGTGACCGACCGGCCCAACAACTATGACAACAGCGCGAATCGTCAACCGAACCAGGCCCAGATTCCGCAGGCGGCCAGAGCACGCTGCCTCAGCACGTTCGGCGGAGGCGCTTCGAGCCGGGTGACCAGCGTCAGCGCGCTGCGCCCGGGCTTCTGGGAGGTGATCATGCGGAATGATGCCAACGGACGTTCTGTCGCCTGTACTGTGACCGATCGCGGCGAAATTGAGAACTGGGTGGAGTTGAACTGAGCCTCGAGAAGAGTCCCCCTACGCGTGGCTTTCCGATGCATGGAGAGCGCGATCCAGCAAGGCTGAAAGGAAAAGAAGATGATCACAACCAGGCGGCGAGAGAATGCCGCGACTTCCGGTAGGCTGATCCTGGGAGCGGGCGCCGCGTTGTCGATGCTGTTGGCGGTAGGCGCTGCGTCAGCGCAGAGTGTACGGACGGAGCGACTCGTTCCGGAAGGTCTCGCGAGTCTGCAGCTGATCGAAGGCTCGATCACGGGCTACGAGTTGGTTGACTACGTGATCGGTGCGGAGCAGTCGCAGATCCTCTCGGTGGATCTGCAGTCCTCCAACGCTGCAAGCTACTTCAATATTCTGCCTGCCGGATCAGAGGAGGCCATCTTCATCGGATCGGCTGCCGGCAACGTTGCGGACGTTCCGGCGCCGGCGGCTGGAGAGTACGTGATCCGCGTCTACCTGATGCGCAGCGCGGCGCGTCGGAACGAGACGGCCGACTATGTCCTGGGCGTCAGCCTCGGCCGCCCCGAATTCGCCGACGCTTTGTCGGGTGGTCCGGATTTCTGGGAGGTCTCGGGCGTCGGCGAGGGAGAGGCGCTGAACATACGTGGCGGCCCGTCGACACGCTACCCGGTCATCGCCCCGGTCAACCATGGCCGCGTGCTTCAGAACCAAGGCTGCCGACTGACTGGCGAACAGCGCTGGTGCCAGATCAGAGTGACTGGCTCCGGTGTAACGGGCTGGGTGGCGGGCCGCTTCCTTGTCGAGACGGCACCGCCGCGGCAACCCGCTGTGTCGGAGGATGGGCCGGTGGGCAATGGCGTGCCATTCGACGCCACGGGCACGGTCGACTGTGCCACCGCCGCGGACCAGCCCATGCGTCAATGCCCGTTCGGCGTGGTACGCCAGGGCGTCGGCAATGCCGGTGTTTGGATCTCGCTGGGCGGCGGTATCGAGCGACAGATCTTGTTCGAGGGCGGCGTCCCCGTGGCGACGAGTCCAGCGGATGCACTGAGCTTCGAGAAGTCTGACGGCAGCTACGACATCCGGGTCGGCGGCGAACGCTACGAGATCCCCGAAGCGATCGTCTATGGGGGGTGAATCGCCAGCTCACGGCCACCATCGCCGCAGCGCAACCCAGTCCGTCCCCCGGAAGAACGCCATGGAGATCATTCGCAACGGCTCGCGCCCGTCGGGGCAGGGCGCTGCCGACTCAGCGGTAGGCGGGGCTCAGGTCCATTTCGCCAGTGTGGCCGACGAGTTCCTGGTACCCCAGTCAACCGACTGGCGAAGCGCGTCCAACAGCCCCTGCGACGTGAGTGCCCCTGATCGGCTCGGGCGTTCGGGCCGAAGAACCGCACAAGCCGTGTGACAAATCCTGTGACAATCCGGGTGCAAACAGCGGCAAACAGCATCAACTGCCGTCAAACCCAGAACCCGGAAAGTTCAAACAGAATCAACTCCTGACAACGATCGTCCAAGGAGTTGCCCCAACACACGGTGGAATTCGCAGGTTCGATTCCTGCCGCGCCCACTTCTGATCCCCCAATGAGCACGGGGAATTACGCTGTTGACCTCAGGACTGCCTCCCGGTCTGACAAGCCGCGTGTGCCTACTTCTTGCGCACCTTTGGTCTTCAGAATCCGCACCTAGGAGCCTGGAATCACAAGGATCGGAAGGAGGGAGCACATCCCGCCCACACATCACGGGACGTTCTGAGCTGTCCATCGAAGTACTGGAGTCCCATGAATCGGGCGAGAGCATGCATCTGGAACGGCACCCAAGACGAAAATCTCGTCGCCAGAGCTGATCATTGCGGACCCCTCAGGAGAGTCTCGCCGAATTCTCGGTGTGGTTTCCGATCAAGGTTGTTACAGCGCAGCAGCGCGGGAAGAGACGTGGAAGAAGAAAAGTCGAAGGCAAGGAATCAACGAAAGCAAGACCTCTTGATCTTCACCGCGGCTGCGCTGACTCTGGTATTCGGAGGTGTTGCGGTTGGCTGTCGTGCGTTCGAAAGCGAGCCCGAACCGCCGCCGGCCGATGCCCCGCTGGTCGCCGTGG
>JAHEFO010000136.1 GCA_024640135.1 Acidobacteriota bacterium
ATCCATCAGTCCCATGGTGTGTGCTCCTTTGCCTCGGCCCTCACTTGAGGAGCGCGAGAATCTGCGCCGACGACTGGTAGCCGGAGACCTTCTTGACGACTGCGCCCGCCCCGGACCTGGGATCCACAATCACCATCGTCGGATAACCCGCCACTTCGAAGCGCTTCACGTGCGCCTTCTCGATGTCGCCATCGAGTTTCACTCCAACATACCCCGCGTTCAGCGCGGCAGCGACTTCCGCATCGGTCCAAATCCAGTCGTCCATCGTCTTGCAGGGGCCGCACCACGTGGTCTCGAAGTCGATGAACACGCGCTTGCCTGAGGCGCGAGCCTGCGCCAGCGCCGTGTCGAGGTCATGCGACCACGAGAACGGTGTCCTGGTCCGGGGACGCGGACGCTCGTCCGCCAGCATGTCGTCGGGCAGCCGATCCTCCGCCTTGCTCACGGGCCGATCGACCACCGCGAACTCGATTGCGGAGCCGTCTTTGGTGAACGACCGGAATTCCAGCACGATGTCCGGTGCGGTTCCTGCCTGTTCGAGGAACATGAGGCGCGACGTATCGCGGGCCTCCTTGAGCGACAGGACCGCCGTGGCTGCGTTCTCTGCCGAGGCCGGAATCACGCTCCAGGAGTCGCCCCGTCCATAAAGTGCGTCGTTGTTCCCGTCCATGGCGGCCACCAGCGCGGGGATCCCATTCACGGTCACGGTCCCGGATCGCCAGGACCCGCGAGAGTAGCGGATGATGTCGGGAGGCGGCGCCGCGTCTTCCCGCACGATCCAGAAATTCACGATGTACGGCTCGGTGTGATCCGGTTCGGCGAATTGCACGCGCAATTCGATGGCGCTGAACGAACTCCACCACGCCCTGGTCTTCTCGTTCTGACTGGGCGTGGCCACCGAGGCCGGCCCGTCATCAGCGAAATTGCCGTTGCGGTTATGGTCGACGAAGAGCTGATTCAGGTCCTCGGGATGGGCGGCGGTCGAGGTGACGAGCACGGGAATCCAGGACTGGCGATTCGGACCGACCTGCAGCCTGCCGTGTTTGGCCGGGCGCACCGCTCCTGCCGGGAGGGCCTGACCGGCCGGCACCTCGGCGAGCGTGACCTGGGTTCCTTTCGGACTGAAGTTGGGTCTTGGCCCGGCACCCGGCGCGTTGTACGTCAGTGGCACCGTGATCGTCGCGCTGGACTGGGCGGCCTGGCCGATCTGGGAGAACGGAATTGCCAGGGCCAGAATGACAAGCACGCGGTGCAGCAGCATGCCCGGAAGTGTAACCCGACGTCATTTGGGAGTCGATTCGAAACGGTATCCGACCCCGCGCACCGTCAGCAGGTGCCTCGGCAGGGCCGGTTGGGGCTCGATGTATTTCCGCAGGCGCGACATGAAGTGGTCGATCGCGCGGGTGTCGGTGTCCTCGCGGAGATTCCACACGTCTTCCAGCATCTGTTTGCGGGACACGGTCTGACCGTCGTGGCGCACCAGGTATCGCAGCAGGTTGGTTTCCATGAGCGTCAGCGGATACACGGCGGTGCCCACCTGCAGTTCCTGCGCGGAGAAGTCGACGGTTCTGCCGGCGAAGGTGAATCGATCCGGCGGCGGCGGCGTGGCCTTCCAGGCCTGGCGGCGGAGCAGCGCATGCAGGCGCGCGACGAGAATGCTCAGTTCAAATGGCTTCGGCAAATAGTCATCGGCGCCGGCTTCGAAGCCGCGCAACACGTCCTCAGCGCGCCCCCGCGCGGTCAGCATCAGAATGGGATGGAGCCACGCACGCGCACGCAGGTTCGCAGCCACCGCGAATCCGTCCATGCCCGGCAGCATCACGTCGAGGATCATGGCGTCGATGCTCTGCGGTCGCGCCGCGATGACCTTGATGGCCTGTTCCCCGTCCTCCACCACCTCGACTTCATGGCCTTCGGCCTCCAGGTTGAAACGCAGGCCCGATGCGATGTGGGGTTCATCTTCAACAATGAGCAGGTGGGACATGGCAATCAGGTGGTGGCGTTCCGGGAGGCCGGTTCCGCCAGCGGAAGGGCGGGCGGGATGGCCGGCAACTCCAGCGTGAAGGTCGATCCGCGGCCCACGCCGGCGCTCTCCGCATACACCCGTCCACCGTGTTGCTTGGCCGTGCTGTGCACGATGAACAATCCGAGGCCGGTGCCCTTGATGCGCTGGGTCAGGGAGCCGGGCACCCGGTAGAAGCGCTTGAAGATGCGCTTCATCTCATCGACGGCCAGGCCTTCGCCACGATCCGTGACGCGGATCACGGCCCAGTCTCCGACCAGCGCGGCAAAGACCTGGACGTGGACGTCCTCGCCCGAGTACTTCACCGCGTTGTCGAGCAGGTTCAGGATGGCGCCACGCAGTTCCGCCGGGTCACCCAGCGCTTCGGGCAGACGGTCGTCGGGACCGAGCGGCAACAAATGGAGCTGTGCTTCAGTCAGATGGCGCCGCGTGCGTGTCAGGGCCACGCACTCGTCAGCCAGAGCCCGCAGATCCACGCGCTCGCGGTGGGATGAGGCCAGGCCGGCCTGGCCCGTGCGCAGAACCTGGTCGATGGTCTGCATGAGCCGATCGCTGTCGTCGAGCATGACGTCGTAGAACTCGAGACGTTTGGCCTCCGGAAGGGTGCTCGCGTGGGCTTTCAGGGTTTCCAGGTGAAGGCGAATGGATGTGACGGGGGTCTTCAGTTCATGCGTCACCGCATTCACGAATGAGTCCTGCTGTTCGTTGCGACGGATTTCGCGGACCAGGAAGATCGTGTTGAGGATGAGTCCCGTGATGATGGCGGCGAAAACCAGACCCCCGACCACCAGGGGAACCGCCTCCTGCCAGTTCTGCACAACCCAAATCGTGTTGAACGCAACTGCCAGGACCACCAGGCACACGCCGAAGGTGACAAAGAAGGCGATTGCCCCCTTCCGTCCCGTGGACACGGACATGGGCCTAGGTTAATCGATAAGCTGGAATCTGGAATCGGTAATCGATTATCTGGCAATCGGGGAACCATCGGGCTATCGGGCCATCGATTCCCAGATGGTTGCCGATTCCAGCTTATCGATTAACCTAGGCCGCTTCTTCGATGGCGTCGTCGACCCTGACGCGGCGAACGTCGCTGGCCAGGCCGAGCAGTTCGAGGGCCCTGATGTGCAGGTAGGTCAGGTCCAGTTCGTACCAGGCCAGGCCGTGCGCGGCTGACGTCGGATGGGCGTGGTGATTGTTGTGCCAGCCTTCGCCGAAGGTCAGCAGCGCCACCCACCAGTTGTTGCGTGAGTCATCCCTGGTCTGAAAGCGGCGTCCCCCCCACAAGTGGGTGGCCGAATTGACCAGCCACGTCGCGTGCAGACCCAGCGTCGTGCGCAGGAACACGCCCCACAGGACCCAGTTCCAGCCACCAGCGGCCCACAGGCCGAAGCCCAGCAGCGTCAGCGGCACCCAGTGATACTTGCTGAGCCAGACGTGAAAGGCATCCTTGCTCAGGTCGGGCGCGTACTTCGACGTCATGGTGACGTTGTTGTGCTGCGCCTCGCCGAAGAGGATCCAGCCCATGTGAGCCCAGAACCCGCCGTGCCGAGGCGTGTGGGGGTCCATGTCGGAGTCCGAATACTGGTGGTGACGACGATGGGTGGCCACCCAGAAGAGCGGCCCGCCTTCAAGCGCCAGCGTCGCGCAGACGGTCAGGAAATACTCCACGACCTTCGGGGTCTTGTAGGAGCGGTGGGTGAGCAGCCGGTGGTACGACATCCCGATGCCCCACGCCAGCGCCACGTAGTACGTGGCCAGCAGGACGACGACCCCTGACCATGTGAAATCAATCAGTGCCCAGACAGCGCCGATATGGAACAACGTCATGAAGAACGCGGTGACCCACGAAACGCCGGCAAAACGGTCCGGGTCAGCGCCAGCCAGACTCCCGGTTCCGCCGGAACGGCGCAGCACGCGATTCGTTGAAACGACTTTGGTTAGGCTCACGTTCAAGACGATACCAAGGCCCGGGCTGGTCCACTGTAAGAGTTCCGTAAGTGCCCACGGCCGTTGACTGCTACTATCACCTGATGATCGGCCAGACCCTCGGGCACTACAAGATCCTCGAACTACTGGGCAAAGGCGGCATGGGTGAGGTCTACCTCGCCGAGGATGCCAAGCTGCAGCGCCGCGTGGCGTTGAAAATCCTCTCCCCGGAACTGGCCGGAGATGCCGATCGCCGCCAGCGATTCGAACGTGAGGCACGCGCGGCTGCCGCCCTCAACCATCCCAACATCGTCACGATTCACTCCGTCGAGGAGGTGGATGGCATCTCGTTCCTGACCTTGGAACTGGTGGACGGGCAGACGTTGACCGAGGTCATTCCCACCGGAGGGCTGGCGCTTGACCGCCTGTTGGCCCTGGCGATCCCCCTGGCGGATGCCGTGGGCGCGGCGCACCAGCGGGGTATCACGCATCGTGACCTCAAGCCGGAGAACGTGATGGTCACCAGCGATGGGCGCGTGAAGGTGCTGGACTTCGGCCTGGCCAAGCTGCGCGAGGAATTGTCAGAGGCCGCTCTGGCGTCCATGCCCACGCAGGAACTGACGGGCGAGGGCCGCATCCTGGGGACGATTGCCTACATGTCGCCCGAACAGGCGGAAGGACGCCCCGTCGATCCGCGAACCGATGTATTCGCACTGGGCGTGTTGCTGTACGAAATGTCGACAGGCGAGCGGCCCTTCAAAGGGGACACGCAACTGTCGGTGCTCTCCGCGATCCTGAAGGACACTCCCTCGTCGGTGAGCGATCTCAAGCGTGAGTTGCCGCGCGATCTCTCCCGGATCGTCCGGCGTTGCCTCGCGAAGGATCCAGAGGACCGCTATCAGACGGCCAAGGACCTGCGCAACGACTTGCGTGTGCTGCGTGACGATTTGGCTTCGGGCGAACTCGAGCCGGGCACGCAGACTGGCGTGGCCAAGGCGTCACCCGGGCACGCGTCGTCCAGACCAGTGTGGCAGCAGCCGGTGGTTCTGGGCGCCGTGGGCCTCGCGCTCGCGGCCGTGGCGTACTTCGCCCTCGGGTTCGGGTCCTCTTCGACTCCAGAGTCGTCACCTGAATCGTTGTTTGCCTCGATTTCGCTCACGCGACTTACGACAACCGGCACGGCCGGCATGGCCGCGTTGTCAGGCGACGGGCGGTACGCGGCCTACGTCGTTGATGAGAACAGGCAGCAAAGCCTCTGGCTGCGGCAGGTGACGACCTCCAGCAATGTGCAAATCGTCCCGCCCGCCCCTGCCCGGTATGACGGCGTGGGGTTTTCGCCCGACGGCGACTACGTCTACTACGTGGTGTATCCAGGCAACGAGAATCTGGGGTCGTTGTACCAGGTGCCGGTCCTCGGCGGCGGCGCCCGGAAGATCATCGAGGACATTGACACGGCGCCAAGTTTCTCGCCTGATGGCGGGCAGTTTGCGTTCCTGCGTGGCTTCCCGGACCTTCCTGGGACGGCGGTGATGGTGGCCGACGCCACTGGCAGCAATCTGCGCCAGTTGTCGATTCGCAAGAGCCCGCAGGACTATGGAGAACTGGACAGCGTGGCATGGTCACCGGACGGCCGGACGATCGCCGTGCCCGGTTCGAACAGCGAAACCCTGGAGGCCAGCCTGGTGCTGGTGGACGTCGAGAGTGGCACCGAGACCACGCTGGGTACGCATGACTGGCGCGCGATCAGCTACGTCGCGTGGCTTCCTGACGGGCGCAGTCTGCTCATCAACGGATCGGAAGGCGGCGGCGAATCCTCCAGTCAAATCTGGGCGATCACATACCCGGACGGCGCGGTGACCCGGGTCACGAACGATCTCAGCACCTACAGTGGACTGAGTGTGTCGACCGACGGGTCGGCGTTTGTCAGTGTCCGCAACGAAATGCGGTCGCGCATCTGGGCTATCCCCGACGGCAACATGGACCGCGCGGCGGCCGTCACGGTAGGCGCCGGCACGGATGACGGCGTGTCCGGGTTCGCGTGGACGCCGGACGGCCGGCTCGTCTACGCGGCGTCGACGAGCGGGAACTCGGACATCTGGATCATGGCGCCGGACGGGTCCAATCGCGTGCAGTTGACCAACAATCCAGAGGAAGACACCCTGCCGCTCGTCACGCCGGATGGCCAGACGATCGTGTTCATGTCCGAACGCGCGGGCGGACGAACGTTGTGGCGGATGAACATCGACGGGAGCGTCGCCTCGAGCCTGGGCGCAGGGCCTGTGGCCTTCCGGCCGGTTATTTCGTTTGATGGCAAGTGGGTGTACTACAGCGATCCGGCGCGGCAGAACTTCAGGATTCCGGTTGAGGGCGGCGCGCCTGAGCCGCTCCTGGCCGAATTGACGACGGGCGGCAGACCGCTGCCGCCGGGATTCCATGAACCCCTCCCGTCGCCAGACGGGCGAGCGGTCGCTGGCCACTATCAGGACCCCGAACGCAATGGTGAACGCATCGTCGTGTTGTCGACGGACGCCTCGGCGCCGGAGCGCCGGTTCCAGAACGTGCCGCCCAATGCGCGATGGGCGCCGGACGGCAAGAGTCTGATCTTTATGGACTACTTGAACCTGTTTCGGCAACCCCTCTCCGGCGGCGCGCCTTCGCAGATCACGCGCTTCGCGGACGACAATATCTTCTCTTTCGCGGTGTCGGCCGATCAGACCCATTGGGCGCTGGTCCGTGGCCAGATCGTGTCGGACGTGGTCCTCGTGTCGAAGCGCGTCGACAAGTAGGGCGGTCAGGCGCTGTCGACGTCCAGACCGACGGATCGCATCAGGGCGAGCGCGTTGCTGGTCTTCACGGGGCCCTCGCGCAGCACATAGTCGAACGCAAGCGACCCCCCGTCGAATTCGTCGGCAAAGTGCACGTTGGACGCCTGGGGTGACCACCCGGCCGCGATGTCGCCCAGCGCCAGGTCGTGCGTCGTCGCCAGTCCGACGGCCCCGAAACCAATGAGTCCCCGGAGCAGACCTTCGGCGCCCTGCCGGCGGTCGTGCGAGTTGGTGCCGCTCAGGACCTCATCGAGCAGGAACAACGACGCGCCGCCGGTCTCGCGCGCGAGATCGACGATCTGTTTGAGTCGCAGAATCTCGGCGTAGAACCTCGAATGGCCTTCCAGCAGCGAGTCGAGGACCCGAATCGACGCGCCAATGGCCATCGGCGACAACCGAAACGACGAGGCCCGCACGGGCGCGCCCATCTGCGCCAGGACGACGTTGAGGCCGAGCGTGCGCAGAAAAGTGCTCTTCCCAGACATGTTGGAGCCACTGACGATGAGGAGGGACGGAGACGCGGCCCCCAGGCTGACGTCGTTGGCGACGGCGGTGTCGCCCAGCAGCGGGTGGGCCAGTGCCGTGGCACGCACGTGAGACGGCGGCGAATCCAGCTCGGGAAAGACATGGCCCGGATGTTCGGAGGCATAACCGGCCACGGCACAGAGCGCGTCGAACTCCGCCACGGCGTCGAGCCATGCCGCGACCTTGGCCCCGTGATGTTCGCGCCAGCGCTCGATCGAAAACGCCATCTGCGTCGTCCACATCAGGAGCCCTGCGATGGGCGCAAACAACATGTTCCGGCGAGACGCGAGCATCGCGACCAGTTGCGACAGCCTGGCTATTGACGTGGACGCCAGGTGTTGACCATCCACGAGCTGTGCTCTCAGCGCCACCAATCGCTGACTCTCGTCCGAGCGCGATTCCAGCAGCCGCGCGGTGCCGAAGAAGACGTCCAAATCGCGCGAGGCCGCATCGACGGCCTCGGTCACATGCAAGACCTGGTGCCGGAGCCCGAGCGCCGTGAGACCCTGCACGGCCAGCACTACGAGAAAGGGGGTGGCCGGGCCGCCCTGGAGCCACCAGGCCAGGCTTGCCAGAAACGCGACGGGCGCAGTTCGCACGAGTACTTCGACTGCCGCTTGACCCGGCAGGCGGCGCGGTGTCACGGCCCACTGGCGGATGAGCGCCGGATCGATCGCCGGACGCATGTGATCACCTTCCACGGCCAGGTTCTCCCGGAGGTCCAAGTCCGGTTCGAGTTCCCGGATGGCTTCCTGTCGTGCGAGGATTTCTTCCGGCGCAGCCGGGGCGAGCATCCACGCCGCGAGTGCAGACCGGCCGGCCTCGGTGCGGCACGTGGCGACGAGTTCGAAGAGGCTGCCGCGACCGAAGACGTCAAGATCGACTGCATACAAGTGATGAGCCGGAAGGAAACGGTCGCCCGCATCGCCCGTTCCTGCCCACTCATGGCGCAGGCGTGCCAGACCGCGTTGGTAGAAGTCCACGGCGGAGCGCGCGCGGTCTCGGGCATTGATCAGGCGGCCGTGGCCGACGGCGATGATCGCGAAGAGCCCGATCAGCGCCGCCAGTGTCTTCCAGGGCGCCAGGCCCAGCCAGACCAGGAGTCCCACGCCCGTCAGGCCCAGGATCAGCCGAACGCCGGCGATCCTGGCATTGCGGCGCTCCATCTGGGCGAGCGTTTCCTGACGGGCTGTCAGGCGAGCGCGGTAGGTATCGGAAGTCGCGGACGGCGTCACCTCAGTAGATTACCTGCTTGTATGATCAAAACGGAGTTCGCGCATGACATCCGACCCAATTCGCGCATTTGTCCGGTACGGCTGGTTCACGCTCGGGATGACCGTCCTCGTGATCGTCTGGGGTGCAGTCGTTCGCGCCACCGGGTCCGGGGCGGGGTGCGGGAGCCACTGGCCCCTGTGCAACGGCGCCGTCGTGCCGCTGGCGCCAACGGTCGGCACGGTGATCGAGTTCGTGCACCGTCTCACCAGCGGTGCCGTGATGTTGATGTCGGTGGGATTGGTGTGGCTGGCGCGCCGCACATTTCCGGCAGGGCACCGGGCACGCACGTGGGCGTTGATCACGCTCGTGTTCATGGTGATTGAGGCCGCGGTCGGTGCGGGCATCGTGCTGCTTCGACTGGTGGAGGACAATGCGTCCGCGCTGCGGGCCGGCTATGTCGGCGGGCATCTGGTCAACACGCTGTTGTTGGTGGCGGCGATGACCACCACGATCTGGGTGGCCCGGCCGACGGCGTCTGCCGGCGCGCCGGGTGCTTCCAAATCTCTCGGGGCGTCGACCCGGATGTTCACGGTGGCGATGGTGGCCATGCTGGCTGTCGCCGCCACTGGCGCCATCGTGGCGCTGGGCGACACGTTGTTTCCGTCTGCCTCGCTGGCGGAAGGGATCGCCGCCGACCTCGACCCGACCGCGCATTTCCTGATTCAGTTGCGAATTTGGCACCCGATCCTGGCCGTGGCGGTGGCCCTGACCTTGTTCTGGATCGCGTGGCGGAGTCCGGTATTCGCCGGGGCGTCCCAGGAGCAACCGCGACAGCTGGTGATGATGCTGATCGTGGGCCAGTGCGCGCTCGGCGTGGTCAATCTTCTGCTGCTTGCGCCGCTGACCCTGCAGATGGCGCACCTGCTGGCGTCGAACCTGTTATGGATGGCGCTGGTTTGGGGATGGCTCAATAATCGGCAATCTGGAATCGTGAATCGGTAATCGATTATCTGAAAATCGACAATCTGCAATCGGGAATCTACCGGGAATCGAGAATCGGCAATCTATCGGCAATCGGGAATCTATCCGGTCGTCGACCGAGTTCGCGATCGCGCACGGACAGGCAGGTGGAAGGACATGGGACGCCAGCCCGATTCCCCGGTTTCCGATTCCCCGATTCCAAGTTGGTTACCGATTCCCGATTACCGATATCGGCGATAAACGATTTCAGACTACCGATTGCAGATTATCGATAATCATGGTCCCGTCATGTCCACGTCCCTGTTCGCCCCCCTCCATCGTCCGGTTCACGATTTCTGCTTCGGGCAAATTGCCGCGGCGCGAGAGCGGCCGCTGGTCATCGGCTTGCAGGCCCCGCAGGGCGCGGGAAAGACGACGCTGGTGACGCATTTCCTGGAGGCGCTGCCGGCAATGGGATTGCAGGGCGCCGGCGTGTCGGTGGACGACTTCTATCTCACGCGCGAAGAGCAGTTGCGCGTGGCGGCGGCCCATCCCGGCAACCCGTATCTGGAACACCGCGGGTATCCGGGGACGCACGACGTGGAGTTGGGTGAACGGACATTGCGGGATCTGAGGTCCCTGAAATCAGGGAAGTCCACACGCGTGCCCGTGTACGACAAGTCCGCACACGGCGGCCGGGGCGACCGCGCGCCGGAGGAGTCCTGGCGCGAGGTCACCGGCCCCCTTGACGTCATCATCCTCGAGGGATGGATGCTGGGATTTGCGCCCGTCGAAGAAGCCACGCTGCCCGATGCCCGTCTGGCGCCGTCCAATCGCGCGCTGGCCGAGTACGAGCGATGGACGGAGCAGGTCGATGTCTGGGTCGTGCTGCGCGCGCAGGATCCGGAGTATGTGCTGGCCTGGCGCGTGGAAGCCGAAGAGGCCATGAAGGCAGCCGGAAAGCCCGGACTCAGCCGCGAGGCGATCGCCGACTACATCAGCCGATTCCTGCCGGCGTATCGGACCTATGCCACGCCCGACCGGATTCCGGGATCGGGGCCAAGGCTGGTGCTGACGCTGGACGCGCAGCGAAGACCCGTCTGAAGCGCCTGAGGCTTCAGGGAGCCATCCGCCGAATGGAGACTCTCTCCATCTCCTCAGCGGTCAGTGCTCGGGACATACGCGATGCAGTCGATTTCGACCCGCAGGCCGACGCCGGGCAGGGCTGCCGCCTGAATGGTGGTGCGGGCAGGCCGATGGTCGC
>JAHEFO010000137.1 GCA_024640135.1 Acidobacteriota bacterium
CATCAGGACGGCCACAGCAGCGATGACAAGACGAGCCACAGCGAAAGATTCTACTGCCTCACGTGCGTCTGATGGCATCCTAGTAGAGGGGAAAGAAGTGACGATGGCCGAGGAAAAGAAGACCGACGCGGAATGGCAGGCCGACCTGTCGCCAGAGCAGTATCAGGTGTTGCGATGTCACGGCACTGAACGGGCGGGGACCAGTCCGCTGAATCTCGAGAAGCGTGAGGGGACGTTCTATTGCGCCGGGTGCGGACACCCGCTCTTCTCGTCCGAGACGAAGTACGAAAGCGGATCGGGCTGGCCCAGTTTCTACGCGCCCCTGGGGCAGGGTGTGACGACCACCGTTGACCGCAGTCATGGCATGGTCAGGACCGAAGTGACTTGTGCGAACTGTGGCGGACATCTGGGACATGTGTTTCCGGATGGTCCGCGGCCGACCGGCGAACGGTACTGCATGAATGGCGTGGCGCTGAAGTTCGAAGCGAAGGAGCTGGCGTGACACATACGGTGCTGAAGACCGAGATTGATGCCCCCGTGCCGTCCGGTTTGAACGAGGCGGTGTTCGGACTCGGATGTTTCTGGGGTGCTGAGCGGAAGTTCTGGACGACACCCGGCGTCTACACGACGTCAGTCGGATATGCCGGCGGCACCAGCAAGGACCCGACGTACAGGCAGGTCTGTTCCGGAACGACCGGTCATGCCGAGGTCGTGCGCGTGGTGTTTGATCCGGCGGCCGTCAGCTACGACGAGCTCCTGCGCGTGTTCTGGGAGAACCACGATCCCACACAGGGCAATCGGCAGGGCAATGATGTGGGCACGCAGTACCGCTCGGTGATCTTCGCGTGTTCAGCTGCACAACACGCAGCTGCTGAAGAGTCGAAACGTGCGTACGAGGCGCGGTTGAAGGATCAAGGCTACGGCGCCATCACGACAGAAATCGCCGACGCACCGGCGTACTATCTGGCCGAGGAGTACCACCAGCAGTATCTGGACAAGAATCCCAACGGGTACTGTGGCCTGGGCGGAACCGGGGTCACCTGCGGATAGGCCATATCAGGTGGCGTGGACGCGCTTCGTGTGAGGAGGGTTTGAGCCAATGCAGTTCGGCATCCTTGGCTTGCCGAAGGTCGGCAAGACCATGTTGTTCAATACGCTCACCTCGTCGGACGAGGCCACCGGAAAATTCGAGGCCGGCGGGAAGACCCACGTGGCCGTCGCGAAGGTGCCGGACGAGCGGCTGGCGAAGCTGCGCGAATTGTTCCAGCCGAAGAAGTACACGCCGGCGACAGTGGAGTACGTGGACATCCCGGGTATCCACAAAGGCGAAGGCGCCGAGAGCCTCGACCTTGCCAAGCTCAAGACGGTCGACGGTCTGTTGCACGTTGTGCGCGCCTTCGACGATCCGGAGATTCCACATGCCGGCGGCGCGATCGATCCCGGTGCGGATATCGCGACCCTCGATCTCGAGCTGATTCTGGCCGACCATTCCCTGGTCGAGCGCCGGCTCGAACGCCTGTCGAAGTCAGGCAAGCGCGGTCCGACGCCCCAAGAGGAGCACGAGCGACGGTTGCTGGCCGAGACCATCCTGCCCGCCCTTGAAGCCGGGACGCCGCTTCGTCGCCTCACGCTCGACGCCGACGAGGCCCGCTTGCTGCGCGGCTTCCAGCTGTTGTCCGCAAAGCCGATGCTGGTCGTGGTGAATGTCGCTGAAGCTGATGTGGCCGACGCGCGGCCGGAGCAGTTCGGCCTGGGTCAGGAGAACGCGCCGCCGGGCGTGGTAGTGAGCGCGCCGATCGAGCTCGAGATCTCGCGCTTGTCGGAGCTCGAGCAGGTGGAGTTCCTTCGCGACCTCGGCCTGGCCGAACCGAGTCTCGACCGTGTGATCCGCGCCAGCTACGAGATGCTGGGGGTGATCTCGTTCTTCACCGTCGGCGAGGACGAAGTGCGCGCATGGACGATTCGCCGCGGCGACGTCGCACGTGACGCCGCCGGCGCCATCCACTCCGATATCGAACGAGGCTTCATCCGCGCCGAGGTTGTCGGGTGGGACGACCTGCTCCGCCTTCGCACGCTGGCCGCCTGCCGCGAAAAGGCCCTGCTGCGCCTTGAAGGCAAGGAGTATGTGGTCGCCGACGGCGACGTGGTCCATTTTCGGTTCAACGTCTGATCGGCTTTCCAGCCGCCGGTCCGCGCGGCAGCCGCGTCAACCGGCTGCGAGGGCTTCCTCGTCGTCCGCACGGGCACGGCGGTCTCCTCGCGGATCGCTGACTGCCGGTGACACCGGAGGCGGCGCGGAAAAGTCGCCGCTGTTGAGCAACTCGTCGGTGACGTACTCCAGCGCGGAGTCATCGGTCCTGGCCAGCAGCCCCTCGAGGGCTGAACGTGGCTCGCCGATGACCTCGCGCACCTGCATCGATGGCCAGTGACCGTCGTCGCGCCGCGGCACGTAGCGGCACCAGAATCCGGCGTGCCACCGCAGAAACTGTCTCACCCGCGTTCGCCCATGCTCATCGTCACCCCAGTGTTCCAGTGCGAGCGCCGTGTAGCGGCGGTAGATGCCGAGGCGTTCCTCAGCCGTGATGTTCCAGTACCCGGTCGTCAGTTCACGGAACAGCCAGGGCTTGATGAGGGCGCCCCGTGCCGTCATGACGGCGGTGCACCCCGAGGACGCCAGGCGCGCGTGCACGTCGTGGGGGAAGAGCAGGTCGCCATTCCCGACGACGGGCACCCGGACTGCGGCTGCGACCTCCGCGATGGCTTCCCAATTGGCGGGTTGCCGGTACCGCGCTTCCCGTGTACGGCCATGCACAAAGACGCCGTCGGCACCGCCGTCCACCGCCGCCCCGGCCAACTCCAGGTAATTGAGCTGATCGGCCTTCCATCCCAGGCGGATCTTGACGGTGACGGGCACCCCCACGGCTGTCTTCATCGCCTCGACGATCCGCCGGACCTTGTTGGGCTGGCGTCCGAGGGCCGCGCCCAGGCCCATACGCGTGAAGTGGTCGATTGGGCATCCGAGGTTGACGTCAATGAAGTCTGCGCCGCGCGACTCGGCCAGCGCCGCGGCCCATGCCATCTCTTCCGGTTTGTTGCCCGCCAACTGCACACCGAAACACGGCTCCTCCGGCGCCCTGCGGAGGAGCGCGAATTCGCTGCCACGCCGCTGCTTGAGGCGCCGGGCCACCGCCATTTCGCTGACAAGCACTCGTGCCCCGAGTTCCACGCAAAGGCGCCGGAATGGCAGGTTGGATCCCCTGGTCATTGGCGCCACAACCAGTGTTCCAGCGACCAGGTCATGAAAAGACATCGGGCAATTATGAATTGTTATTGGTTATTCATGCCGCGGACTTGTTAGAGTGTCGCCGTGGCCACTCGAAGAACACACGGTCCTCTGAGGGAAGGGTTGCGTGCTTTTGTGGTCGAGCGTCATCCCTTCGGGTTGAGCGCTGTACTGACCGCGTTTGACGGTCTCTCTGATGTTGACGACCTGACGCAAGTGCGCGCCCAGATGCGCCGGCAGCTGCCCGAGGCCCTCCGCGCTCAGGCGACCGGGGACGCTTCGCCGCCGGTGGATACCATGCCTGGCGTGGACAGCGTCACTCGAGCCGGCCAGGCATCCACCGAATTGGTCGACGCCGTCGATGGTTTCCTTCGAAGGACTGAAATCGCCCGGTCGTTCACCGACGATGAACGGCTGGAAATGCTGCGGGGCATGGTCCTGACTCGCGCCGTCGACAATCGTTTGAAGCACTTCTTTTCCGGCGGTGAGGTCAAGTACGGCAGCACGTCGTTCCAGGGCAAGGGATTCCGGTCGCTTGGGCAGGAAGCCATCTACGCGGCTCCCCTGCGCCTGCGGCGAGGTCCGGCGTGGCGCTCTGACACTGAAGGGTGGCGCGGCGACGTGGTGGCGCCGCTCATTCGGGACCTTGGTGCGGCCCTGGCCATGCACGGAGATTCCGAGGCGGTCCGGCAGGTGCTGAGTGCGCAAATGGGCAAGGCCGGCCCTCCGATGGATGGCCGGGACCTCCATCTGGGCGACTTCCACTGGGGTGTGCTGCCCGCTGCGGCACCGTTGACGATCGGGACGCTCACCCTGGCCGGCATGGGTTGCGCGTTTGCCCACACCCGCAGCGAACAAGTGGCTTTGTCGTTCATTGGAGAGGGCGGATCGTCGCTCGGCGAATGGCACGAGGCCATCAACGTATGTGCGGCGAGGCGGTGGCCCGTGGTGTTTTGCGTGCAGAACAACCAGACCGCCCTGTCGACGCCTGTGGCCGAGCAGTCAGCCGTGCGAACGTTTGCGGACAAGGCGATCGGGTACGGCGTTCCGGGGGTGACGATCGACGGGACCGATCCAGAGGCCATTGCCGCCACGTTCGCCTGGGCGGCCGAGCGCGCGCGCGCGGGCCTGGGGCCCGCGTTGATCGAACTGGTCGCCATGCGAATGTGCGGTCACGCGCATCACGACGACATGCTCTATCTGGGCAAGGATCCGCAGCCGGGCTGGGACTATCCGCCGCTGACGTCGCAGGGGTATGCCAATCCTGAGCTGTACGCGTTCTGGCGGGCCCGGGATCCGATCGCGACCTATGCACAGCGGCTCATCGCGCGCGGGCTCATGGATGCGGCCGCCCTGGAGGCATACAAGCAGGATGCCGAGGCCCTGGTCGAGGCCGAGGCTCGGGCGGTGATTGCCGCCGCATGGCCCGATCCCGCGACGGGCGCCACCGGCGTGTTCCGGGACGACCCCATCGACCGGCGTCGCGTGGAAGTGCTGGATCCTGCAGTCCGCCGGGGGTTTCGCCCGCGCCCGGTCTCCGCCCTCCGGGTGGAGTCTGCGCCGCCATTCGACAAGCGGGGGACGACCCTTCTTGACGCCGTGATGATGGGCGTGGGGGACGCGCTCGCGGCCGACCCGCGGGTGTTTGTGTTTGGCGAAGACGTCGGAGGCCAGTACGGCAACGCCTTCCTCCTGCTGCGGCCGCTCCTCAAGCAGTATGGCGATCGCATTCTCAATTCACCGCTGGCCGAGGGCGCGGTCCTCGGCACCTGCATCGGCGCGGCGCTGGCCGGATTGCGGCCAATCGGCGAAATGCAGTTCAACGACTTCGTGGCCACCGGATTCAATCAACTCGTCAACAACGCCGCGAAGATCCGGTATCGCTGGGGCGGCGAAGTGCCGATGGTGGTGCGCATGCCGTGGGGCGGATTGCGCCACGCGGGACCTTACCACTCGCAGAACACGGAACCGTGGTTCTACCGCACGCCGGACTCAAGATTGTCGCGCCATCGACACCCCACGACGCCAGGGCGTTGATGGCCGCCGCAGTTGCCGATCCTGACCCGGTCATGTTTTACGAGCACATCGGGCTGTATCGGGATCCGCGGATCAAGCAGGCGCTCGACGAAGCCCCGCCGGCGCCGCTGCCGATCGGCAAGGCCGCGCTTCGCCGTGAGGGCACAGACCTGTCGATCATCTCCTATGGCGCCTACGTGCACGTGGCGATGCGCGTCGCTGAACGCCTGCACGCCTCCGGGATCGAAGCCGCGGTCCTCGACTTGCGTTCACTGGCGCCGCTCGATCGCGAGGCCGTGCTGGACCTGGCGCGAGTCACCGGCCGGGTCCTCATCATTCACGAAGACTCGCGCACAGGCGGTATCGGCGAATCGTTGGCCGCAATCATTCAGGAAGAGGCCTTTGAATGGCTTGATGCTCCCATTCGGATTCTCGGGGCCCTCGACACGCCGGTGCCGTATTCGCCGCCGCTTGAAGATGCGTTCCTGCCGGGCGAGGCTGACGTGGAACGCGCCGCCCGCTTTCTTGTCGACTACTGACCATCCTGGCATCCATGGCGAATCGGAAGGCGGAAGGCTGGCACGGCTGGGATACCTACGCGCCGTTCTATGACTGGGAGAACGCCCGTACGCTGGGTCGCCGCGATGTGGCGTTCTGGGTGCAGGCGGTGCGCAACACGCGAGGGGCCGTGCTGGAACTGGGCTGCGGCACGGGCCGGCTCCTCACGCCAATCGCGCGAAGCTGGCTGAAACCGGGTGCTGAGCCCGGCCGGCGCCTGATGGGAATTGATCGGTCGGCCCCCATGCTGGCGCGCGCCCGGCGGCGTCTGGCGCGGGTGCCCAAGGCGGTGCGACCGTCGCTTTTGCGCGGCGATGTGAGGACGTTGCCCCTCAGATCCAGGACGCTGGGCACCGTCGTGGCGGCATACGGCCTGCTCCAGTCGTTGCTCAATGACCGCGATCTGGAGGCCACCCTGGCCTCGGCCGCCCGCGTCCTGCGGCGGGGTGGTCTGCTGGGTATCGATCTCGTGCCGGACCTTCCGGTGTGGGACGAATACAGCGGCCGAATTCCCATTCGTGGACAGTACGCCGCCGGAACCACGGTGACCCTGGTCGAGTCCGTGCGGCAGGACCGTCGCAGGGGGCTCACGATCTTCGACGATCAATATGTCGTTCGGCGCGGCCGGACCGTTCGACGGCATGAGTTTCGGCTCACGTTCCGGACGCTGCCGATGGCACAGATTCTGGCGCGAATTGAACGGGCAGGGTTCCGTGTGGACGCAGTGCACGGCAGCTACGCGGGAGGCCCCTGGCACCCGGAGGCTGACGTGTGGGTGGTGCTGGCCCGGCGACGGTAGCTGGACCACGGGCTGCGAGGTGCGTGTTACCATGCCCGGGGAGAACACGCGATGTCAGGCCATTCGAAGTGGCACACAATCAAGCACAAGAAGGGCGCCACCGACGCCAAGCGCGGCAAGATTTTTACGCGCATCATCAAGGAACTCACGGTCGCCGCGCGCAACGGCGGTGGCGATCCGGACATGAATCCCCGCCTTCGGACAGTGATCGCGGATGCCAAGCAGGTCAATATGCCTGCCGACAACATCAAGCGAGCCATTCGCCGTGGCACGGGTGAAGAAGAGGGCATGGTGTACGACGAGGTCACGTACGAGGGCTACGGTCCCGGTGGCGTGGCCGTCCTGGTCGACACCCTCACGGACAACCGCAACCGGACGGTCAGCGAAATTCGCCACATTTTCGGCAAGTACGGCGGCAACATGGGCGAGGCCAACAGTGTCGGCTGGATGTTCGACAAGAAGGGCCTCGTGGTGGTGGACAAGAGCAAGGCCTCGGAGAACAAGTTGATGGCGGCCGCACTGGAGGCGGGAGCCGAAGACATGAAGGACGAAGGTGATGTCTGGGAGGTCACCAGCAGTCCCGAAGTCCATGAGGCCGTGGTTGATTCGATCAAGGCACTTGGCGTGGAACCTGAGCGATCGGAAGTCGCCATGTTGCCGCAAAACTACGTCACGCTCGAAGGCAAGGCCGTGCAGCAGATGCTCAAGCTGATGGAAGCGCTTGAGGATTGTGATGACACGCGCAATGTCTATTCGAATTTCGATTTCTCCGGAGCAGGAGAAGACATCGAGGCGTCCACGGCGTGAGGATCTTCGGGATCGACCCCGGCTCGATGCGCACTGGTTATGGGTGTGTCGAGCAGGACGGCGCGGTGCTTCGCCTGGTCACGAGCGGCGCGATTTCGGCACCGTCGGGCGCGAGTTTTCCCGAGAAGCTCCACGTTATTCACGACACGCTGCTGCGGGTGATCCGTGAGACGGCGCCAGACTGTGTCTCGGTCGAGAACCTGTTCCACTCCCGGAATGTGCGCTCCGCGCTGCAGTTGGGCCATGCCCGCGGGGTGGCCCTGCTGGCCGCCGTGGTGGCCGGGGTCCCCATCGTTGAATACACGCCTGCGGAGATCAAGCTGGCCGTTGTCGGTTATGGCCGAGCCGACAAGCTCCAGGTGCAGCACATGGTGAAGCTGCTGCTCAGGCTCGACAAGCTGCCCACGCCGTACGACGCATCCGACGCGCTGGCGGCGGCGCTGTGTCACTGCCATTCCGGCACCTCGGCACTGGCGCACCGGGCGACCCGCGGGGTCCCCCGGCATCTCAGGAATTGGCGCGACTTTCGGCCGGCGACCGGCGTGCGCCAGGCGCCGTGATTGCGCATCTCACCGGACGACTGCTCGAAAAGGACACGCGCCGCGTGCAGCGGCTCGTGATCGACGTCAATGGTGTCGGCTATGAGGTGCTGGCGCCGCTGTCGACGGTGTACACCTTGGGAGAGCCCGGCGAGGCCGTGTCGCTGCGCATCCACACGCACGTCCGCGAGGATGCGATCCAGCTCTTCGGGTTCGCCACGGCGCTGGAGCAGACATTGTTCGAACGTCTCGTCGGCGTGAACGGTGTCGGCCCGAAGCTGGCTCTGGCCATCCTGTCGGGCATCGAGCCAGCCGATCTGGGCCGGGCGATTCGCGGCAACGATCTTCGCCGGCTCACCGCGATCCCGGGTGTGGGCCGCAAGACCGCCGAACGTCTCGTCGTGGAGCTGCGCGATCGCCTGACGCAGGACCTGGGCGAGTCCCCGGCCGATCCGGCGACCTCCGGATCCGCCGTGCGAGATGATCTACTCTCCGCACTGGGTAATCTCGGCTACCAGCGAACCGCGGCGGAGAAGGCCGTGGATCGGGTGATTGGGCGCGGGACGGACGCGCCCGGGTTCGAGGCGGCCCTGCGTGACGCTCTCAAGGAATTGGCCCGGTGAGTGACGATCATCTCGTTGACGCTGGCGCTCACGACGATGACGCCCAATACGACGCCGGACTGCGGCCGCGGACGTTCGACGAGTACATCGGGCAGGATCGGGTACGTGAAAACCTGCAAGTGTCGATTACCGCGGCGCGGCAGCGTGTCGAAGCCCTCGATCACGTGCTGCTGTTCGGGCCGCCGGGCCTGGGCAAGACCACGTTGGCCTATGTCATCGCCAACGAACTCGGTGTTGCCGTGCGGGCCACGTCGGGGCCCGTGATCGAGAAACCCGGGGATCTCGCCGCGATGCTGACGTCACTGCAGGAGCGGGAAGTCCTCTTCGTCGATGAGATTCATCGTATGAGTCCCGTCATCGAAGAAATCCTCTATCCCGCGATGGAGGACTTCGAACTCGATATCCTGATTGGCCAGGGCCCCAGCGCGCGGTCCGTGAAGGTGCCCTTGCAGCCGTTCACGCTCATCGGCGCCACCACCCGGGCGGGCTTGCTGACCTCGCCCCTGCGCGCGCGTTTCGGCATCGTCCATCGTCTGGACTTCTATGAGGATGTGGATTTGACCGAGATCGTGACGCGGTCCGCGCGGATCCTCGGTGTGGTGACGGCACCCGGAGCGTGTGAGGAGATTGCTCGCCGATCGCGTGGCACCCCACGCATCGCCAACCGGCTGTTGCGGCGCATCCGGGACTTCGCGGAGGTTCGCGCGGACGGCGTGATTACGTCCGACGTCTGTCACAAGGCGCTGGAGTTGCTCCAAGTAGACGCGCACGGGTTCGATGAGGCCGACCGCCGCCTGCTGCGGACAATTATCGACAAGTTTGGCGGCGGTCCGGTCGGCCTCAACAGTCTGGCCGCGGCCATTGGGGAAGAAAAGGACGCGATCGAGGATATTTATGAGCCCTACCTGATGCAGATTGGGTTTCTCGATCGCACGCCGCGCGGGCGGGTGGCCACGGCGCGTGCCTATGAGTACTTTGGATTGATGGCTCCAGGAAAGGACCGTTTGTGGTGACGATGCGACCGGTGAAGATCTCAGGATTGTCCGCTTTTGTTCCGCCCCATGTGTTGACCAACGAGGACATCGAGAAGCTGGTCGACACCTCCAACGATTGGATTCTTCAGCGCACGGGAATTCGCGAGCGCCACATTGTCGACCCCGGAATGGCCACCTCCGACATCGCCCTGCCCGCGGCGAGAGCGGCAATGGAAGAAGCCGGGATCACGCCTGATGACATCGGCTTCATCGTCGTGGGCACCACGACGCCGGACACCATCTTTCCAAGCACGGCGTGTGTCCTTCAGGCGAAAATCGGCGCGTCGAACGCCTGGGGGTTTGACCTGGGTGCGGCGTGCTCGGGATTCACCTATGCGTTGACGGTGGGCTGGCAGATGGTGGCATCCGGCGCCGCTGAACATGCGCTGGTGGTTGGTGCGGACGTGATGTCATCGATCATCGACTACACCGATCGATCCACGTGTGTACTGTTCGGCGATGGCGCCGGCGCTGTGGTGTTGTCGGTGGCCGGGCCCGATGAGGCGCGCCTGATTGACTTCGCCCACGAGATTGATGGGCACGGCGGGCCGGCGTTGTGCATGCCGGCCGGCGGCAGCCGGCGGCCCGCGTCACACGAGACGATCGATCAACGGATGCACTTCGTGAAGCAGGAGGGGGCGACGGTCTTCAAGTTCGCGGTCCGGAAGAGCGGTGAGATTGCCGTGCGCCTGCTGTCAAAGCACGGTCTGACGGGCGCCGATTTGAGCTTGTACGTGTCCCATCAGGCCAACCGTCGAATCATTGAAGCCACGGCTGAACGCATCGGGCTGGCGCCGGAGAAGGTGGTCATCAATCTTGAACGGTACGGGAACACCACTGCGGGAACCATTCCATTGGCGCTGGCCGATGCGCGAGCGGACGGCCGCCTGAAGAAGGGAGACCTGGTCCTGCTGACGTCGGTCGGCGCGGGGTTCACCGTGGGGTCGATCCTGTTGCGCTGGAGCCTGTAGGGCCCTGCATAGGTGCCACGTCTGGGCTATCATACGCAGGCATTCGGGTGAGTTCGTGGGTCGCACAGGCCCCCTTT
>JAHEFO010000138.1 GCA_024640135.1 Acidobacteriota bacterium
CTTGTCGACGAGCGACTCCGCCACGCGGTGCTTCAGTCTGCGCAGGCCCGAGAAGCGCTGCACCCAGGTCGCCACCGTGGCGCGGCGTTTGGCCGTGGCGATCTTCTCGAGGCACTCGTCAAGAACGGCGTTGCCCAGCGGCGTCCGATCGTCAATGACGACAAAGGTCGACCGGCCGTCTTTGACGGCGCGGACGCGCGAATGGAGCAGGAGCTCCGCGAGGATGGCGCCGCCCGCCGCTTGCGGGTACATGGTGCCGCCAGCGACGGTGCCGCGGTCGTTCCTGAGCGCGAGCAGCATGACCTCTTCGTGGAGCGGAAGCGAACGGTGTCGGCGTGCCATGCAGCCCATCATAGGTTGCTTTGCGGCTGGGAGGCGGGGCGACCCGCGGCCGGCCAGGCGGGTTCCGCGGCCGTCTTCAGCCGCCAGGAAACGCGCGCGACCGAATCCCCTCAGAAGCCTGTCCTGCGCGCCGGGTGCGTGTCTCCGGTCGTTTCGCGTCAGCCACATACGATGCCCAGGCGCGGCGATGCGCCGGCGGCATCTTGTCGAACAACCTGGCAAGCGCTGCATCACCATCCAGAACCGCGCGCAACTCATCCGGCACTTCCACCGGGCGCGGCTCGGCGTCCATCGCGATGGTCACCTCAACCGTGTCTCCGCGCGACACACCCGCCTGCTCCAGGAGCGCGCGTCGAACCGGCATCCGGTGGACCCCTTCCCCACGGCTCACGGACCCTCGAAAAGGCGCACCCGCCAGTGTCCCTCGCACCGCAAACGGCCCGCTCCGCCCCCATTGCGTCCTGATCGCTTCCGGAACGACCAGAAACGTCCAGGAACTATAGGGAGGCTTGTTCCCTGAAATCAGCTTGGCTTTGAAATGCTGCATCACGCGCTCCCGCAAGACGAGTGGCGACTCCAGACGCCGGACTCTATCACTACAGCGTGCGGCGTCAGCCTCCGTATTATCGACTCGCCCGGGCCGCCGCCCACCAGGCAATCGCGCGCGGCGTCCGCCGCCGCGCGGCGCGCAGGATCCGCCGCGTTCGATCGAGCCGATCCGCCTGCAGGGGCGTCCACTCCAACCCGTACTGCGCGCGGATGTCCTCGGGCAACGTCCCAATGGTGACCGTCCGGTTGATCCATACCACCGGCCAGACCAGCAGCGCCATCGGAGGCCCCAGCACCGTCCCGGCCACCCGCTTCGCATCCGGACCCACGACGATGGCGCCGGACCGGCGGGTGCAATCGAGCCAGTTCACCAGACCGGCCCAGGTGCGGGGGACGTCCCGGTCCCGGGCGCCGAGCGCCAGTGTCACGCCCCGGGCCTGCGCGCAATAGGCGTCGCGCGCGGCCTCATTCAGCGGCGAGACCAAATCGTCGTACGCGAGGACCGTTGACTCGATGAGCGTTGCGTGCACCCACAGCAACAGGTCGGCATCCTCAGCCGAGTAACGGGTCCCGGCCGGATAGGGTCCGACCGACCCGCGCAGCCGGCCGTTGACCCGGCGGTGAATGGCGCGGATCGCTTCAACGCCCTGCGCGCACGCCTTTTCGTCACCAAACGTCAGCGACAACATCGCGCGGACGGTCTGACGAAGTCGCCCGGCAGCGGCATGCGGGCAGGCTCCGACCACACTGTGATCGGCGACGGCCGCGGCGATCAACGGATGTGCAAGCTGCAGCAGGATCGCGCGTCCCCAGCCGAGGACGATGAGACGTTCGGCGTTGATGCGACGCGCGATGCCGGCGTCCGGCATGCTCACGCCGTGCCTCTGGTTCGTTGTTGCGAGCCGATGCATTCGAGGGCGCGGTGCACCTCGTCGATCGTCTCGTCCAGTGTCGACGTGCCCGCCGACAATCCGACGGCGCGGACGCCGGCAAACCAGTCAGGATCCAAATCATCGGCACTCTCGACGTGAAACGCCGGAGTCCGGTGCTCGTGGCACACGTGCACGAGCCACCGGGTGTTGTTCGAATTCCGGCCGCCCACAATGACAACCACATTCACCCGGCGCACCAGGTCGAGCAGGGCCTGCTGCCGAAGCCGGGTGGGCTGACAGACCGTGTCGATGACACGAACGTCCGCCAGAGGGTTTCGACGCCGAACACACGTGCTGATGTCAGCCACGACATCCGGCGGCATGGTGGTCTGGCAGACGATGCCCAACCGCCGGCTCCCGTAGCTGGTGACGTCACCCACCTCGCCAATCACGTCGTAGCTGTCCAGGTCTTCGACAATGCCTCGCACTTCGACATGGCCGGCCTTGCCGATGACCAGGACGTGCCGGCCTTCTGTCCGCAATTGCTGGGCGGCGTCGTGCGCGCGACGAACCAGCGGACAGGTGGTATCGATCAGCGCTTTGTTCGCGGCGGTCAGTCGCTGTCGCTCCGCCTGGCTGACGCCGTGCGCCGTGATCAAGACGACCGGGGTCCCGACGGCCGGGTTGCGAGTGTCCTCGGAAGACTGATGAAACCCGGCCCCGCCCAGCTTTCTGGCCACCAGCGGGTTGTGCACCAGCTCGCCATGGATCGTCACCTGCGTGGGATCCGGCACCGTCTGTGTGGCACGCAGGGCATCCCGGACGCCGAAGCACATGCCCATCTCTTCAGCTCGAATGATCTTCATGACTGATGTCTCCTGTCGTGTTCACTTTGCATTGCAAAGTGAAAGACCACAAAAAAGGGCGATTCGATGCCGGCGCGGGCCGGTGTCCACGGGACCGTCACCGTGAGGCGTCCCTGTCGAGCCGATGGGGCGGATCGACCCTCGCGCTCGTCGCCGACGGTCGGTCGAAGTCAATCCCCTCGACCTCGTCCCACGGCACGTACTCGGGACCTGGGCGGCCGTTGACGAAGACCAGCAGGCCGGCATTGCGCTCGCCCAGATCGCCGGTGAGTCCGAGGTCCAGCGCCTCCCCGTTGTGGAGAAACACCCTGGCCCGACGGGCGGCCCGCTCTTCGCGGTCAGGGAGCGCAATCGAGGCGACCAGGCTGAAGGGAAGCATGTAGGTGACGCCCTGGGACGAGACATCGAGGGTTTCGATGGTCTCGCTCTCGTCGAGGTCGTAGACCAGCCGGCCAACAAGGCGGCGGCCGGCACGGGTGGTCACGCTCCCGGCGAGTTGGCGCCCCGGAGGGAAGTCGCCGTAGGCGGGGCCGCTGCCACCCGGACTGAAGTCGACACGCTCGAATGCGGTCCAGGAGACCAGGACCCGGCCGTACCGCAGGTCGTCCACGTAGACACCAAGGTTGCCGCTGCCGACCTCGCGGCTGCCGGAGAGCACGAGTTCCCGACCGTCGAGCAGCGTGACCACCGAGCTGTCGGGCGAGTCACGCGCGATGGAGCGAAGAGTGTCGAAGCGAAGGCCGAGATCCCCGTCAGCGGAGCGGCCGTCGAGCGTGTCGGAGCCGATGCACTCCTGCCGGTTCCACTGGAGGAAGCCGGTGAAGTCGCCCTGCTGGGTGCGCACGGTCCCGTGCAGCCGGCCGGGGGCGGCGCCGAGCCTGGCGGTGGGCAGGAAGTCAATGGTGCGGATCTGCTGAGGGGCAAGATCGACGGCCTCCACCACGTCTCCCCGCACGTCCCACACGCGCACGCCATCGTCGAAATCGTTGGCGTCCATGCGATCAACGTCCACCACGGTTCCACTCTTGAGCGTCACCCGCGCGTTGAACGGGCTCAACGCCTCGATGCGTGCGATGTCGCCGAAGCGCGCCATGAGTCCGCGGTCGAGGTCGATCGATTCCCCCCAGGGGGCGAACTCGAATCCGAAGATCGTGAGCGGGTGGCGCGTGGCCAGCCGCTCGGGAGGCACCTGAGCGGCCCAGGGGTTCCCGTCCTTGGCGCCGTTGAAGTAGTCGCCCCAGAACGCCTCCTCATCACGCCCCCAGCGCAACCGCCCCTCGTAGGTGACGTCATCCCCGGTGGTGACGCGGCCATACAGGAAGCCCGGGTTGGCCTCCGCCAGCGCTTGCTGCACCGGGACCGAACTCGTGATCGACGATCCGGCCTCCGGGTCCGGATGTGCAGACGAGGCAGTGGCACGCCCGTACACGACAAGGCCCGCAATCGCGGTGATCAGCGATCCGACAGCCAGGACGATCAGGGCAAGCCAGGTCTGAGCCCGACTCCTGGATACCCTGCCGCCACGTTCTCGTCGTTCCATGTCCGTCAACGTCACTTCCGTCCGGTGAATGCTCCAGCGGGCGCGCCGGTGTCCCTGTTCTCGTCTGCGTCGGGACCTCCAGCCTATCGGGTGAATCCATGTTTGTAAAGTGCTTTATCTTACAAAGCACAAATCGCCGAGGCGTCGTCAGGAGACGTTCCGGATGGATCGCGAGCGCCCTGGGGACGCTACTTCACCGGACCCAGGTACCGATCGAGCCAGGCCAGGGTCTCTTTGACAATCTCCGGGCGCGGGGCGCTGTGGGTGCCCGGATAGACCTGCCACTTCTTGTCTTCCGGCGGCGTGCCCAGGAGCTCGAACATCGGTTTCTGGGCCGTCTCGACCGGGAAGAAGTAGTCGTACTGGCCGTTGATCATCAGCACGGGCTGGGTGACGCGGCCGACGTAGTTGATGTGATCCGCTTCCGGCAGCGCCGTCTGAAAGCTCATGCCCGCGACGACCAGCACCACCGCCTTGATCCGGCGCTCGATGGCCGGTATCTGCGCACCGAAGGCCCCGCCCCAACTGGTGCCGTAGTAGGCGATGCGTTCCGCGTCGATGTCGGCACGCGTCTCCAGGTAGTCGATCGTGCGCGAGAAGTCCTGGATCCACATGATCAGGTGTTGGCGGTACTCGACCGTTTCGTTCGGGTAGTCGCTCTTCACATTGTCCTGGCGATCATAGGTGCTCTTGAAGATCGGCAGGACGTATGCTCTGCCGGTCTTGACGAGGAACTGAGAAAAAAACGATGAGCCCAATCCGTCCTCGGCTGAGTTGTCATAGAGCGCGCCGGAGCCGGGAAAGTGGATCACCGCCTGGAAGGGTGGCGCGGCGTTCGTGGGCATGACGATGTAGGCGGCCATGCGCTCGCCGCCGTACGCGGCGTTGAATTCCACCCGCTCCCAGCGCCACCCGTCACCCTCCTGGCTGCGCGCGATGACCGCGTCGAGCGGGCCGGGGTCATAGTCGAACTGGCGGCGGTAGAGAGCGAACGTGGCGTCGTCTACGGGCGTCTCGGCCATGAAGTCGCGATGTGGACGCGCCAGGGCCGTCTCGATTTCGGCGAGCCTGGGCTCGTCGCCGGCGTATTGCATCAGTCGGACGCCATTGAGCGGCGACCGATCGAGCGGCGACTGTGCGAACGCGTCCGTGAAGGCGTAGTCCGGATCGCTCCACGCTCCCCCCAGAATGAAGCGCTCCGAGCCGGACGCCTCCCGGTTCCAGACCCACTCGCGCACGTTGCCGGCCATGTCGTAGGTGCCGTAGACGTTCATCGCGTCGATGCTGCCGACGGCGACCGGGCCGTCGGACTTCAGGTTGCTGGCGGGGATGACCGCGAGGGCGCTCCGCACCTCCGCGGCGCGATCCCAGTGGAAGATCGACGGCAGGCGCTTGCCGCGGAAACTTGCGTACGCCGCCGCCTCGTACCAGCTCAGGCCGGACACGGGATAGTTGTCCTGGCCTTCGGGGTAGTCGCCAAGTGTCCACGTGGACGGCCCTGGGCGGCCGGTCTGGTCGACAAACAGGGCTCGCGCCTCATCCGGGCCCAGGCTGCGCCCGCCTTGCATCACCGGCTGATCCCAATACGCGGGATCGGCATAGCCGCCGGCGTCAACAAATTCCTTGTACTCGCGGTTGGTCACCTCGTATCGATCCATGAAGAAGTCTTCGAACGCCTGCCGTGGTTCCCCGAGTCCGGTCAGGGAGACGAACGCATTGGGATTGTCCGCCCGGCCTGGAATCAGGACCATCCCTTCCGGAGCCTGCCGCTCGGCGTAGAACTGCAGCACCCGCGAAGGGATGGCGCCACTCGTCAGCCCCTCAACCGGCTCACGGCCCTCGAAGACCATCTTCAGCCGCGAGTACCCGAGGGGCATCCTCAGCTTTCCGGACGCCAGTACTTCCACCGGGGTCCAGTCCACCTGAGTTGCCGCATACGGGCGCGCCAGCAGACTCAGTCCCTCGGGCAGGACGGTTTCGGATTCAACGGCGATCTGCGGCCAGAGTTCCCCAAGGGTCGGGTCACCGGGAAGGGCGGCCTCGGCGCGCCGGGCCAGTTCGACCGCGTGCCAGGCGTCATCGGACGGGCCGTTGGAGAGAAAGGTCTCGGCGATCCGGCCGATCTCCGGGATACCTTCTTCCCTCGCCCAGCGCTGCTCGGCCCGTTGCTGCAGTTGCGACACCACGAACCAGCCGGCGATTGCCACAACAACCACAACGGCGGCAAGAACAGGTGGCCGCCGCAGAAACGCGAGTGCCGAAGCGCCGTCCTGGCCGGCCGGTGCCTCCAGTTCCTTGCGTGCCGCGGCGAGTTCGGCGCGCAAGACCGACATTGATGCCTGTCGTTCACCGGCGTTCTTGGCGAGCGCCTTGTCCAGAATCGCCGACACCCGCCCGGGCGCCACGCGCCGGACCTGTTCTTTGGCGGCGGGCGCGTCGTGCTGCACCGCTTTGAGCGTCGACAGGACATTTTCCCCATCGAACGGAGGTGTTCCCGTCAGCATCTCGTGAAGAATCGTACCGACGCCCCAGATGTCAGACGCCGGGGTGGCGGATTCGCCACGCGCCTGCTCTGGGCTCATGTAGGCCACCGTTCCAATGACGGCGTCGGCCGCAGTCATCGCCACCACGGTCGGCGTGTCGGCGATGCTGGCACTCCCACCGGGCGCAAAGGCGGTGGCAATGCCGAAGTCGAGAACCTTCACCAGCCCCTCGCGCGTGACCATGACGTTCGCCGGCTTGAGATCGCGATGCACAATGTGGCCGACATGGGCGGCGTCAAGAGCGCTCGCAATCTGCTCCGCGATGGCCACCGCTTCGGCCAACGGCAGTGGCCCTCGCGCGATGCGCGCCGCAAGGCTCTCGCCGTCGACAAGCTCCATCACCAGGAACCGCGACCCCTCATGCTCCTCGAGCCCGAAGAGCGTCGCCACATTGACGTGGTTGAGCGCAGCCAGCAGCCGCGCTTCCTGTTCCAGGCGCGTCACTCGCTCACGGTCGGCGGCAAACGCTTCGGGGAGAACCTTCAGGGCGACCTTGCGTCCGAGACGGGTGTCCTCCGCGAGGTAGACCTCGCCCATCCCCCCGGCCCCAAGCGGCCCCAGAATCCGATACGTGCCCAGTCGCTTGCCTACCATCTCTGCCGCTCCCTCATCCACGCGAAGTCCATCATGAAGCACGAATCAACGCCGTGTGGCAGACCGCCACACCCGTCCGGCACCAGTGTTCGATGTGACAGCACCGGCTCCAAGGACTGCGCCGATGCGCAGGGCTATCGATGGGCGGATTATATATGCCGCGAGCCCCTGTGCCCGGGGCACAAGCTCAGGACGGCGATACGCACTGGAGTACGTCGCCCGGACGCGAGTTGTTGAACGCCCGACGACCCGCCGCTACAATCACCGCATATGCCAATCGATCCAGGCACCAAGCTCGGGTCCTACGAGGTCATCGAGCCCATCGGTGCGGGGGGCATGGGCGAGGTCTATCGCGCCCGAGACGACAGACTTCGTCGGGACGTCGCCATCAAAGTCCTGCCGGCGCGTCTCGCCGCCGATCCCGAGTATCTGGCGCGATTCGAGCGCGAGGCGCAGGCCGTCGCCCAGTTGTCCCACCCGAACATCCTGGCCATCCACGACTTCGGGCAGGACGGCGGCGTCACCTTTGCCGTGACGGAACTGCTCGAAGGAGAAACGCTTCGCAGCCGCCTGGACAGATCGAATCTTCCATGGAGCGAGGCGGCCGGCCTCGCCACGGCGATCGCGGACGGCCTTGCCGCCGCTCACGCGAAGGGCATCGTCCATCGCGATCTCAAGCCCGAGAACTTGTTCCTCAGTTCGGACGGGCGAATCAAGATTCTTGATTTCGGAATCGCGCGCTGGGTCGCACCCTCGGACCAGGGTGACGAGACGCGAGCGGCGACCGCACAGGCCACAGAGCCGGGAACGGTGCTGGGCACTGTGGGATATATGTCGCCGGAGCAGGTCCGCGGCGAGACGGTTGATCATCGATCGGATGTGTTCTCGCTCGGCGCGATCCTCTACGAGATGCTGGCGGGACGCCGGCCGTTCGCCGGGCGATCACACGCCGATACGGCGAGCGCCATTCTGAACGAGGCCCCGGCGCCGCTGGCCCAGGATCTCGACGTCCCGGCCGGCCTCCAGGGAATCCTGACGCGCTGTCTGAAGAAGATGCCGGCCGAGCGCTACCAGTCAGCGCGCGAGCTCGGCCTGGCGCTTCAGTCACTTTCCGACACGCACCGGCTGTCGCTGGACGCGGGGGCCCGGCCAACGGCCTGGCGAACAAGCCGCACGATTGCCATCGCGGTGGCGGCGGCTGTCATCGTCGGGGCGTTCGGGGTATGGTCGTGGCAACAGGCACACACCGCGCGACAGGCACGGCAGGAACTGCTGCCGGAGATCGAGGAACTGGCCGCCGACATCCCCTGGTCCGGGGAGGGCCCGAACGCCTGGGCGGCATACGCACTGGCGTCCGAAGCGAACCGCCTCATCCCCGACGATCCCGTGCTTCAGCGGCTATGGACAGCGATTTCCTCTTCCGTCGAGATCCGGTCGGATCCGCCCGGGGCGCGCGTCCTCGCCAAGCCCTATGGCCAGCCCGACGCGGCGTGGACGTCGTTCGGGTTGACACCGCTCGCGGAACCTCGGTTTCCATCCGGATTCTCGAGGATCAGGCTTGAGCTGGACGGGTACGAGACCGTCGACGATCTGTTCTGGGCGTTCCAGGGGGCTCAGGCCTACCAGTTGCAGAAGGTCGGCGGCGCGCCCGAGAACATGGTCTACATCGAGGGGGAGGAACATTCGCTGCACGCCGTCGGCCTCGACCATCTCCCAGCCGAGCGACTGGACCCGTTCTTGATCGATCGCCACGAGGTCACCAACGCGGCCTACAAGCGGTTCGTCGACGGCGGGGGCTACGAGACGAAGACCTTCTGGACATTTCCGTTCGTAAAGGACGGCCGCGAACTCGAGTGGGCCGACGCCATGACCTTCTTCAAGGACCGGACCGGACAGGCCGGGCCTTCGACGTGGGAGGTTGGAGACTACCCTGACGGGCAGGACGACTATCCCGTGACGGGAGTCAGCTGGTACGAGGCCGCGGCCTTCGCGGCGTTTGCCGGCAAGCAGCTGCCAACCGTCTACCACTGGGACCTCGTAGCCAACCCCAGGGCAAGCGGGGCCATTGTTCCGCTCAGCAACTACGGCGACGGCCCGGCAAGGGTCGGCGCACACCAGGCCATCAGCCGGTACGGGGTGACCGACATGGCCGGGAACGCACGGGAGTGGACGCTCAATGACAGCGACCGCGCGGGACACCGCTTCATCCTGGGAGGCGGATGGAGCGACGAGTTCTATTCCTTCAACGATGCCTACACGCAGGACGCGTTCGATCGCTCGCCCATCAACGGTTTCCGGTGCGTCCAGCCGGTCGGGACGGAGATGTTCGCCGACGCTGTGACGCGCCGAATTGATTTGCCGTTCCGTGACTACAGCAAAGAGACTCCGGTGTCCGACGACGCCTTCCTCCTGTTCTTGCGCCAATTCGAGTACGACAAGACACCGTTGAACGCGCGCATCGAATCAACGGATGACACGGCATCGGACGACTGGGTCAAGGAGACCATTACGTTCGACGCTGCCTATGGCGACGAGCGCGTCATCGCCCATCTCTACCTGCCAAAGCGGGGCGAGCCGCCGTATCACACGGTCATCATGTTTCCTGGCGATGGCGGATTCGGGATCCGGTCGAGTGCGAGGCTCGGTCCCACAGAGTATTTCCTCAAGAGCGGACGGGCGTTCCTGTTTCCCGTGTACAAGAGCATCTACGAGCGCGGCGACAACCTCACGTCCTCGATGCCCAACGAGAGCAACACCTACCGGGAGCACGTCGTCAATTGGAGCAAGGACATCGGCCGTTCGATCGACTACCTGGAGACCCGTACGGACATCGACACCGGACGTCTCGCGTTCTACGGCGTGAGCTGGGGTGGCCGTATGGCGCCCGTCATGCTCGCAGTGGAACATCGCTTCAAGGCGGCCGTGGTGGCTGTGGCGGGGCTTCGGCACCAGATGGCCCAGCCCGAGGCCGACCCCTTCAACTACCTGCCACGGGTGACGCTGCCCATCCTCATGCTCAACGGCCGGTACGATTTCTACTTCCCTGTCGAGACGTCACAGCGCCCCTACTTCGAGGCCCTCGGCACGCCGGCGGCCGACAAGGATTGGAAGATCTACGAGGGAAGCCACACGGTTCCGAGCACACAAATCGCCAAGGAGTCCCTAGCCTGGCTCGACCGCTACCTGGGTCCGGTGCGCTAACCCAGCACCCAGCACCCAGCACCCAGCACCCAGCACCCAGCACCTATCAGTATTGAAGCGACTCCTTCGTAAACGGATGTCGCGGGTTCGACCCCAGGATGGTCTTGAGTACGTCGTTCATGGTGTTGGGGTC
>JAHEFO010000139.1 GCA_024640135.1 Acidobacteriota bacterium
AACTTCTCGCCACGATTGGCCGCGTGGAGAATCTCGTTGCCCCCGATCGACGCCAGGTCGCCGTCGCCCTGATAGGTGAAGACGATGAGCTCGGGCCGCGCGCGCTTCGCGCCTGTCGCCACGGCCGGCGCCCGGCCATGGGCGGCCTCGAACATGTCGATGTTGAAGTACTCGTAGGCCAGCACCGAGCAGCCGACGGGCGCGACGCCGACCGACCGATCGAGCAGGCTGAGTTCGTCGAGCACCTCGGCCACCAGGCGATGGACGACACCATGCGTGCAGCCCGGACAGTAGTGCGACATGTTCTCGGTCAGGCCGCTGGTATTGACGAAGGTCTGCTTTTCCTTGAAGTTCCAGACCTCGATGCCCTGATCCGGACAGACGACCGCACAGAGCGTGCAGCCGGTGCAATCCTCCTGGTGCCCCAGGAAGTCCACGTAGGTGTAGCCGCGATCGTTGAGTTCGTGCGAGAACTCGATGAGATCCTTCGGGCAAGCCGTGATGCAGCGACCGCACCCCTTGCAGCGAATACTGTCAATGTGGATCTTGCTCACGTGTGCTCCTTCATTCGGGGGATGGCGATGGGCCGGGCTCTGCCAAGAGGCACGGGGCGAGGCGCGGACAGCGGCGCCGCGTCGGACTGGCGGGCGTCAGCGCGCGCGTGGGTCAGCCACGGCGGCAGCATGTGCCGCCGGAGCCGAAGGACGGGGGCGTCAATTTCCTCGAGCTCTGGCGCGTCTGCCAGCGCGTCCATCACGGCGACGAGTCGAATCGGGAGGCCCGTTTCCTCCGCCACGGCCTGTGCCAACCGCCAGCCCTCGAGCACGGCCTCCGGCGTGGTGTCGTCAATGAGATGGGAATTGGCGAGCCAGCCTGTCACGGAAAACCGGGACGCGCTCTCGATCGCGCGGCGCATCCGCAGGCACCCGGCCACCGTATCCGTGAACGGGCGCTTCGCATTGATGACCTGCCACAGTTGATAGTCACCATCGGCGACGCTCGTGCGGAACGATGCCAGCGCCCGAGCACCGGCGTCATCACCGCCCACGTCGAGAATCGAGATGGTGCCCGGAGGCGGGTGCAGCATCCCGCGAATCTCCGGCAGGATGATCGGCAAATCGGCCCAGACCTGGGCTCCGGGAGGCACGACCACCCGGATGCCGTGGGCCTCCATGAGCAGGGATGCTTCACGGCAGCGGAAGTACGGATTGACGATATCGAGATCGGCGATCTGGACGCGGACGCCGCGCCTGGCGAGTTGGAGGGACAGATTGACTGAGACCTCGGTCTTGCCGGAGCCGTAGTTCCCAACGATCGCGATCAGGCGATCGCCGGATTGAACCATGTCACCTGAATGGTCGGTGCCCATACAATCCAGAGACGATCATACGCTTTCCCCGCCTCGTCACGCATCTGAGCGCCGGAGCGATCAAGATGCCGTAGACTACCGGGATGCGCTGCGACTGGCGCGCGCGGGTTTACGGGAAGCAACGATGGAAGATCAGGAGCCGATTCGTACCGCGATCGAGCGAAACGTCAAGGTGGTCAGGGCGCGCCCGTCGGTGGGACAGGGCACGGCCGTCACGAAGGTCACACTGCGCCCCGGCCTGTCGGCTGACGTGGAGGACGGCCCGTGGAAGTTCAGCGTGGGCATGACGGAGCACTACGGCGGCCACAACGATGGCCCGAACCCGGGCGTATACGGTCGGGCGGCACTGGGTTCCTGCCTGGCCATCGGGTATTCGATGTGGGCCTCCCGCATGGGCGTCCCTCTGGAATCCCTTTCAGTCGAAGTGCAGGCCGTCTTCGACGTCCGTGGCGAACTGGGAGTGAGTGACGAATTGCGCCCTGGCTATGAGCGCATCCACTGCATCGTCTCGGTCGAGACCACCGCGTCGGAAGATGCGGTGCAGAAGTGGCTCGACAAGTCCGAGCGCCACAGTTCGTGGTTGGACGACCTGAGAAATCCGGTTCCAGTCTCGCGAGAGTTGCGCCTCAGCCGGCCGAAGACCCCCTGACGTGGATCCCCGGCTCCAGCGACGTGTCCAGCGATACGGCTGGAACAAGGCCGCGGCGTACTACGAGGGCTTCTGGGCGAGGCAGCTCCGGCCGGCACAGGACCTGATGCTGGACATGGCGGCGCTGCAGCCAGGTGAGCGCGTCCTGGAACTGGCCTGCGGCACCGGCCTGGTGACGTTCCGCGCAGCCGAGGCGATCGGCGCCAGCGGCACGCTGGCCGCCACCGACATCTCGGAAGACATGATTGCCTCGATTTCCGCCGACGCGGCCGCACGTGGCGTGACGGCCGACTTCCGGCGGATGGATGCCGAAGCCCTGGACTTTCCTGATGCGTCGTTCGATGTCGTCATCTGCGCGCTGGGCCTCATGTACGTCGCGAACCCGTCAGCCGCACTCCAGGAAATGCGCCGGGTCCTCGCCCCGGGCGGCCGCGCCGTGGTGGTGATTTGGGGTGCGCGCAAACACTGCGGCTGGGCCGAGATCTTCCCGATCGTCGAGCGACGCATCTCTGGCGACGTGTGCCCCATGTTCTTTCTCCTGGGCACCGGTGACGCGCTGTCCCAGGAGTTCACCCGTGCCGGCTTCTCGTCCGTGCGCGCCAGTCGACTGACATCGCCGTTGCACTACGCGAGCAGAGACGACGCGCTTGGCGCGGCATTCCTGGGAGGCCCGGTCGCCCTGGCGTATTCGCGGTTCGACGACGAGACCCGGGAGGGCGCACAGGCCGAGTACCTGGAGTCGATCGCCGCCTATCGTGACGGCGAGGGATACCTGGTGCCGGGCGAGTTCGTCGCCGCAATGGGCGTGAAGTAGCGGCATCGGGTCGCGGCCCGGCACGCCACGGCGATATACTCTGCACCACCATGCGACCATCCCTCTGCGCGCGGGGGCTCGCCCTTGTGGCGAGCCTGGTCCTCCTGGTCGCGCCGATGGCCGCCGACGAGGGCTGGATCATCAACCGCCTCGACATCCTGTACGACATCCAACGCGACGGCACCATCCAGGTGGCCGAGGCCCTCGATGTGGATTTTCGCGGGCTGTCCAAGCACGGCATCTTCCGTGATGTCGCCAGGCGCCAAATCTACGACGGGACACACTACAGGGAGTACGGCATCCGGCTGGACGCCGTGCTCGCGGCCGACGGGCGGAAACACCCGGTCGATGTCCTCAATGTCGGCGATCTGAAGCGATTCAAGATCGGCGACCCGGATCGCACAGTCTCAGGCGAGGAAACGTATCGGATCACCTACCGGCTGGGAGGTGCGCTGAACACGCAGGGCGCACAGGACGAGTTCTACTGGAACGCCACGGGCACATGGCCCGTGACCACGACAAGCGCGGTCATCAGAGTGCGGGTCCCGGACGACGGCATCGAACGTGTGACGTGTTTCGAAGGGCCCCTTGGCTCGACGGCGCCCTGTCGCGCCACGTTCACCGCGCGCGAGGCCACATTCACCGCCACCCGGCCGCTCAGCGAAGGGGAACAACTCACCATCGTCACGGCCATGCGGTCGGGCCTGGTCACCGTGCCGCCGCCGGTGCTTTCCGAGATGCCGAGGGACCTCCTGCATGCGTTTGAGAGCACGCCGTCATTTCTGGCGGCGATGGCGGGAGGGTTCGTGGTCGTGTTCGGCGGCATCGGCGCGCTCTGGTGGCGGTGGGGACGCGACCGGCGGTTCGTCGCGCTGCAGCGGTCGCCGGACGACACCGCCGACGAACGCGTGCCGCTCATGGGTGGCCGGCCGGTATCGGTGGAGTTTCAGCCACCGGAACAGTTGCGACCGGGACAGATGGGGTTGCTGCTGGACGAGCGAGCGGACACGCTCGACGTCACCGCAACCATCGTGGACCTGGCCGTGCGCGGATATCTGAAGATCACGGACCTGGGCAAGGCGCACTGGTTCAGCAGCCGCGACTGGCAGCTCGACCGGCTGAAGGAGACGGACTTCACGCTCCTGCCGTACGAGCGCATCGTCCTCGACGGCCTGTTCGAGAAGGGGTCGCCGACGGCACTCTCGGCCCTCAAGAACAAGTTCCACACCCACCTGGCCAGGGCGAAGAAGGCGCTGTACAAGGACGGCGTGGAGCGACAGTGGTTTCCGTCCAATCCCGGCACCGTGCGCACCATCTGGCGGGTCGCGGGACTGCTGGGCTCGGCAGTTGGTCTGGCACTCACGGTCATCCTCGGCACGAGATGGGGTGCCGGGCTCGTCGGCCTGCCGGTCCTGGTGGGCGGCATGGTGCTGGCGATTGCCTCGAGGGCGATGTCCAGGCGAACGGCGCTGGGGCAGGACCTGACCCGGCGGACGCTGGGCTTCCATCGCTACATGAAGACCGCTGAGGTCGGGAACCAGGCGTTTGCCGAGCGCGCCAACATCTTCACGGAGTACCTGCCGTACGCCATCGCGTTCAAGTGTGTCGACCAGTGGGCGAAGGCCTTCCAGGGGATCGACATGCAAGCGGCCACGGCCGGCTGGTATTCGGGGACATCTGGATTCAATGCCTCGACGTTCTCATCGGACATGAGCACCTTCTCGACATCCGTCTCGAGCACCATGGCGTCGACGCCGGGCGGGTCGGGCGGGAGCGGCTTCAGCGGCGGGTCGTCTGGCGGAGGCGGCGGCGGGGGCGGCGGAGGAAGCTGGTAATGGAATGGATCCTGGGTTTCGTCGTCCTGGCCGTGCTCCTGACCGTGGCCGTGCTCTACAACCTGCTGGTCAGTTCGCGGCTTCGCGTCCGTGAGGCGTGGAGTTCCATCGAAGTGCAGTTGCAGCGGCGCACCTCACTGATTCCGAATCTGGTGGAGACGGTCAAGGGGTATGCCGCGTTCGAGAGCAGCACGCTGCAGGCGGTCACGGCGGCGCGCAAGGCGGTGGCTGCCGCCACCGGTCCGCGCGCGGCGGCCAGTGCCAGCGCGGCGCTGACGGAAAGCGTGCACCGGCTGGTGGCAATCGCCGAGGCGTATCCGGATCTGAAAGCCAGCCAGAACTTCTCCCAGTTGCAGGCGGACCTGGCCGACACCGAGAACCAGATCGCCTTCGCGCGCAACTACTACAACGGCGCAGTCGAGATCTACAACACCCGCGTGCAGCAGTTCCCTACGTTGCTCATCGCCGGGGTGTTCGGGTTCACCGCCTCGGAGTTCTTCACGGCCGAGGCAGACGCGCGGACGGTTCCGAGCGCGGCCGGCGTCTAGTCCTGGCGCCGAAGGCGGCGTGTTCAGCAGTCCCGCAGGGCGCGAATCGGGTCGATGGCTGACGCGCGCCTGGCTGGTATCCATGCCGCGATGATCGCCAACCCGAACAAGACTCCGGCGTGCACGGCCACGGTGGTCCATGAGACCTGGTCGAGTCGGGGTACGTACGAGGCCACCAGGGTTGCCGCCAGACCCGACGCCGCCGCCCCTAGAGCGACGCCCGTGCCGGCCAGACGCAACGCGAGTGCGGTCACCGTCCGGCGGACCCGGTAGGGATCGGCCCCCAGCGCCACGCGAATGCCGATCTCCCGAGTCTGCTGTTCGATGAACTGCGCGAGGACACCATAGATGCCGATGCCGGCCAGCACCAGCGTCACCAGGGCAAACCCGCCCATCAGCGCCGTCGCCAGGCGTTGAGCCGACAGGAAGTCGTGAGCAACCTGCTCCATGGAGTGGATGTTGTACACCGGCAGGGACGCATCGACATCTGCGACAGCACTCCGAACCGCCGACGCGATCGCCAGCGGGTCGCCCGTGGTCTTGACGGCAAATGACAAGGCGCCGAACTGGGCCCCCTGGGCGATGGGAGTGTAGACATGCAGGGCGGGGCTCGTCACTTGCGGGCCTGACAGACGCACGTCAGGAACGACCCCGACCACCTCCAAGGAGACCGCTGTCCTGAAGCCTGTTTCAATGCGAAGTCCGATCGGCGAGCGTCCGTCCGGCCAGAGCCGCCGCGCGGTGCTTTCGCTGATGATGGCCACAGGGGGCGTCCCCTCCCGGTCGCCCGTCGTGAAGGATCGGCCCTCGACTACGGGGGTCCCCATGGCGTCGAAATAGCCCGGGGACGCTGAAAGTTGCAGGAAGAACAGCGGCGGCGTGTCGGCAGCCCGGACCTCTCCCGGCAGCCGCAACTGATTGCCCACGCCGACCGAACGGTCGCCAGGAAGTCGGTTGGTCGCTCCGACTGAGAGCACTCCCGGGAGTGCAGAGAGTCGAGCAAGGGCCTGTTCCGCGAATCGCATTCGCGCCGGGGCCTGTTCGTATGTCGCATCGGGCAGGGTCACGTCCAGGCCCACCACGCCTCGTCCATCGAACGCCAGATCAATGCCGGCGAGGCGACGCATCGTGCCGGTCGTGGCGGTCGCCACACTGAGCAGGACAAGTGCCGCGGCGACCTGTCCCACGACCAGGCCATGGCGCACCCAGCGCCACCGGCGGCCCGGGGTCGCCGTCGCGCCGCTGCGCAGCGCCCGTGCCGAGGGCTGCGCCCAGGCAGCCAGGCCAGGCGCCAGGCCGAAGACCAGGGCTCCCACGGCCGAGACCGCCACGGCGATGACCAGCACGCGGCCGTCCACCGTGGAAGCGTCTGCCGCCGCCCAGCTGGGGTCGCCGAGCGCCGTAAAGGCACGAATGGCCACCACACTCAGCAACGTTCCCGCGACGCCGGCCACCGCGGCGTAGCACGCGGCATCCGTCGCCATGAGTTGGAGCAGCCTCCATCGGCCCGACCCCAACGCCAGACGCAGTGCGAATTCCGGCTGTCGCCGGGACACGCGTGCGAGGAACAGTCCGGCAACATTCGTGGCGGCAACCAGCAGGACCAGTCCGACACTGATCGCCAGGAGCAACAACGTCGGGCGCACGTCCGTCGTGAGCGTCTCCTGCAATCCCACCAGGCGTGATTTCGTCGCCTCATTCGGATTCGGCTCTGGCGCACCAAGCTCGTGCTCGAGCGCGACCAGCGCGGCGTCGACGTCCGCCCAGGGAATCCCCGTGGCGATCCGCGCGATCACGGTGGGAGCCAGACTCTGGCCTGTCACCTGATGGTCGGTGCCGGACGGCAGCCAGACGTCCGTCGCACCGGGAAACGTGAATGACTCCGGCATCACGCCCGTGATCCGAAACGGACGACGGTTGATGACCAAGGGGCGAGTCAGCGCCGTGACATCGCCACCCAGGTACTGTCTCCAGAAGCGATGACTGACCACGACGACAGCATTGGCGCCCGGGACATCCTCTTCCTGGGTGTACGTGTGTCCCATCAAGGCCGGCACGGCCAACGCCGAAAAGAAGCCCGGTGATGCCACGGTCGCGTTCGCCCGCACCGGGACACCCAGCCCCTCGACGTTGACTCCGCCCTCGGCATAGAGACCGATGCCGTCAAAGACCGGAAGGGCCGCCATCTGCCTGGACGGGGCCATGCGATTGTCCGCGAAGGAGAAGAGCGGATCGATGACAATCGCGAGTTGCTGAGGATGTGGAAATGGCAGGGGCCGCCACAGCAGTCTGTCCACGGTGCTGAAGATGCCCGTGCTGGCGGAGATCCCCAACGTCAGCGTGACGAGTGTCAGCGTGGAAACCAGTGGTTGCCGCCGCATCAGGCGAAAGGCGTATCGCCCGTCGTGCCACAGGGCACCGAGGCCGTGAGTCACACGCGTCCACAGACTGCCGCGCGCGTGGCGATTCCGCGTGGCCGTATTGGTGTGCCACAGGAATCCTGCGATGTCCCGCAACGCCCGCAGCGTACGCGCCCGCTGGTGAGAGGATCCGCGGCGGGCCCAGAGCTCCGCCAAGTCCCCCATGTGCTCTTCGAGCCGTGCCGCCGGCACACGGAGCCGGAGGACACGTCGCACGACCTCCATCAGCCATGTTCGTGGCACCGTACTCACGGCCGATCCTTCAGAGGACGATAGGTTGCCGCACGCCGGAGGCGCGATCGCACTTGCTGCGTGGTGTCGAGGGCGCGGGTGCCCCGAGCGGTCATCGAGAACGCGCGGCGGCTCCGTCCGCCGCGCTCGGAAGTGCCTGCCGTCATCTGTGACTGAACCAGCCCCTTCTGTTCCAGGCGGTCGAGCGCGGCGTAGACGGCTCCCAGCGAGACAGTGCGTGATGTCTCCTGCTCCAGCACCAAGTGGACTGAGACACCATAGGCGGCATCGACCAATCCCTTGACCGTCAGGAGCACGAGTTCCTCGAATTCACCCAGGTGGTCACCCTTCACGATTCGCTCTTTGTATCATGTTCGTGTTTGTATATCAAATCAACAGGAGCTTCACCACCCTTGAACGAACGACGTCGTCGACTGGATGATGCCAGCGCAAGTGGAAGACCGACGCGCGATCACACGTTTCGTCGGATAGAATCCTGCCCCATGCGTCTGCTCGCGCTCTTGACCATTGGCGCCGCCATCTCCGGCTGCGGCGGAACACGGCACGACGAGGCTCCGACGCCCGCGCCGAAGATCCATCAGGCTCGCGCTCTCACCGAGGTGGTTTATCAGTCAACGGCGGCCCGGCGGGCGCGGGGCGAGTACCTGGTCGAGGGCGTGCTGCAGTGCTTTGTCTGCCACTCTCCACGCGACTGGACGAAAGCCGGTGCGCCGCCCGTGCAAGGAAAGGCCGGCGTGGGCGCCGTCTGGTGGGACAAGCCCTGGCTGGTGGCGCCGAACCTGACGCCGGACGAGGAGACGGGCATCGGCCGATGGACCGACGACATGCTGGCGCGCGCGATCCGGGAAGGGATCTCCCATGACGGCCGCGTGTTGCATCCGCAGATGTGGTACGAATCGTTCCGCAGGCTGGCCGACGAGGACGTGGCCGCCGTCATCGTGTTCCTGCGATCGATGACGCCTGTGCGGAACGAGCTTCCGGCCACCGTGATGCCCGCCGACATCCTGGCCGAGACTCCGGTACCGGAGCCCATCACGGCGCCGGTCGCTGGGCCGGACCCACACGACACGCTCGCGCGCGGCCGCTACCTCGCCGGAGTGGCTGACTGCTCAGGCTGCCACAGTTCGTGGCACACCCCGAAGAACCCCGGCATATTCGCCGGAGGGAATCTCATCGAACGGTCGGGTCAGCAGGCCTATTCGGCGAACATCACACCGGATGCCTCCGGCATCATCCACTACGACCGCGGGGTGTTCCGGGAAGTCATGCGGACCGGCGTGGTGCGCGCGCGCGACCTCAGCCCCGTCATGCCCTGGACCACCTTCAGGCACATGCGTGACGAAGACCTGGACGCCATCTTCGAGTACCTCATGGCGTTCGCCCCCACGAAGCACCTGGTGGACAACATCAACCGGCCCACCGTCTGCGTCCGGTGCGGCGGCACCCATCCGCTTGGCGAGTACAACCCGCCGCGTGCATTCACGGCCGTGCCCTACCGGTTGGATGACGTGCGTGACTTTGTTGGCCGCTATCGGTTCGAGGACGGGTTCGAACTCTCGTTTTCCATCGAGGGTGGCAGGTTCGTGAGCCGCGTCAGTGACGACCCCGTCCCGTGCGAGCTCGTGACCGAGGACGGCCGCGTCTTCCAGTGCCAGGACGACGATGTGGATCGAGTGGAATTCGTGATGGACGTCAACGGCACGGTCACCGGACTTCGGAACAATCGTGCCGACCCGGCCGTGAAGATCCCCGCCTCCTGATCACGACTCCCCTGGCCCCTGCTTCAGCGCGCGCGCCAGCGTCGCCGCGCAGGCTCACGAGCTCGATCGGCGCGTCACCCCGTGGAACCGAATCCGCCGCGCGAGGGCGCGGTAGCGCCGTCACCATCCTCAAGTTCGACGCGCGCGAACGGCATGACCACCCCTTGCGCCAGGCGATCGCCAGCCTTGATCTCGACCGGCGCCTGCGTGACGTTCATCACCTGAATTCTGATTTCGTCCGTGGGCCCACAGTAGTCGCTGTCCACCACGCCGACCCCATTGGCCACGGTCAGGCCGCGCTTGAGGGGCGTGCTGCTGCGCGCAAAGATGGCGAGAAAATGTCCGGCCGGCACCTCGGCCACCAGTCCGGTTGGCACCAGCACAATGGCGCCGGGCGCCACCGTGAGGTCCGCACTGGCGGCCAGATCGAATCCCGCCGCGCCGGCCGTCTGGTACGACGGCATCGGCACGGCGGGTGAGAGACGATGGATCTTCACGCGGCGACTACTTGCCGCCCCCTGAAGGGGCTGGCTTCTCCCGCTTGAACATGTCGGAGACGTCACGCGTGCCGCGCTCCAGATACGGCACGCCGTTTTCCATCCAATCCGGCTTCGGGGCTCCCAGCAGGAAATGGTCGAAGAACTCGTCCATGTGCACCGTCCAGTGCTTCATGTTGTCGCGGTTGCGCAACCCATGGCGTTCTCCGTTGTAGTTGAAGAAGTACGCTTCCTTTCCCAGCCGCCGCATCGCGGAGAAGAACTCGATGCCCTGATACCACGGCACGGCGTCGTCGGCATCGTTGTGAATGGTCAGGTACGGCGTCTGCACCTTCTCCACCCAGAAGAGGGGCGAGTTCTCGATGTATTGCAGGGGCGAGGCCCACAGCGATCCCCCAATGCGGCTCTGCGTCTTCTCGTACTGGAACGCGCGCGACATGCCGGTGCCCCAGCGGATGCCGCCATAGGCGCTGGTCATGTTCACGACCGAC
>JAHEFO010000140.1 GCA_024640135.1 Acidobacteriota bacterium
ATACTCTGACGCGTCTCCGAATGCACACGGACGGTCGGCGATGGGTGGAGCAGACGCACAGCCGCGTGGTGCTATCGCAGCGATTGATCGAGGCGCTCGAGGCGCTCAGGTGACGTCGGGTCGCGTTCGGGTTGGTGTCGCCGGTCGGACCATTCTGCAGACGTTCGGTTGGAGGGGGATGACCCGCCGGGTCCGTTTTGAGGTTCGGCGTCAGGCCGGCCTGTTCCGCAGGGAACCGGTGTTTCGCGGGCCGGTCCGTCCCGATGCCGATTTGACCACCTACTCTCCCAATCGGGGCTACCGTTCGCTCCCGGCCGAATATCGGGAGCGGGTGTTGCGCGACGCCGGGAAGGTCGCTGAAGGACTGCACCTGGCGTATGGTGGCGAGTGGCGTCAATTTCCGGCTGATGCCGACGCCTGGCGGACCCATCCGGTGAACGGGTTCACTTTCGACAACGCGCCGTGGTGGCGTGTGCCGCACCTGCCGGCGCACGGTGACATCAAGGATGTGTGGGAACCGGCTCGGTTTGCCTGGGCCTACGACCTCGTCAGGGCCTACTCGCTGACGGGTGACCCGGGATTCGGGACGGTGTTTGCCTCGCAGTTCCAGACGTGGCGGGACGGCAGTCCGCCTTTTTTCGGACCCCATTGGGCCTGCGGACAGGAAACCGCGATACGGGCGTTGGCGTTGCTTCATGCTGAGGCGGTCCTCGTGCCCGCGGTCGGTGACGACGTGCTTGCTGAAAGCGTCCGCACGGTCCTCGCGGCATCAGGCGAGCGCATCGAAGATGCCATCGAATATGGCCTGTCGCAGCGCACGAACCATGGCATCTCGGAGGCCGCGGGCCTGATTCATCTCGGGTTTCGATTCGAGCGCCAGCACCCCGCGGCAGGCCGATGGCGTCGCCGGGGACTGCGGTGGCTGGCAGAGCAGATTCGCGATCAGTTCTATCCTGACGGTTGGTACGCCCAGCACTCGCTCACGTACATGCGCACTGCCCTGGACCAGGCGATTCTGGCGCAACGGTTGCTCACCTCCCGTGGATTGTCGCTGCCGCTGGACTGTGTGGCGCGGCTCAGCCAGTCAGTCGAATTGCTGGGTGCCCTTGTCTGTTCGAGGAATGGAACGGTGCCCAATCACGGTGCGAACGATGGAGGAAGAGTACTGACCTACTCGTCGGCACCCTATCGGGATTTTCGCCCGGCCTTGACCCTCGCGGCGGTTGTCCTGAACGTTCCGCTCCCTGCGGATGTGCCGGCCGATCCCGAAGTCGAGGCCTGGACGGGAACCAGTCCTGCGGTGGCCCCACCTCGCCGGGACGGAGTAGTCAGAGGCTCGTCGGGCTGGGCCGTCGCCCGTGCAGGTCGAACCTCGGTGTTTCTGTGCGCCGGGACCTTCAAGCATCGACCCTCTCACCTGGACAGTCTGCACATCGATGTCCGGCACGATGGCCAGGAGGTCATCACCGACCCCGGCTCATTCTCGTACAACGCTCCTCCGCCGTGGAACAACGGGATGGTTTCGGCACAGGTCCACAACGGTCCTGTGGTGAACGATCAAGAACCCGGCATTCGAGGACCGCGGTTTCTGTGGTGGGCGTGGCCTTCGGCAGCGCTCATCACGGTTGAATCGGAGGGCGAGACCTCGACAATCGTGGCACGCTTGATGGATGCGGTGGCTCGAACGCCAATCGCCGAACGGCGGGTATGTGTCAGTCCGGAAGCCGTCGTCGTCGAAGACCGGGCCCTGGTGGGCGAAGCGGCGACGGTACAGGTCACCTGGCTACTGCACCCGGAAGCTGGGCCCTCCACGGTTCTTCATGCGGATCTTGAGCCCGCCAGCGAGGCCGGTCAGCTCACGCTCAGTGAACACCGCGGGCAGGAAGGCGAGGCGTTGGGCTGGTTTTCGCCGACCTATGGGACCCGGCTGGCCACGCGGGTGGTCCGGCTCAGGGCGTCTTCTCTGGGGCGCGGGGATCGCGTCGTGACCCGCATTCAGTTTGGAGGCGGGGCGCTCCAGAATTCCACGTCGCATTCCGAGAGGACAGGCCGCTAGTGGCGGGGACGCTGGTGACTGCGTCAGGAGTGGTCGTGCCGTGACGGGGACGCCAGTGGCGGAGGCGCGCGGGGCGGTGGTGAGCGCCTGCCGCAACGAGGCCGGGCATGTCGAGCACCTGCTCGATGCCCTGGTCGGCCAGACTTCGCCACCATCCGAGATCATCATCGTTGACGATGGCTCGACCGATGGCACGGCCGAACGAATCCGGGAATGGCAGGCGGGCCATCCGAGCGCGCCTGTTCAGATCGTGGCCGGCGAGGGGCGAGGCGTTGGGCCGGCCTTGAACCGCGGAATCAGCAGGACGACGGCCGGGATCATCGTGCGGATGGATGGACATTCGGTCCCCGATCCCGACTATGTCGAGCTGTGTCTGCGAGGGGTGGCGGAGGACGGCGTGGGCGTGGTTGGTGGCGTATGGCGGATCCGTGCCGGCGCGCCGACCTCAGTCGCCCGGGCGATTGCCGCCGTCGTGTCGCATCCATTGGGGTCAGGCGGCGCCCTGTATCGACATGCGGCAACCGCTGGTCCCGATCGAATCAAGGTGGAGACCGTGCCATTCGGTGCGTTTCGACGTGCGGTGTGGGAGCGCCTTGGCGGCTTCGACGAGTCGTTGGTGGCCAACGAGGACTTCGACTTCAACTACCGAACGCGTAGGGCCGGACTTGACGTTGTTCTCGATCGCCGGATCAAAGCGACATACATCGCGCGACCGACGTTGAGAGCGCTTGGCCGCCAGTATTTCCGCTATGGGTTCTGGAAGCTGCGGATGCTGAGGAAGGATCCGCGGGCCCTCCATTGGCGCCAGGTGCCGCCGGTATTTCTTCTGCCCTGGGCGCTGGTGACGGTCGTGCTGGCCGCGATTGCGCCATCACTCTTCACAGGCCTCGCCGCGGCTGCGTATCCGCTTGTGGTCTTGCTGGGCACCGCCCAAATTGCGCGCCGGGGGGCTCGGGCTCTCGACGTGCTTGCCGCGTTGGTGACCGTGCACATGTGCTGGAGCGCCGGGTTCTGGCGCGGCGTACTCGGCGGGGCGCCTCCTGGCCGTTGACGACCGGTTTCGGCCATAATACGCAGTGCAGTTTATGCGTAATCGGTACCTTCTTGTCGGTGACTTGCTGGCCATCATGCTGGCTGCATGGGCCGCGTTTGGCCTCCGTTTCGGGTGGCTGTTTCTCGACTTTCGTCATGAGTTCTATCCCTTTCTGGTGGCGGCTGTTGTCGTCAAGCTCGCCACGTTTCATGCTTTCGGTCTCTACCGGCGCTACTGGCGGTACGCCGGATTCTGGGATTTGGTCGCGATCGTGCTTGCCAATTCCGTCGCCTCGGCCGTGCTGTCGACTCTGATGGTCGCTGGACGACTCACGGGAGGGATAGGGGAGTGGTCTCGCTGGGTTCCGCCGCTGGACTGGCTGTTTGCGGTTGCGATGACTGTCGGCTTGCGTGCATCGGTGCGGGCGATCGCCGAGACCATGGCGGAACGACCTCGTGAGGCGGTCAAGCCCGGGCGTCGTGTGGTCATTGTGGGGGCCGGCGATGCCGGGACGTTGGTGGCCCGCGAGATGCAGAAGAACCCGCAACTTGGTCTCCGGCCTGTCGGATTCCTCGACGACGCTCGCAATAAGGCGAATCACCAGATTCACGGGCTGCCGGTGCTGGGTGAGATTTCTGCGCTGGCAAAGGTGGTAGCCGCGCGGCGAGTGGACGAAGTGGTCATCGCGATTCCCACTGCCGGAGGACGGATCGTCCGTTCAGTGGCGGAGCGCTGCCGGACGCTGGGAATTCCGTCGCGAGTGATGCCAGGGTTCTATGAGTTGCTCGATGGGCAGGTCAGTGTCAGCCGGTTGCGACAAGTTGATATTGCTGACCTCCTGCGACGGCCGCAGGTTCAGGCGCAGTCGGGCGGGCCGGACTATCTCGTGGGGGCCAGCGTCGTCGTGACCGGCGGAGGTGGATCGATCGGCTCGGAGTTGTGCCGACAGGTGGCGCACGCCAGGCCAGGCCGCCTGTTGCTGCTGGGGCATGGGGAGAACAGCATCTTCGCGATCGCCGGTGAACTGCGCAGGCGGTTTCCTTCAGTGGACTTGCGGGTCGTCATTGCAGACGTGCGTGATCGCGAGCGTGTGATGCGGGTGTTCAGCAAGAATGAGCCGACCGTGGTCTTCCATGCGGCCGCCCACAAGCACGTCCCGCTGATGGAGGACAACCCAGCCGAGGCGATCACGAACAACGTTCTGGGTACCCGAAACGTCGTGGATGCCGCCGTGGCCGTGGGCGTCCAGCGGTTTGTGATGGTCTCGACGGACAAGGCGGCGGCGCCGGGCAACATCATGGGCGCGTCGAAGCGTCTGGCCGAGCTTGTCGTCCAGCGCGCTGCCAGGGTGCACGGTGGGGCGTTTGCCGTTGTGAGATTCGGCAACGTTCTCGGCAGTCGCGGGAGTGTGGTGCCGACGTTCAAGGCACAAATCGAACGCGGGGGCCCCGTGACGGTGACCCACCCTGAAGTGCGCCGGTACTTCATGACGATCTCTGAGGCCGTGCACCTCATTCTGCAGGCTGGAGGAATCGGTCAGGGCGGCGAGTTGTTCGTGCTTGACATGGGCGAACCCGTGCTGCTGCGCGAGATGGCCGCCGACATGATTCGGTTGTCCGGGCTGGCGGAGAATGAAATCTCGATCGTTTATACGGGACTCAGGCCCGGCGAGAAACTGGACGAGATTCTCTGGGAGCCCGAGGCGGCTGTTGAACCTACCGCCCGCGGGGATATCAGGCGGGTCATCGAATCGACTGTTGTCACCGACGACGGACTCGAAGACGTCCTCAAGCGGCTGGCGGTTGCCGCCGCGCGAGACGATCACGACCAAATCATACGGCTGCTGGGCGAGTGTCTGCCGTCAGCGACGCTGAAACCCCGGCCTCGAACCGTCACTTCGCGGCCGCCGGGTGTGGTTGTCCAGTTGCCTGGCGCCTGACGGTTGTTCTCCTCGCCCCGGCAACCAGCCGGGAACACAGGCGCTGCCCTGGGCTAACATCAACGTGCCAATGGTCCGTCCCCTCCGAACGTCGGAACGCACGTTTCTGCTTGCCCTGAGCGATGCCGCCAGTGGGACGGTTTCCGTGATGCTGGCGATGTGGACATGGTCGCTGACGGCCGGATTCGCGTACTCGTTCGAGTTTGTCCGGAATCACGCCTGGTGGTTCCTGGCCGTGCCAGTCTGGGTGGTGGTGCTATCGCCGATCCGGCATCCGAGCAAGGCCTTCGATGTACGGGCGATCGCGGTGGGCCTGCTGCACGCCAGCGGCGCCCTGTTTGTCGCGTACCTCGTCGCGTTCTTCTCTGCCGGTCCAGACGTGCTGCCCCGACTCCTGGCGGTGTATATCCTCTGGAATGCCGCCTGGCTCACGATGGGCGGGCGCCTGTTGCTGCTGTGGACGTTGACGCGAGACACCTTCACGCGGCGGCTGCTCGTCGTGGGTGATGCCAGCGCGACCGAGGCGGCACTCGCCCTGGGGCGTGAACCGGCACTCCGGGATGCGCTCGTCCTCGCGCCTGTGCCGATCTCGAAGGGCGATGCCCTTCCGGCGGGCGAGAGTCTTGAGGAGATGGCCCGTAGACAAGGCGCCACGGAGATCGTCGTTGCCGTGACGGGGGGCGTCGCGGCAGACGTACTCGACCAGTTGCTGCGCTGCCAGGAGGCGGGCATCGATGTGGTGACGTTCGCGCGCGTGTACGAGCAGGCGTTGCACCGCGTGCCGGTGAGGCACCTGGGCCCTGATTGGGCGCTGACCCAGCTCTTTTCCGGTGCGGGACCGCGCGATTCGTCACCGCTGGCCAAACGCATGCTCGACGTGGCCGTTGCGCTCGCGCTGGGGATCGGGGGCGTGGTGCTCGGAGCGATCGCCAGCCTGGCGATTTGGCTCGAATCGGGCCGCCCCGTTCTGTATTCGCAGTGGCGTCAGGGTCGCGGCGGACGGCCGTTCAGGCTGACGAAGTTCCGAACGATGAGGCACGATGCCGAGGCGGGGGGGCCGCGGTGGAGCCAGGAAAACGACCCCCGGATCACCCGGGTGGGCCGGGTGTTGCGGCGCACCCATGTCGACGAACTCCCGAACCTGTGGGCCGTGCTTCGCGGCGAGATGAGCATGGTTGGGCCGCGTCCCGAACGTCCGGAGTTTGTCGAGCAGCTCGAGCGCCAGGTGCCTCTGTATCGCGCGCGGCACACCGTCGCACCGGGCCTCACCGGGTGGGCCCAGGTCAGCACCGAGTACGGGGATTCTGTGGAAGACGCCACCACGAAGCTCGAATACGACCTCTACTACGTACGCCATCAGTCCCTGTGGTTCGATCTCCGCATCCTCGTGCGAACCGTGGGACGGATGCTTGGCTGGAAGGGACGATAATGGCCAATCGTGGAGGGCGCTGCCCTGTGTCAGGCTCGCAGCTTGTTGCCGCGATTGCCGTGGTGATCCTGGTCACCGCCGTCCTGCCGCCGGCCGCAGCCTGGTCGCTCAACGAGGCGCGCATCGCTCAGACTCAGGAGCGCGCGCGCGCCGCCAGCGAGCGCTTGCGCGCGCGGGCCGACGAACTCGCGGCTATCGGGACCACCGTGGGCATCGCGTGCGGACCTGGTCGGTTGCCCGACATCGTGCCGGCCATGGCAACCGCACGCGCCGCCGCGGCGGCGCGTCCGTCGCATCAGGCCTGGTTGTTCGGCGCGACGATCGCGCCCGGGCTTTTTGGTGGAGGAATGCCCACCGATGCCTGGGGCCACTGTTTCCTGTTGAATGTCGGGGACTGGGCCTCGGACGGTCCGGTTTGGATTCTGTCGACTGGCCCAAACGGACTGGTCGACACTCCGACCAACGCGTCCGCGATCGGCGGGGATGACGTCGGCGCCAGAGTGCGCTGACGTCGCCGGTGTCGTGCTAGGCTGAACGGGTGTCGATTCCTGACCCTGAACTCCTGCCGTCGCAGGGCACTGACGACGACGATGACGTCGGGATCTCGCCCCTGTGGCCCCTGAACTTTCTGCTCCGCCATCGGGTCGTGCTGGTCGTGACAGTGGTCATCGGGCTTGCGCTCGGGGTGGCAGAGGCACTGGCGCGATCGCCCTGGTATGAGGCGTCGGTCAGCTTCGTTGCCAATCCCGGAACCGGACGGGCCGCGGCAGGCATGGCAGGGCCCGTTGGTCCAATCGACCAAGGTGATCCCTTCGACTACTACTCCAGAATCCTGTCGTCGACGGTGGTCACGGACGCCGTGCTCAGGACGAAGATCACGGATGGCGTGACCGTGCGGGAGCGAGTTATTGGCGACGAAGAGGCGCCGGACGGCCGTCCGGGATTCGAGCGGGATTTCCTGACGCTGGCCGGAGCCCGATTGGATTCGAGCAATCGCCTTCGGAGGTGGGACGTGTTGGCGGTCATGACGGTCCGTGTTGGGTGGACCGATGCTCAGACCGCTGCGGATCTGGCGAACGCCTACGTTGCTGCGTTGTCAGATTTTGACAAGAACATCCGGTCGACGGCCGCCAAGAAACGCCGCGAGTTCATCGAGGCGCAGGTCAAGGAAACATCCGGTCTTCTGACGAAGGCTGAGGAGGCTCTGCGCCTCTTCCGGGAACAGAATCGGCTGCTGACGTCGACCGAGCGGGATCCGTTCACGGGCCGCTCGCAGGGGGTTCCGCCGCTGCTCGAGTTGAGACAGGAACAACTGCAGCGCGAAGTCAATGTTCAGGCCGAGTTGTACGTGTCACTCAAGAAATCGTTCGAACAGGCTCGAATCGCGGAATTGGATGAAGGAACCTCGTTGGTCATCATCGAGGCCGCAGTTCCGCCCCGCTTTCGCACTGGTCAATCGCGGCGTGGACTAGTCATGCTGATGGGAGTCGTCGGTCTGATCGTCGGACTGGGCCTCGCCGTCTTGTTTGAGCTTCGCTCACGAGTCGACCTGAACTCGCCCGATGGAGTGGAATTCGCCGGTCACCTTGCCACCATTCGTCATGAGGTGGTCCGTGTCGGGGCGAGGACGGTGCGGGCGTTGTCTGCGCCGAATTCCGCGAGCGGACACCAGGAATCCAAACACGATGTTTAAGAATTCGTCTTTCGTTCGCGTTCTTCTGACCGCGCTGGTCGGATCTGTACTCATCGCCGCCCACGGGGAGGCGCGCCCTGGAGGCGTGGCGGGAGCCCGGCAGGAAACCACCAGTACTCAACTGCCCGTGGTCGGGCCGCCGCCTGTGCCCCTGGCGTCTCCCGCGCAGGTTCCGCTTCCTGGGCCGATCACGGAGTTGCCTGCCGCTGAGAGTGTCGAAGCCGAGCCCTCGTTGCCCATGATTGGGCATGCGGCATTCGATGTCGACGTTTCGACTATTGAACCTGGTCCCGTCGACGGGAGTTACGTCCTCGCCCCGGGGGACGTCGTGAATCTCCGGGTTTGGGGCCAACTGCAGCTGACCCATGAGCTGACGGTCAGTGCCGATCAGTATTTGGAAGTTCCCGACGTCCCTGGGCGCGTCTACATCGGCGATCTTCCGCTCTCGGATGTCGCGGACCGCATCACGCGCCACCTTGCGACCTCGTACGCCACCTATTTCAATCTTGATAGTCCGGCTGCCAGTTCCGCGTTCGTCGACCTGGCGCTGGGCAAGGTTCGTGGCGTGCGGTTCCTCGTGCAGGGGGAAGTCGTGAAGCCAGGCAGCTACACGCTGCACCCGAGCCTGGCAAACCTGATTTATGCACTCGCCCAGGCGGGTGGCGTGAAGGACGGCGCGTCTCTCAGGAATCTGAGGATCCGACGAGGCAGCCGGACGATCGAGATCGACTTCTATGAGTTCCTCTTGCGCGGCTCGGTTGACGGGAACGAGTTGCAGATTCGCAACGGTGACATCATCTTCGTGCCACTCACGCGCAAGGAAGTGACGATTCAGGGTGAAGTCAGACGGCCCGGTGTCTATGCGCTTCACCCGACGCTTGAGGAGAATCTCGATACCGTGCTCGACCTGGCGGGAGGCGTCAAGCCGTCCGCAAACACTCAACGGCTGCTGGTTCGACGCGTCGAGCTGAACACCGGGCCTCGGACCTTGAGTATCAATCTCGACGCCGAGGCGGCCGCGAACCGCCGCGTGCCTTTGTTGGACCAGGATGTTGTGACGGTGCTGAAGTCGGAGACCAGGCGCCGGGACTTTGTTTCCTTGCAGGGGAACGGGGTGCTCGTGCCTGGCGAGTACCAGTACGTCGAGGGCATGACGATCAACGATTTGATTGGCAAGGCCGGGGGGTTGCGGGCTGATGCCTACCTGGAACGCGTCGACTTGGTTCGGACTGGCCGGGACATGCGGCGGTCGTTCCTGCAGCTCAATCTCAGTCTCGCGGCCGAAGGCGATCCGGCGCATAACGTGGTGATGGAGTCACTTGACGAGCTGATTGTCAGCACCGTCATCGACGTCGTGGGAACCAGCGGAGAAGTCACGCTGACCGGGCACGTGAAGTCGCCGGGTGTCGTGCCCCTGTCAGCCGGCATGAGACTCTACGACTTGTTGTTCACGCGTGCGGGATTGCAGGACCGCGACTTCATGCGTGAGAGCTACCTGCCACGGGCAGACCTGCTTCGGCTCGTGTCAGGCTCGACCCGGCAGGAATTGGTGACCTTCGATCTAGGCAAACTCCTGGAGGGCGACCCCGAACAGAACCTGGCGTTGCAGGCCGGCGACGAAGTCCTGGTGTACTCGCGCACCGACATCCTCGGGACCGAACGATTCGTGACATTGTCGGGATTCGTCAAGACGAAGGGGCGTCAGCCCCTGCTTCAGGGCATGCGGATGCTGGATTTGCTTCGGGGCCCTGGCGGTTTCGAAGACCCTGACCGTCGGCGTGATGCCTATCTGCCACGTGTGGAGGTGTCGCGATTGGTTCGAAATGGGGATCTTGTTGAGCGGGAACTGCTCCGGTTCGATCTCGGTGCGGCTCTCAGCGGCGACAGTACCCAGAACCCGCTACTCGAGAGCGGAGACGAGGTCGTGACGTACGCAGCGGCGGATTTTGCCGAGATGCGGACAGTCGAGATTGATGGCGCCGTGAACAAGCCCGGCACCTACGACTACGCCTCGAACATGACACTCGGCGATTTGCTGATTCGCGGCGGCGGCGTTCAGGAGATTGCCGACCAGAAGATCGCGGAGCTGTTCCGCGTGGATCTGACCAGTGGTGACGCAGTCTCGGTGACGTCTGCTCCGGTGGACCTGTCAGATCGGTCGATGCCGCTGCGGAGCGGCGATCGTCTTCTGGTCCGGCGGCGGGCGGGATATCAGCCGATGCGGGTCGTCTCGGTGGGCGGGCAGGTCCAGTACCCCGGGCGGTACACTCTTGGCGGCGGTGCCGGGCGAGTGGCCGACGCCATTCGTCTGGCGGGCGGTCTGCTTGAGGGCGCCTTCCTTGACGGTGCTGCTCTCTATCGATCTGCCGGGGATGTGTCCGGGGGAGGCACTCGTATTGTGCTCAATTTCGAGCGCGCCCTGAAGGAGCCAGACTCCTCGGAC
>JAHEFO010000141.1 GCA_024640135.1 Acidobacteriota bacterium
AACGCGACTGCCAGCGCCAGCCCGAGAATGAGAGAGTGAATGCCTCGACGTGCCACATAGCCTCCACGAAAAGGGGAATCAACCGGGAACCCGGGCACTCTATCGTACCGGGCCGGTTGATACCCAATGGCGGAGGCGGGGAACCGGGGAAACGGTGGTGGGCGGCCGGCGGCGGTGCCGGATGTCAGGGATGGCGTTCCGAAGGCCTCTCGCGCACGACCACCAGCCAGTGGGCCCAGGCGGACCAGAAACCGCACCATGACCCGAGCGCGGCCCAACGGGCTGCGGTCATCACGGTTTCGGTGTCGGGCGCTGGCCGAACATCGAGCAGGAGCTTCGTTCCAATGATGTAGCCGTCAAACAGCACGAACGGGGCGGCGCCGAGAATCACGCCAACAAGCGCATGGTGGAGGAACCCCCGGTGGCCCAGGTGCTTGAGGCGATGAGCCAGGGGGCCGCCGGCGGCCACCGTCACGAACAGGGCAATGGGTGCCGAGAAAGTGGCATAAATCTTCATATTGTCGAGGACCAGGTCCCAGTCCTTTCCTTCGAACCAACCGATCTGGAGCGCGTACAGCACGCTGAACATCGTGGCGACCGCGATGGGTGTCGCGCAGGTGGCGGCGATCAGACCAAATGCGACTCGCATCGTTTCCTATGATCCACCTTTTCCCAACTCTCCACGGCGCAGACGACGATACAAATCGAGGGCGGCGCGAATGATGGCGGTCGCCTCCTTCGGCCCGAGCATGTCTTCGACGATAACCTCCTTGTTTTCCAGGGCCTTGTATTCCTCGAAGAACTGCCGCACCTGACGGAGGATGTGGGTCGGGAGCTGGCCCTTGTCGGTGTAGTCCGCGAACGCCGGATCTCGCACGCTGACTCCGACGATCTTGTCGTCGATGCCCTTTTCGTCCCGCATGCGCATCACGCCGATCGCGCGGGCTTCCACGATGGTCAGCGGATGCACGGGGTCCTGGCTCAACACCAGGGCGTCCAGCGGATCACCGTCGTCGCAGTACGTCCGCGGGATGAATCCGTAGTCAGCCGGGTAATGCACGGCGCTGTACAGCACGCGATCGAGGCGGAGCAGACCCGTCTCCTTGTCGAGTTCGTACTTGTTGGAGCTGCCCTTGGGAATCTCGATGATGACCGGGAACGCCGTGTCCACCTGCGCGTCGTCAATATAGCTGTCGTGCCACGGATGCATGAGGGTCGCCGGGGTTGTGCCGCCCGGCCTCCAGGCGCGCCTACCGCGATGACATCATCGCCAGGAGCGCCTTTTGAGTGTGCAACCGATTCTCGCTCTGGTCAAAGACAATTGACGTGGGCGAGTCGATCACCTCGTCAGTGACTTCGTGGCCCCGGTGGGCGGGCAGGCAGTGCAGAAACAGCGCTTCCGGCGCCGCCCTGGCCATCAAGGCGGCGTTCACCTGGAACGGCTGAAAGATGCCCGCTCGACGTTCGGCATCGTCTTCCTGGCCCATCGAGGCCCAGGCGTCGGTATACACCGCGTTCACGTCCTGCACGGCTGCCACCGGATCATGCCCCTCGGTGAACGTGGCGCCGAACCGTGCGACGTCGCGCACCGAGGCTGCCAGCCCGGCGTTGAGCTCGAATCCCTCAGGTGTTGCCAGCCGGACATGCATGCCGAGCATTACGGACGCCTGCGCCAGAGACGCCGCCACGTTGTTGCCGTCGCCGACAAACGCGATGGTGCGGCCCTTCACCGATCCCCAACGTTCGATGAGGGCCAGCATGTCGGCCAGGGCCTGACACGGGTGTTCCTCGTCGGTCAGGGCATTGATGATCCGCATGCGCGCCGACGCTGCCGCGAATCGTTCAAGCCGCGCCTGCGCAAAGGTCCGGACGACCACGATTGGCACCCAGCGCTCGAGATTGCGGGCCACGTCACTGGCTGACTCGCGTCCGCCGAACGCCACATCGCTGGACGGCTCGATCACGTCGCCCCCGAGTTCCCGGACGGCCATCGTGAACGCCGCGTGTGTGCGCAGCGACGGTTTTTCGAAGAGCAGCGCCACGTGCTGGCCTTCCAGGACGTGCGCATGCGGACGGCCCTTCAGGCGCTCGGTCTTGAACACCGCGGCCAGCGCCAGCGCCTGCTCGAGCGCCTCGGAGCCGAGGTCGAGGATGGAAAGGAAGTCCTTGGATTCAAGCGCTGGTAATTCAACAATCACGGCGGCACCCCGTCACGTCCGGTACTCTGAGTTGATCTTGACGTACTCCGCGCTGAAGTCGCAGGTCCACATCGTGGCTTCGTCGCGGCCGCCAGTACCCAGGTCTACCGTGATGACCATGTGGTCCTGTTCCAGCACATCGGCCGCCGCGGGCGATCGCTCATCAAAGGGCACGCCGTCGTCGAACAAGTCGATGTCACCGATGCGGACGGACGCGTGGTCGAGGACGAATCGCGCACCGGAGCGTCCCGCCGCGGCAATCAAGCGCCCCCAATTCGGGTCACCGCCGTGAATGGCGGTCTTGACGAGCGGCGAGTTGCAGATCGTCCGGGCGGCCAGGCGCGCATCGGCCAGCGACTCGGCTCCGGTGACTCGAACGGTGACCAGTTTCGTCGCCCCCTCGCCGCCGCGAACGATCTCCCTTGCCAGGTGACCTGCGACGACCCGCAGGGGTTCGACCAGCGCCGGGTCGGAGGGGTCCGTGATCTCCACGCCGGATACCCCGGACGCCATCAGCAGGACACAGTCGTTGGTGGAGCACTCGCCGTCCACGGTAATCGCGTTGAAGGTTTCGTCGCAGACCCGGCGCAGCGCCGCCTGCAGGACCGCCGGGGCTACTTTGGCGTCGGTCGTCAGGAAACCCAGCATGGTGGCCATTCGCGGCTCGATCATTCCCGAGCCCTTCGCGATGCCGCCGACCGTGACTCGGCCCCTGGGGGTGTCGATCACGGCCGCGCATGACTTCGGAAAGGGATCGGTCGTCATGATCGCCCGTGTGGCGTCCTGGCCGCCCTCCACGGACTGCGCGGCCCTCGCGGCCGTGATGCCGGTCCGGATCTTCTCCAGATTGAGAGGCACACCAATGACGCCGGTAGACGACACAAACACCTGGTCGTCGTCGCAGCCCAGCGCCTGGGCGGCGGCCGCGGCCATGGCCTTCGCCACGACCATCCCGGCCTTACCGGTGCAGGCGTTGGCGCATCCGCTGTTGACGACCACGCCGGCGCACAGCCCGCCGGACCGTGACAGGTGGTCCCGTGAAAGGACCACCGGCGCGGCGACCGCCTGGTTTGTCGTGAAGACGGCGGCTGCGGGCACCGGTCCGCCGGTAGATGCGATCAGGCACAAGTCCAGCGGATGTGTGACTGGATTCGGCTTCTTGATGCCGCAGTAGACGCCGGCGGCCGTGAAGCCGAGCGGCGTGGTGACGGTGCCGTCGATGCGTTGCGCCGTCACGTCAGGCCACCTGAGCCGTCGCCCGCGGCCCGGCCGGACGATACATCTGTTGCTTCTGCAGCGGCAGGACAACGGCGAACTGCTCACACTTGCGGAAGAGCGGGCAGTCCACGCAGTCCGTCAGGATCTTCTCGGGGATCCACACATGCGGCACAATCGAGAAACCCTGGCGCACGAAGAATCGTGCATCGTGCGCAAAGGCCGTGAGAGTGCTGAAACCCATCGTACGGGCGCTGGCGCGAAGCTGGTCGACAAGCCGATGCGCGAGGCCGGCACCGCGAAAGTCACGCGACACCACCAGCGAGCGGACCTCAGCCACTTTGGGCGACAGCGGTGCGAGCTCGGCGCAGGCTGAGATCTGGCCGGCCACGTCGCAGACGATGAATCGCCCGGCGTGGAGGCGGAGCTCGGACAGGTTGCGTGGCAGGAGGTGCCCTTCATCCAGATGGCTCGAGACCAGCGCGTGGATCGCCTCGGCGTCCTCCACCCTTCCGGGACGAATGGTCAAATCGGTCACTGTCCAGATCCTCCAGCGGCCACCAGGGCGTCCTCCAGCAGCGGCAAGGCCGCGTCGACGTCGGCCAGGGTGATGATATACGGCGGCAGCAATCGGACGACCGTCGCACCCGTCCGGTTGATGAGCAGGCCCCGTTCAAACGCGGCGGCCACGACAGGCGCGGCATCCACCGTCAGTTCAATCCCGACCATGAGTCCCGCGCCGCGAACGTCGCGGATGGTCGGCACGCGCTCCTGCATTGATCGCAGGCCCGAAAACAGACGTTCCGAAGCCGCGAGCATGGATGCCGTCAGCGTCGGAGAGGCGAGTGCTTCGAGGAAGACCAACGCGGCCCGGCACGCCAGCAGATTGCCGCCATAGGTGCTGCCGTGATCGCCCGGGCTGGCCGAGGCGGCCACGGCGTTGCTGAACATCGCGACGCCGATCGGCACGCCGGCGCCCAGGGCTTTGCCGAGTGCGACCAGGTCCGGCGTCAGGCCCAGCGTCCGGCTGTAGAGGAATGGGCCCGTGCGTCCGGAGCCGCTCTGCACTTCATCGGCGATGAGCAGCGCGCCCGTCCGTGCGCAGGCGCCTTCGATGGCTGAGGCCATGGCCGCGGAAATGGGGCGCACGCCGCCTTCGCCCTGAATCGGTTCGACGATGATGGCCGCGGTGGTGTCGTCCACCAGGGCCTCGAATCCGGTGATGTCATCGGGATCGGCAAACATGACATTCGGGATGAGCGGCGCGAAAGGCGCGCGGTAGTGGTCATCCCATGTCACCGACAGTGCACCCATGGTGCGCCCATGGAACGCGTGGCGAAACGCGACGTACTTCGTGCGGCCGGTCGAGCCCTGCGTGAACCAGTAGCGGCGGGCGAACTTCAGGCACGTTTCGACGGCTTCAGAGCCGCTGTTACAGAAGAACGCGCGATCCAGTCCCGTCCGATCTGCGAGAATCGCCGCTACTTCGGTCTGGAGCGGATGAAAGAACAGGTTGGACGTGTGAAGAAGTGTCTGTGCCTGCGCCGCGATGGCATCTGCCAGATCCTTGTGGCCGTGACCGAGGGAGGCGACGCCGATGCCCGAGATGAAGTCAAGGTAGCTGCGACCCTCGCTGGTGAACACACGCGTGCCTTCGCCGCGGTCAAAGACCGCCGGCATCCGCCGGTAGACCTGCAGGATGTTGCGGGCCTCGCGTTCCTGAACGGATGTGCTCATCGGTACTCCAGTGTCTTTGCCGTGGTGAAAGTGGTGCCCGGGAGCGTCGCAGGATCCACCCCCGCGGCGAACTGACGTCCGTCCACCAGGCGGACAACGGGAACGCCGTCCTCGAGCGCGGCGCGGCAGGCGAGCAACTTTGCCACCATGCCCGCCGTGGCCGTTCCGTCATCGATCAGCGTCGCCATGTCAGCGACCGTGACCGTGGGGAGCAACGCCCCGGCGGGATCGAGCACGCCCGGCGTGGTGCCGGCCAGCACGAGATCGGCGCCCAGGGCAGCCGCGAGGCGGCAGGCCATCACGTCGGCATTCACGTTCAGGATACCGGCGCCCGATGGTCCCGACTCGATGCCGAGACACGCGACGACCGGCACGTAGTCCTGAGTCGCCAGCAGTTCGACCAGTGACGGGTCGACGTCGGCCGGATCGCCGACCAGCCCAAGATCGGGCTGCCGCCGCGCTTCGCCCATGCCCGCATCGACACCAGTCAGGCCAACCGCGCGGACACCGGCCATGACCAATGCCGCGACGAGGTCTGTGTTCGCCGTGCCGGCCAGCACCGCCACCACCGCTTCGAGTGTGGGCGCGTCGGTGATGCGGATGCCATCGACCTTCTTCGGCAGGATGCCTCGACGAGCCAGTTCCGCATCGATCGCGCGACCCCCGCCATGGACAATCACGAGAGGCCGGCGAGCCTGCAAATCACGCGTCATCTGCGCGAGGGCCGCACGCGCCGCCGCCGTCTCGATCAGTTCGCCGCCGAGCTTGAGGACGAGCGGACCCGTCACCGCAGTCCCGTCCTTTCGTCGAAGCCACACAGCACGTTGAAGTTCTGCACGGCCTGTCCCGCAGCCCCCTTGACGAGGTTGTCGAGGCACACAATCATGACCAGCCGCCGGGTGGACGCATCGAACTTCCAGCCGATGTCGCAGAAATTCGTTCCGGCCACGTGCTTGATCTCAGGCAGCGCGTCGCCGGTCAGGCGCACAAAGGGCGCGTGCTCATACGCGCGACCCAGACACGCACCAATGGCCTCGGCCGTGGTGTCCGGTGCGGTCCTGATGTAGATCGTCTCCAGGATGCCCCGGTCGAGCGGCACCAGGTGCGGGACAAACGTGACCTCGGCGCCCAGTTCCTGCTCCATCTCCGCGACGTGGCGATGCCCGGGCACGCCGTACGCCGCCATCGAGCCGTGGTTTTCGGAGAAATGCGTTCGATCGCTCGCTGTCCGCCCGGCGCCCGAGATCCCGGACTTGGCGTCGATGATGAGGCCGCGCGACAGGTCCACCAGGCCCGAGTTCACGAGGGGGAGCAGTGCCAGAAGGGCGGCGGTCGGATAGCAGCCGGGGCATGCGACCAGCGACGCACGCTCAATCGCGCTCCTGTTGTGCTCGACCAACCCGTACGCCACGGCTTCAGGCATGACAGTCGTGGCCGGATACCACTTCGCCCGGTGCGCGTCGTCTCTGATCCGGAACGCTCCAGAGACATCGATGACCTTGATCCCCGCCTTCAACAAGTCCGGGGCGATACCCGCCGCGGCGGCCTCCGGCACCGCGAGAAACACGAACGAGGTTTCCTTCGCGAGCCGCTCGAGATCCAGGGGCTCGATCTTGCCGTCCCACGTCCGTGCCAGACGGGGGAGTGGTCGCGCGGCAGAGTCAGGACTGGACGACATCGCGGCTGCCAGGTGCACCTCCGGATGGCGGACAAGCAGATTGAGCAATTCCTGCCCCGCGTAACCAGTGGCACCTGCAATGCCGACTCGCACCGGCGATGAATACTTATTCATAAGGACCTGTAATTATACGAATGCCGAACACAGCCTGGCAACATTTAAATGCTCTTTTTAGTGACAACCATGCATATTCAGGCTGTATACTCACTCCAGGACTGGATAAATATGAAATCCTGGAGGCAGTCACAGATTCTCGACGTAGTCGATCAGGAGGCAGTGACCTCTCAGGAGGAACTGCGTGTCCGATTGTCGGCCAGGGGCATCCAGGCCACGCAGGCGACGATTTCCCGTGATCTCAAGGAGTTGGGACTGGTCAAGCGCGCGGGCGACGGCGCGTATGTACGGCCCGGTGTGGAGCGGAGTTCTCCGGCGACGGACGAACAGCTTCGGCGCGCGGTCGCCACGCTGGTTCGCAATTTCGAGCGCGTGGGCAATCTGGTGGTGGTCCGGACGGACCCGGGCCAGGCCCAGGGTGTGGCGGTTCTTGTTGATCGGGCGCAGTTGCCCGAGGTCGTTGGCACCATTGCGGGTGACGACACGATTCTCCTCATCGGCCGCGGTGAAGATGCGTCCCGCGCGCTCGAGACACGATGGAACGGCCTGGTGAAAGGGTGACGGCGACAGAAGACGTCATCGTTCTGGCGTTCACCGGAGACCTCGAGACATCGGTTGCCGTGGCGTGGCTGGCCGAGCAGCACCAGATGGATGTCGTCACCGTGACCCTTGATTTGGGTCAGGGGACGGACTTGAGCGATGTGCGCGATCGCGCGCTGGCGATTGGGGCGCGCCGTGCGCATGTGCTCGACGTGCGTGAGGAATTTGCCCAGTCGGCTGTTGCTCCGGCGCTCGCTCTCGGAGTTGATGAACCGCGTGTCGCCTCGCTCGCACGGCCGATCGTGACGAAATACCTCGCGCAGGTGTCGGACATTGAAGGCACCTCGATCCTGGCCCACGGCAGTCACAGGCCGGCGTCGGACCCGGCCGGCTACGACACCTTGCTTGCCGCGACGGACAACGCCTTTCGCGTCCTGGCACCCTGCCGGGACTGGGGGCTCTCTGACCGGCAAGTCGTGGAGTACGCCAACGCCAGAGGGATCCCCGTTGCAGCCGCGGATGCGCAGTTCACTGCGGTTCGCACGCTCTGGGGCCGGGCGCTCTCAGGCGTCCTGCTCGATGATGCGTGGGCCGAGGTGCCCAACGCCACGTACGCGCTGACGCGCTCACTGGCGGACTGGGCGGAGACAGACGCGACGCTGGACCTGGAGTTCTCGAACGGTGTGCCAATCTCGCTGAATGGCGTTTCGATGTCGTTGGTCGAACTGCTGTCGAGCCTGGAGATCATCGCAGGCTCGCATGGTCTGGGACGGCTGGATTTTCCGGCGATTCCCAATCTCCGCCCTCGCATTGTGGAGGAAGCACCGGCACCGGCGGTGCTGCATCAGGCGATGAAGGCGCTGTCGGCCGTGGTCCCGGCCATGTGGCCGGAGGTACGCGGCACGGTGCGGCTCCGGTGTGCCATGGGAGAATTGCGCATCGAGGAGGTCACACTCTAGTGGGGAATCTGTGGAGCGGGCGGTTTGATGTGGCACCCGACGCCGAAGTCTTCGATTTCGGCAAGTCGCTGGACGTCGACAGGCGCCTGGTTGACGACGACATCACGGGTAGTTGCGCGTGGGTGCAGGCCCTGGCCAGCGCCGGAGTCTTGACCCCGGACGACACCGAGGCGATCGTGTCCGGCCTGGAAGAGGTTCGCGCCGCCGTTCGCGCCGATCCGACGCTCCTGGATCGCGCCGACGATGAGGATGTGCATGCCTTCGTCGAGCGCGAGTTGGTGGCGCGTATCGGGGACACGGGCAAGCGCCTGCACACCGGCCGGTCGCGGAACGAGCAGGTCTCGGTTGACTTTCGCCTGTATCTGCGTCGACGGATTCCTGTCCTTCAACAGGCGCTGGTGTCGCTCGTCGAAGCCATGGTCACGCAGGCTGAACTCGCCGGCCAGGCCACGATGCCCTCCTACACCCACCTGCGGCGCGCGCAACCGGTGCTCGTGGCGCATGTCTGGTTGTCGTACGCCGCGGCGCTGCGACGCGACTGGGACCGTCTTGAAACGGCGCGCCACGAAGCCGACGTGATGCCGCTTGGTTCGGGTGCCATTGCGGGCACCAGCTACGCCATCGACACGGAATTCCTCGCGCGGACACTCGGCTTCTCCCGCGTCACCCTCAACAGCATCGACACATCGGGCGATCGTGACTTCGTCGCGAGTTTTCTCTACGCCTGCGCGATGTGCATGACGCGACTGAGCCGGCTGGCGGAGGACGTCATCCTGTTCACCAGCGAGGAGTTCGGTTTCTTCGAGTTGGCCGACGCCGTGGCGACGGGCTCGAGCCTGATGCCGCAGAAGAAGAATCCCGATCCGATGGAACTGGTGCGCGGCAAGGCCGGTCGCGCCATCGGCGTGCTCTCGGGCTGGCTGGCGACGATGAAGGGATTGCCGCTCGGCTACAACAAGGATCTGCAGGAAGACAAGGCGCTGGCATTTTCCGCCGAAGATGACTTGGCCGGCTGCCTGATGACCTGCTCCGCCGTCGTCCGCACGTTGACACCGCGCACGGCCGTCATGCGGGCGGCGGCCTCCGGCCTGTTGCTGGCCACCGAAGTGGCCGACTATCTCGTCGGGCGTGGTCTGCCGTTCCGCGCGGCACACGAGGTGTCCGGCAAGATCGCGCGCGACCTGTATGAAAACGGACGCGACTTCTCAGCGCTGACCCTCGAAGACTGGCAGCGCTACCACACGCTGTTTGACGAGGGAGTCTTTGCGGCCATCACACCCGAAGCGGCGGTGGGGGCTCGATTGACGCCGCAGTCGACCGGCCCCTCGCAGGTGGCCGCCGCGCTGGCCCTGACGCGCGAGTGGATTGAGGAGATGAGGAACTGAGAAGATGAGGGAACGATGAAGTGGCGAAAATGAGGAATGTGCACAACCTCCCGCCACTTCTCGCCGTCAACTACGTATTCAGGGTTGAAAGGAGCGTTATGACTCGACGCGTGTTTCAAAGGGGCCTGATGGTGATGGCCATCCTCGCAGGGGTCACAACCACCGCAAGCGCCCAGTCATTTGGCCTGCGGGCCGGCGTGAGTGGAGATCCGGACCAGTTCTATGCGGGAGTTCATTTGCAGACCCGGGAGATTGCCGACAGGATCCACTTTCGGCCCAACCTGGAGGTCGGCGTCGGCAATGACCTGACCCTTGTGACGGCAAATCTGGAGTTTGTTTTCCGAAAACCGCTCACGTCCTCGGCCTGGGACCTCTATGCGGGCGGTGGCCCGTCGGCCATCTTCTATTCGCACGACCGCCGCCTGGGTCACGCCAACCGCAACGACGTGGGCGGGGGGCTGAACGTGCTCCTCGGCGCCGAACATCAGGATGGCCTGTTTGCCGAACTGAAGGTCGGCCTCATCGACAGTCCGAGCGTGAAATTCGGAGTGGGGTTTTCATTCGGCCGGTAAGGGTCGCCACTGGCCGGCCGCCTGCCGCTGCGTCGCATGAGATACACTCGGCGCGCGTAGTGTCATGAAGGCCTCCCTGTCGCTGCCTGTTCGTGTCTGCCTGGCGTTCGTCGCCAGTGTGAGTCCCGCCATTGGCGCGGCTCAGTCTCCCTTAACGAAGTCCCAGGACCCGCACT
>JAHEFO010000366.1 GCA_024640135.1 Acidobacteriota bacterium
ATTCCCCGCAGCGCCTGGGTGCTGCTCCGCACTGGATGGAGTCGCCGCACTGACGCGGCGTCATTCCAGAATGTCGCGGCCGACGGCCCTCACAGTCCCGGGTTCCATGCCAGCGCGTCGAGGATGCTGGCGGAGGATCGCGACATCCTCGGTGTGGGCGTGGAAACGATCGGCACTGACGCGGGACAGGCCGGGACCTTCGACCCGCCCTTTCCGAATCACACCATGATGCACGGGGCCGGCAAGTTCGGCCTCGCGAGTCTCTGCAATCTCGATCAGTTGCCGGCCACCGGCGCCATCGTGATTGCAGCGCCGCTCAAGATCGTCAACGGCAGCGGCAGCCCGCTTCGGGTGATCGCCATTACGCCGTAGAGGGCTACTTCAGCTTGCGGAGAATCCGATCGGCAACCCAGTGTGAATCCCACCATTCAATGGGATTCACCATCTGGCCGCTGACGAGCATCGTGAAATGCAGGTGATCGCCGCCTGCCAGGCCCGTCATGCCACTCCTGCCGATTTCCTGGTCCTTCTCCACGATGTCGCCCGCCCGGACCGCGAACGACGACAGGTGCCCGTACACCGACTGCACACCCATCCCGTGATCGATGATCACGCAGTTGCCATAGATCCCGAGTTCATCGGCAAACAGCACCTTGCCTCGATTGGCCGCCACAATCGACGTCCTGGCGAATGACGCGAGGTCAAAGCCGAGGTGTACCTGGGTATCCACCTGCTTTCCCTGGTAGGTGTAGGTCCGAAAATCCGCAAACGCCGCTTCCACCTTGGTGTTCGTGAAGGGGTGGAACACCTGGCCGCCCCAAAGCAGTTCTGGTGATGATTCTGCGGCCATCGAACTGATGCGCGCATTGTTCAACTGGCGCAATTCGCTGTTGATCGCCACGTATTGGTCGATCGTCGCCCCCTCAGGACTAATCTCGGTCGTCCCCGCCAGAATGGCCGGCACCACACGCTCGATGAACGAGTCGTCCAGAGCGATCGTGCTCCGCTTGAATGGCTTGGGGAAGGTGAGATGGTCGAACTCACCGGTGGCCTCCTGCCCGGCCGGGTCACGGGCAAACAACTGCATCGGCACGTTCACGTCCTGGTCGTAGCGCAGGGCGAAGAAGGCAATCCTGAGGTCCGGGTCCGTGATTGTGACCCCATCGGCCGTCACACCCGCGGCGGGGTAGCCCGGATACTCGATATCGCCAACGCGCACGCCTGACGCGACGTCGAACGGTGTGGCGCGATAGACGATCATCTCGGATCCGCCGAGGTTGATGTAGTGCTTGGTGGATACGACTGACACGCGTGGCTTTTCAAGTCGAATCTGCACGTTGGCGATGGCTTCCGACTGAAGGTCCCGGATGCCCCAGACCCGGCGTGTGGCGGTGACAATGATCCTGGCCTGACCGGACTGTATCGTCAGGCCCGGCGCCGACTCCCGCGTGATCGTCGTGGCCAGCGGGCCGCTGACCGTCCCCGAGAACACCGTGGTCCGTGCGCCGTCCTGCTCGAAGTCCACCTGCACCGCAACCGGCGGCGCCTCGGGGGTGTTCACCGTCCCTTCCACGGCAATCGCCGCGCCGGCATACTCGCCCGGCGCAGTGATCTCGATGACGGGACTGGCAACAGCGCCTGCGGCCAGATAGGCGCCAACCACGGCAAGGACAAGGCCAACGACAACGAGGAACAACTTGCGCATGTGACGATGGTACCAAGTTCTGCGCCCGGCCCGCGTATAATGCGCCAATCCGTGGCCACGCCCATTCTGCTCGGACTTCCCTACGACGCAAGTTCGTCCTTCTTGCGCGGCGCCGCGGACGCTCCCGCGGCGATTCGCGCGGCCCTGCAGTCGCCCGCCGGCAATTCGTGGTCGGAGCGGCACGGACCAGCGCTCGGTCAGGGCGTCCTGGAAGACGCCGGAGATCTGACGCTGCCAGAGGGCCGGGAGTCACGCGCCCTCATCGAACGCGAGGTCAGACTGGTCGCGGCCTCCGGTCACTCGCCAATTCTGCTCGGGGGAGACCACTCGGTGACGTACCCGATTCTCCGAGCCATCGGCCCCCTGTATCCTCGATTGACCGTCCTGCACATCGACGCCCACCCGGACCTGTACGACGAATTCGAGGGCGATCGGTACTCGCACGCGTGCCCGTTCGCGCGGGTGATGGAGGAGAAACTGGTGACGCACCTGACGCAGGTTGGCATCAGGACCCTGAATGGACATCAGCGCGAGCAGGCCGATCGATTCGGCGTTGAGCTCATCGACATGCGCGCGTGGGCTGATGGCGCGCGGCCGTCGATCGCGGGCCCGGTCTACGTGTCGCTGGACCTCGACGCCCTCGATCCCGCATTCGCGCCCGGTGTCTCGCATCGCGAGCCCGGCGGTCTCTCGGTTCGCGAGGTCCTCAGCATGCTCTTCGCCCTCGACGGTCCCATCGTCGGCGCGGACGTCGTCGAGCTCAATCCCCGGCAGGACTGGAGCGAAGTCACGGCTCACGTGGCGGCGAAATTCGTGAAGGAACTGTCTGGCCTCATACACCGCGGGCCTGCGGCCGGGCTGGCCGGCCTGCCGTAGCAGGGGCCACGCCAGCCGGCGGGTGCGCGCTATACGGGGTAAATCAGGTTGATGGTGAAGCCAACCGTGCCCACCAGCGTGCCGGGATCGTAAATCTGCACACAGTACTCGCCGACACCGACACCGAGCTCGAGCTGTGCGGCTGCTCCCGCGACGGCTTCCACTGAACGACTGAGCACGCAGCCCGAGCCGTCGCCCTGCGGAATCCCGAGGCCCAGGCCGATTTTCAGCGTCGATGAACCGCCAATACTGATGAGGGTGACGCTCACGGTGCCGGCCCGTGTCACTTCAAACGAACGCGACGAAGATCCATTGCGCGCGAGATTGCTCGAAAACACCACCGTCTTCGTCGTGGGCTTCGGCGTAGGAGTGGTTGGCGAGTCTTTGTTGCAACCGGCCAGGGTCAAGGTCGAGGCCAGCACGACGGCCAGGGTGATCTTCAAGAATGAT
>JAHEFO010000367.1 GCA_024640135.1 Acidobacteriota bacterium
CTCGCACACGTTCCGCAGCGTCGATTCCGGATCGCGAATGAGGGCTTCGTAGCGGACCTCCGCATACTGATGGGCGGGGAGTGTTCCCCCAATCTGCCGGCCGACGCTCACCCTGTGCTTCCAATTGGTCGCGGCGACGAAAGCGTTTCGGGACTGGGCGGAAGGGTGTGTGAACTGCGACAGGGCGACGTCGCGGCCGTCGCGGTAGATGTGAATGATCTGGCACGTGGGGAAGAGTTCGAGCAACGTCGGCATGTGAAGGACATAACTCGGCGTCTTGTCTCCCCAACGTTCCTTCTGCTCCTTCTGGGCGTATGCCTCGAAAAGCCGTGACACCACCTCTCGAAAGCTGCGGCAGTCCGCGAATGACTCCGGTTTGAGTGATAGACCCCACTTGCGGACCCACCATGTCTTGAGGATTACCTGGGCAAGCCTGCAGGCCTGGCGCGAAGAGCCCGGGTCACCGTAGGCCCGGTAGAACATGGGAATGAAGTGCGACTCGTCGGGAAACGTCATCCGCGGATGGGCCCGCAACAGGTTTCGCAGCAGGCTCGTTCCACTGCGCGCACAACCGACAATGAAAACTGGGGGAGGGCTCATGGAGGGGCAGCCCCTGGCATTCTCAGCCCTCGCTCATACGGCATCACAAGTGCCTGTTCCAGTGACATGACGTCCTCAATCAGACCCGAGTATGCCACCTGGAGCGGTGCCGTGCCCAAGAGTCCGGGCCACGCCGGGCCCGTGGGTCTCCTGGGCTGGCACTCCGCGGAGAAGGACGCAGGAGGCCGCAGTTGGCGGCGCCTTGCGGCCGGACGCGCCAGTGCGCTGATCGCGGCCAGTGATTGATTCAATGGTGCCGGAGGAGGGAATCGAACCCACACTCCCCGTCAAGGGAACAAGATTTTGAGTCTCGCGCGTCTGCCAGTTTCGCCACTCCGGCCAGAGGGGAAGCAACAAAGTATAACATTCTGGGTATGACCGGACTCCTTCTGCGCTGGATCGGAAACTCGCTGGCCATCGTCTTCATTGCCTGGGTGTTCGATGGGGTCAGCATCGGCTCGGTCCAGGACGCCTTCATTGCCGGGGCCGTCCTGGGCGTCATCAACAGCGTCGTCCGTCCCATCCTGGTGATTCTGACCTTGCCCGTCACCATCCTGACCCTCGGCTTGTTCTACTTCGTGATCTCCGCGTTCTGTCTCTGGCTCACGTCCTACCTGCTGAGCGGCTTCTCCGTTGAAGGTACGGTGACGACGCTTGTCGCGGCCGTGCTGGTCAGCGTGGTCAGCACGACCATCACGCGAGCCCTGCACCGGGCGTCCGGCACGCATGATCACCGGTAAGGCCGCCACTAGCTGCCGCCAGTAGCCGGACCTCGGTGCGAGGTGTATGCTTGACCAGATTGGTCGAATTCTGGAGGGCATGATGAGGGCAACAAAGACTTCGTGGCGACGGTTGGTGACAGTTGGCGCGCTTGGAGCGTTGTGGACCTGTACGGCATTGCTGCCAGGGCCCGGCCAGTCGGGCGTGATGTTTGCGCAGCGTGGCCGGCTGGCTACGGTTCAGGAGAACGACCTGCGCGAATGGCTGACCTACCTCTCCTCGGATGAACTCCAGGGACGACGGATCTTCACTGAAGGGTACGGACTGGCCGCACAGTTCGTGGCCGAACGTCTCCGCGAAATGGGCGTCAAGCCGATGGGCGAGAACGGGACCTACTTCCAGAGCGTCAAGCAGAAGGGCTATCGCATCACGAACAACTCGTCGGTGACGGTTGAGGCCCCGGGCCAGGCGCCGGTGACCTTCAAGAACGGCGAAGGGGTGACGTTCCCCTCGAACGCCGGCGGCCGGCAGTCGCTGACGTTTGATGGCGTGGAGTTTGTCGGGTACGGCCTCAGCATGGCGGAACCGGCGCACGACGACTACCAGGGCCGGGACGTGAAGGGCAAACTCGTGATCTGGATGGGCGACGGCCCGGCCGACGTCGAGGGAGCCAGTCGCGTGCTCCGCGCGCGCAGCCGATATGCCATCGAGACCATGGGCGCCAGTGCTGCGCTCGGTCTTGCGCCGGCGCCGGCACCGTTGACGCCGGCGGAGTTGGCCCTGGCCGAGGCGCAGACGGCGCTGGAGCAGGCCAACGTTGCGGTGGCTCAGGCTCAGGCTCAGCTGGCACAGGCACGGACCGGCCGCGGCAATCCCTTCGGCGGGCGCGGTGGCCGCGGCGGCGCGGCGGCGACACAGGTCGATCTCACCACGGTGCAGCGGGTCGACCTCCCGATCACCCCCCAGATTACAGGTGACGAACGGCTGTTCGAGGCCATCCTGGGCGGTGCACCGACGAACTTTGCGGCGCTCAAGGCGGCCTCCGACAAGGGCGGCGCGCTCCCGACATTCTCCGTGCCCGGCGTCAAGGTCACGGTCAACGTCAACAATACCTACGAAGTGGTGTCCACAGAGCTGACCAAGAACGTGGTCGGGTTCGTGGAAGGCTCCGATCCGGCGCTCAACAAGACGTACGTGCTGTTTGGCGCCCATCTGGACCACACCGGCTATCGCACCGCCGCTCCGCCGGCTGCAGGGCGAGGGGGCGGCGGCGCGGCCGCCCCGGAAGGCGAGCCAGACCTCATCAACAACGGTGCTGACGATGACGGGTCGGGATCCACGGGGTTGCTGGGAATTGCCAAGGCCTTCGCGACGGGACCGAAGCCGAGGCGGTCGGTCTTGTTTGTCTGGCATTCGGGCGAGGAATCAGGACTCCAGGGGTCGCGGTATATGGCGGACTTTCCCGTGGTCCCGGTTGAGTCCATCCAGGCGCAGCTCAACATCGACATGATTGGCCGCAATCGGGACAATCTGGAGAGCGAGGCGAGTACGGTCTATGTCATCGGCGCGGACCGCATTTCCACCGATCTGCACAACATCGTGGTCGATGCCAATCTCGGCACGCGGGAGCCGCTGGAACTCAACTACGAGTACAACGATCCGCGCGATCCGAACAGCTTCTATACGCGGTCGGACCACTACAGCTACGCG
>JAHEFO010000142.1 GCA_024640135.1 Acidobacteriota bacterium
GAAAGACCTGCCAGTTCATCCACGGCTCCCTGACGGGGCTTGCAGAGCCAGTTCGATCTCATGCCGCCGCGCCCGGAGCCGATCGACCGTGGCACGGGCCCTCTGGAGCACGCCCCACGCGGCCAGACACATCACGCCTCCAAACGCCACCGCCCACCAGGCCGTCACCGCGGGCACCAGGATCGCCACCAGAGCCGATGCCACGGAAAAGGCCGCGCTGAACTTGCGTGGCTCTCGGACGCGGCCGATACCCCGAATCACGCGCACCCAGACGTCCTGTGCCACGTCAGGCGCACGGGCGTCATCACCGACCAGGCGCCGGACGTACTTCCACACCGGCTCGTGCCAACGCACGATGAGCGCGTCAAATCCCGCACGCTCACCAAGCTGGCACTGAATGACGATGAGTTCGTCAGTCAGGCCACGGTTCGGATCGGCATTCTCCATCTGCTGTTATGTATAGTCGCGCGAAAGCCCGAAAGGTTCATGGCCCCAGGGCTCGCGCCGGCACGCCGCCTCCATCGTGGCGATGGCCTCAGCCGAACGCAAGGCCAACGCGACGAACGTCAATGTGGCGTTGGTGCATCCACCGGTGGGCACCTCGGGCGAGCCGACCACGACGCTTCACTGAACGGCGAGGTGAAGAAGGGACGCGGGGCCTCGCCCGGCGCCGATGGCTTGACCCACAAGTCGTGGTTGCCATTGTCAGTGGCCCGATACAGAAGATATCGACCGTCCGCCGACCACCCTCTGGGATCCTTGCTGCGCGTGTCGGTGACAAACGGCTGCTCCTGCCCGCCACTGAGAGGCCGCGTGAACAACTCGCCGCCGCTGAAGCCCCGCCCCGCGATCCCTGGGAAGAAGACGGATCTCTACCGGCCGTTATACCAGTAGGGCGTCTGTTTCGCCCATGTCGTGTCGGGGTGTCGCTTGTGGAGCAGGGCAAATGCCCGCTGCGAGGCGCGGCCGGTATTGTCGTCGCCGCAGCCGAAGCGCGTGGCCTGGACGGCCCGGGCCAGGGCCTCGGGAATCTCCGCGTCATTCGGGCGAGTCTCCGCCCAGGCAGCCGCCTCGGTGGCCAGATACGTGGCTGCCGGACCGAGTCGCGCCAACCGCTGCCACTCGCCGCCGATGACGGCCTGTTCATCAGGTGCAAGGAACAGCAGCGGCTGCTTCAGCGTCGTCGTACCCGCCACCATGGGCAGGGTGGACACGGGACTTTCCTTCTGCCAGTCGTATGGGCCGGCCGCCCGATAGCCGGCGGGTTCGAAACCGCACCACCAATTCACGCCCACGGCGTCCCTGGCCATGTTGCTGCGTGGTTCGGCGCTGGCATAGGCACGTTGTTCCTCGGTCAGCGGCACGTAGTTGCGCATCCCGGGCCATCGCAACAGCAACAGAATGCCAGAAGCGTGGCGCTGGGCCGGTCCCGCGGCGGCGATGTAGCGATCGACATCCGCACGCATTGCCGGAGCCAGCGATCGCAGCACCGGCGCAATCGCAAGTCCCGCCTGGTCATCCTTCAACTGCACCGCTCGCGTCCAGGCCGCGATTGCCACTTTCAGTCGTAGTCGCGCCGGCAGGATCTCCGAACGCACGATGTCAGCCAGGCGGTGCAGTGGGAACTGCTCAGACAGGGCCACGGCGGCATCCACGTCGAACGACGGCCGCTCCAACAGGCCGGTTCCGGCCGCGGCGTCACTGAAGCTTCCGCCCGCGCCAATGGGCATGCGCGGGGCAGCGCGCAACCACTCGTCCAGCGTGCGAGCCACGCGCAGGCGCTCTGATCGGAACAAGTTGATCGCATCCTGCGGAAAGCCTGGACCCGGGGCGTCAGGCAGCGCCTCGAGCAGCGCACGCGCTTCGTCGAGTTCGCCCGAATCGATCTTCCGCTGCACCCGCAAGTACGCCACGGTCGCAAACGCCGGCGACGATGCCGGCACGTCGGCGGCCGCCGCCAGTAGTGGCTCGACAGCGGCATCGACGCCAGGTGTCCGCCACAGCGCCGCAATGAGCCACGGCAGGCTGCGCGTCTTCTGCCACCGCTCCATGGCCCGCGCCTGCGCGCCCTCGCCCTGGCCTTGCATTGCGACAATCCAGTCGGTGAGATCCACGCCCCGCAACGCTTGATGGCGCTCGACGATGCTGTAGGGATAGGTCACGTCGACCGAGACCTGCGAATTCGCGAGTCTCGAGAAGTCGATGTAGTCCTGAGCGGAGGGTGCCGCGTCCGAGGCCAGGTGTGCGGCTGCTTCCACCAGGCGGTCGATCGGACGCAGCCTCACTTGAATCCACTGGCGGAGGCCGCGCGCTGACTCACGCAGGTCCGCCGCTGACGGATCCGCGAGGACGTCTCCCAACTCAGCCTCCGCCTGAGCCAGGAGCGCCTGTTCCTCCTGATCGGCCTCCGGGCCCTCACGGCTGGGGACCGTCGCTCGGCGAATGAGGGCGCGCGCCGCGAGATATCGGCCGCTGGTCCGCCATGGGGAGGCTGAGTCCTCCGCGATCGCCCGGAAGAGTCCTTCCGCGCCTTCATAGTCCAGACCGTAGAAGTGCGCGGCGGCAACCTGATACGCGCGATCGGCGGCCAGCAGCGCCGGTAGTCCTGGTGACGTGGGTTCCGGCAGGACCATCGGGCTGGCCGCATCACGGACGCAGTTGGCGAAGACGGCACGCTGTGCCCGGACCCACTCCTGAATGTCCGGCGAGGACGCGCCGAACTGCTCGACCCGCGACCGCAGCGTTTCGGCTGCCGTCACGAACGCATCGTCCGGGCAGTTGAGGAAGTGTGAATACTCGGGCGTCGAGCGTTCCTGCGAAATCGTCCGGCCAGCGGCCGCGCGCGCAGCAGGCACCAGGGCGAGCGCCTGTTCCCACCGCTGCAACGGATCGACACGCGGACGATCGGACGTGTCCTTCACGGTTGGAACGGTGTCCGGGCCGGCAGGCGCGACGCCGGTCAGACGACGATACGCCAGCGCCAGGGACTGGCGCACGTAGCGTGGCCGGATGACACCGAGGTCCCCGCGCGCGAAGGCCGCCTGGTCTCCCGGATAGACGGCGTTCGTGAACTGAATCTGCGTGAAGAAAGGGCCGCATGCGCGAGCGTCGCCGCTGCCGCCGGTCCAGATGATGGCCGCGATGAGGCCGGCGGCGGCGCCCCACCGCCGCGCGATCATCGCGCCGCCTCCACGGCCGCATGCGCCAGCGCGTCGCTTGTCCAGGATCGCGGGTGAAACACGTAGACCCGTCGGCGGCCGGCCAACGGCGGCGTGGGTTCGTCGGTGGACACGCCCACGGCCGCGGCGCATCCCGCACCGCGGAACCGATTGCGGGCACCAGCTTCGGCAAAGGGGACATTGACGGGACCGAGCCGGAACAGCATCGGGACGATTTCGTCGACCGGCAGGTCCGCGATCCAGTTGTCGTCCATGCACCAGGAGGCGAGCGCCGTCATGGAGAGCGGAGTGTCTCCGAGCTCAGCACGGACAACGCCGAGCAGCTCTCGATAGAACGGCCGTTCGGACAGCGTGGCATCGAAGTCAATCTGGAGGGTCCGCACGCCGGGCTGGTGCTGACGGGCCGCGATATCGGCGGCCAGCGTCCGAATGTTCTTGACGTCGAAGGTGAGTGGTTGAGCCGCGTCCGTTTCAATCCGGACGACGGCGACCAGCGGCGTGCCGGCGTCGACTCTCAGCGGCTGATGCCGCAAAGCGCGATCGAACGATGCGCCGCCGAGCTGATAGGTGGCTGCGAGGAAGGCGACGCCCGCACCATCGGGCAGCCCGCGCAGATCTTCGGGCCGCTCCCACGCCCAGACCATCAACCGCGGCAGGTCCGGAATTCCATCGGCTGCAGCCCTGGTGGGCTGATGGGGGCCCGAGGCCAGAGCCGCCCCGAGCGCGAGAAGCACAAGCGCACGACGATGGGCGGGCATGGGTCATTGTACCCAGTGGAAAGCTTCGGTGAGTGCAGGTTCATCTCAGCAGTCGACCGAGGCTGCCAGTGGCTCTGATCCTCGATCGCTGGCCCCGACATTGTTGCGCGGCCCTATAATCGTGACGGCAATCTTCGATGTCTCTTCAACCCGGTACGCGCCTTGGTCCCTATGAGATCACCAATCCGCTCGGCCAGGGCGGCATGGGCGAGGTCTATCAGGCCCGCGACACGACGCTCAATCGCGACGTGGCCATCAAAGTGCTACCAGCGGCGCTGGCCGACGACCCCGATCGGCTCGCCCGGTTCCAGCGCGAGGCCGAGTCGCTGGCGGCGCTCAATCACCCCAACATCGCGCACATTCATGGGCTCGAGAAGAGCGGCCACACGCCGGCCATCGTCATGGAGCTGGTCCCGGGGCCGACTCTGGCCGATCGGATCAAGGCCGGTCCCATGCCATTCGACGAGGCGCTTCCCATCGCGCGCCAGATTGCCGACGCGCTCGATGCGGCGCATGCCCGCGGTATCGTCCACCGGGATCTCAAGCCCGCCAACATCAAGGTCAAAGACGACGGCACCGTGAAAGTGCTGGACTTCGGACTGGCCAAGGCGCTCGACCCGGTCGGCGGTGACGGTGCCGCCGGGGCGGACTCGCCGACCATCACCAGTCCGGCCCTGACCCAGATGGGCCTGATCCTGGGCACGGCCGCCTACATGTCGCCGGAACAGGCGAAGGGCAAGGCGGTCGATACGCGCGCGGACGTCTGGGCTTTCGGCTGTGTGCTGTACGAGATGCTGTCGGGGCGGCAGGCGTGGGCTGGCGAGACCGTCACCGACGTGATCGCGGCTCTGGTCGCCCGTGAGCCCGACTGGAGCCGGCTGCCGCCGACGCTGCCGCCGCGCCTGCGCTTCCTGCTCGAGCGCTGCCTGGACAAGGACGTCAACACGCGAACGCAGAACATCGGCGAGGTCCGTGCCGAACTCGAGCGGGCGACGTCGGATCCCGTCGGTGTTTCACCCGCATTCGGTCGGACGGCGGGACCAGTCGGGTGGCGATCCCGGCTGGCTTGGCCGCTGGTGACCGTGGCGGTGGCCGCGGCGGTGGCCGCGGCCGTGTGGGTGTCGATGCGGCCGGCCCCGAAGTCACCCGTGTGGCTCGCGGCGCTGCATCCCGGGCCGGAAGTTCCCGGGGGCAATCACTTCAATGCCAACGTCGCGATGTCCCATGACGGCACGCGCTTGGCGTACACGACGACGACGAGCGCGGTCAATCAGAACGTGATGCCGCTCTACGTTCGCGAGATGGACGAGCCCGAACCACGGGTGCTGGCCCAGGATGCGCGGGCGCCGTTCTTTTCGCCTGACGGCGAGTGGGTGGGCTTCGTCAAGGGCAACGGCCCCCTGATGAAGGTCGCGTTCGCCGGCGGGCCGGCCGTGCGGATCGGCGGCGATGCCAATGCCAATCGCGGGATGAGCTGGGGGCCTGACGGGACCATCGTCTTCGCGACCTCCGACCCGGCCCGTGGCCTGTCCCGGATCTCCGACGCCGGCGACGGCGAGGAACAGGCCCTCACGACGCCCGACACGAGCCGGGGCGAGGTCAATCACCTGTTTCCCGAGTTCCTGCCGGGAGGGGCCACGCTGCTCTTCACGATCGCCTACGCGAACGGCGACTTCCGCATCGCCGCCCTCGATCTCGACTCGGGAACCTACGACACGCTGATTCCGGGTGGCAGCGACGCACACTATGCCTCATCGGGTCACATCGTCTACGGCGTCGACGGTACGCTTCGGGCGGTGTCCTTCGACCCGGACCGGCTCGCCGTGCACGGGACGCCCGTCCCGGTCGCCGACGGCGTCGTGACCTGGCTGTCCGGCGCCGCCAGCTTCGCGATCGCGGACGACGGGACGCTCGTCTACATCTCCGGCGAGGCCGAGAACGCGGGATCGGCGACCGCGCGGACCGCCCTTGTGGCGCTCGATCGCGACGGGGGGACACGGCCGATCTCCGGCGAGTATCGAGCCTACGGCGGGCCGCCGCGGGTCTCTCCCGACGGGCGCCGGATCGCCGTCACGGTGACGGAGGGCACACGGGGGGGCGATGCGACACACATCTGGATCGTCGACGCCTCGAGCGGGCTCGGAACGCAGTTGACATTTGCCGGCACCCGCAATCGCTATCCCGTGTGGAGCGCGGACGGCCGGTCGGTCTTCTTCGTGTCTGACCGCGACACCGATGCGCCGAACAGCATCTACAGACAAGCGGCAGACTTCAGCCGCGAGGCGACGCTCGTCTACCGGGGCAACACACGATTGCTCGAGCTCAGGGACGTCCTCAGGGGGCAACACCTGGTCATTGTCGAGGGTGACAACCGGACGGACATCAGGCTGCTCGATCTCGAGAGCGGGACGACGTCGGACTTTGTGGCAACGCCAGCCGACGAATTCGACCCTCGAGTGTCTCCGGACGGACACTGGATTGCCTACGCGTCCGAGGAGTCCGGACGGCAAGAGGTCTACGTGCGCCCGGCGCCACCCGCCGCCGGAGCCCAACGCCGGGTGTCTGACGAGGGCGGCGCATTCCCGATGTGGTCGCCGAAGGGCGACGAGCTCTTCTTCTACAGCCTGGAGAACGACTTTATGGCGGTACCGGTTCAGCTCGAGCCGAGCTTCACCGCCGGTCGCGTACAGCGGCTCTTTACCCCGGGTCAGCGGATCAGTGGCGTGGCGCCGGACGGAGCCTTCATCGCGCTGCAGCGGGAGTTGACCAATGACGGCGATGCGAGTCGCCCCTCGAGCCACCTGATCGTCGTCCAGCACTGGTTCGCGGATCTGAAGCGGAAGGTGCCGGGGCGCTAGTCTAGCGCACCGGCACGAGGCGCTTCAGCTCCTCGAACCAGTTGAAGATGATGATCGCATTCGTTTGCGAGGCGCCGGTGGCCTGCTGCCGAAGCACGAAGGTCTCTCCATCCGCGGCGGCGTCGAACCACGTCAGCCCGGAATCATCCCAGGGGTAGCCAACGACACCGCCGCTGAAGTCGCCCTCGAACAGGGTCCGGGGCACGCCCGGCTGCAGGCGGCCGTCGACGATCGGCATGTCCACCACCATCACGCCTGTCACCGAGCGGTAAAAGAGGCGGCGGCCGTCACTCGACCAGTGCGGCATGCCCCCGCCGCCCACCGACACGGCCACCTTGTTGCCGTCTTCGGCGAGAAACGGCATCGCGTAGACTTCCCAGTCGCCCGACTCGTTGGAGTCGTAGGCGATCCACGCGGCGTCTGACGACAGCGCTCCACTGTGGAGGGAGTCCTCCGCTGTGACCACGACTCGTGGTGCCTCGGAGCCGCCGAGGTCGCGAACCTGGAGCGAACGCCGGCCATCGGCGCCGGAGGTCCTCGTCAGCAGCCAGCGGCCGTCGGCCGACATCGACTGCGGCATCTCGTCGCCCTCGTGCGGGTCGGGCAACGGTTCCCGGCCACCGGAACCGTCGGCACGGGCCCGGTAGAGGCGGTAGGTCCCGTCGGGATTCGCGGAGAAGATCAGCTCGCGTCCGCCGGGCAGCCACACCGGATAAACCTCCGAGCCCTCCTCGAGCGTGATCCTCGTGGCCGCCGCGCGTCCACGGTCCCAGCTCCAGAGGTCCCAGTCACCCTCGTCTCCATTGACGGCAGCGACCAGACGAGTGCCGTCCGGCGACAGGGCCGGGCCGAAGCTGAAGCCGTTTATCGCCCACGACTGCTCCAGGGTGCCGTCGCCGTCGACGAAGGACCAGCGGCCCGGGGAATCACCACCGAGGTCGTCACCGGCTGCAGGAATGTAGACGAGCGTGCCGTTGTCCGAGAACTGGTATTGCGCTGCGCCGTTGCCGGAACTCGTCCTGACGCCCTCGAGAACCGGAACGCCCGTGCCCGTGACCGCCAGCCTTTCGAGGTCGAAAGGCACGGCGAAGAGCGCCGCCCCGTTTGCGTACACGAGATGGCCCGTCGGCAGGTAGCGCCCGTAGAATCCTCCGCTGAACACCACCCGCTGATCTCCGGTGGACAGGTCGCGAACCACGAGGTTGGCGTTGTCGAAGTTGGCCCCCATCACGTGCGCCGTGAACAGCACCGCCCGCCCACCGGGAAGGAGTTGCGGCCAGCGGTGCGTGACCTCGTCTCCCTGCAGCTCGGTCACGGGTTCGGGCTCGCCGCCGCCGTCGACGCGCACCCGGACGATCGGACCTCGACCCTGCGGGCTCAGCAGGATCGTGTCGGCCTCGGCCCAGAACGTGCCGCGGTCGCTGCGCGCCTCGGCGACCCGTAGCGGCGAGCCGCCAGTCACCGGAACCCGCCAGAGGGTTCTGCTCTGCTCGTAGGCGATCCATCGGCCGTCCGGGGAGAAGACCGGGTTGTCGAGGGGCTCCTCGACCACACGTCTCGGTTCGGCGCTGTCGAGCCGGCGCACCCACATGCCATCGTCGGTTGCGTACGCCAGGGTCTGGCCGTCAGGCGACAGGATCACGGAAGAACCGTAGTTCGTGCTGATGTCCGACCCGGTGACCTTGATCTCGAAGCGCGACACCACGGTGTTGGTCGAGGTGCCGGAACCCAGCAGCCACCCCCCGGCTGCCGCCCCTGACAGCAGGAGCAGCGTCGCGCCCGGGACAGCGAGACGCCGCCAGGCAGGCGGCGTCTCAACGATGGACGCGGCTTGAGGCGCGGCCGCCTCGAACGCACCTTCCAGCGCCAGGCGCATGTCCTGCATGTCGGCGAGGCGTTGCTTCGGGTCTTTCTTGAGACACCGGCGGAGAAACGTGTCCAGCAACGGTGGCAGCACGGGCAACGCCTGCCAGTTCGGTTCTGACTTGATCACGCCGGCGAGGACTTCGGAGGTGTCATCACCCGCGAAGGCGCGCGTGCCCGTCAGCATCTCGAAGAGCACCACGCCAAAGGCCCACACGTCCGCCCGCTTGTCGGCGGGCCTGCCCTTGGCCTGCTCCGGGGCCATGTACGCGGCGGTGCCGAGAATCATCCCCATCTCGGTCATCGCGGGCGTGGTGATCGTCGGCGACATCGACGCACTCGCAGACATCGCGCCGGCCGGTGCCATCGCTTTCGCCAGGCCGAAGTCCAGCACCTTCACGGTGCCGTCCTCGCGGACCTTGACGTTGGCCGGTTTCAGATCGCGGTGAATGATCCCCCGCTCGTGGGCGGCCTCCAACGCCTCGGCGATCTGCGTCGCGATGCGCAGCACCTCATCGACGGGAATCGGCCCGCGGGCGATGCGGCCGGCCAGGGTCGGCCCCTCGACCAGCTCCATCACCAGGGCCTTGGACCCATCGGCGTCTTCCAGGCCGTAGATGGCCGCGATGTTCGGGTGATTGAGCACCGCCAGCACTTCGGCCTCGCGCTGGAACCGGGCGAGCCGTTCGGAGTCAGCCGCGACCGACTCCGGCAGCACCTTGATGGCGACCTGGCGCTTCAGCTTGGTGTCGGTCGCCTGATAGACCTCGCCCATGCCGCCGACACCAATCTGGGCGGTGATCTCGTACGGACCGAGGCGGGTGCCTGGTTGAAGGGGCATGGATGGTTGGCTGCGATTATATGGCGTCCCCGACGGGACAGCCACTTGATACCGCCCATTCGGAGAACCCCGCTTCCGGGCGATGGGAATGGCCTGCGTCTATAATGCTCTGCACTATCCTCATGTCGCTCACGCCAGGCACCCGCTTCGGTCCGTTTGACGTCATCGCGCAGATCGGCGCCGGCGGGATGGGCGAGGTGTATCGGGCGCGCGACTCCCAGCTCGGTCGCGACGTGGCGCTGAAGATCCTGCCGGCTGCTGTCGCCGGCGACCCTGATCGGCTGATGCGGTTCGAGCGCGAAGCAAAGACACTCGCGAGCCTGAACCATCCAAACATTGCGCACATTCACGGACTCGAGCATGCCGAGGGTACGCGTGCGCTCGTCATGGAGTTGGTCGAGGGCGAGGACCTGTCGCAGCGGATCGCGCGTGGCGCGATCCCCATGGAAGACGCGCTGCCCATGGCCCGGCAAATCGCCGAGGCGCTGGAAGCCGCGCACGGCGCCGGCATCATCCATCGAGATCTGAAACCCGCGAACATCAAGGTCAGAGACGACGGCACAGTGAAAGTCCTCGACTTCGGCCTGGCCAAGGCACTGGACTCAGGATCCGGAACCCAGGACTCGGGACCCGGGACTCAGGACCCGGGCCCGGCTGCGCCCACCATGACGTCGCCTGCGCTCACGCAGATGGGCGTCATTCTCGGCACCGCCGCCTACATGGCGCCCGAACAGGCGCGTGGCAAGGCCGTCGATCGCCGCGCGGACATCTGGGCGTTCGGCGTCGTGCTCTACGAGATGCTGGCCGGGCGACGGGCCTTCGACGGCGAGGACGTGTCGCTCGCGTTGTCCGCTGTGTTGCAGCGCGAGCCGGACTGGTCGGCATTGCCCGCCGCGCTGCCGCCGGCGCTCTCGGCCTGCCTTCGGCGGTGCCTGAAGAAGGATCCGAAGCAGCGCATTCATGACATTGCGGAC
>JAHEFO010000143.1 GCA_024640135.1 Acidobacteriota bacterium
ACGGACGTCGCCGGGGTGCGGGTGGGCCAGACCACCCTCGTGCGGGGCGACGCGGTGCGCACGGGTGTCACGGCCATCCTGCCGCATGAAGGCAATCTCTATCAGGAAAAGGTGCCCGGCGGCGTGTTCGTGGGCAACGCGTTTGGCAAACTGGCCGGTTCCACGCAGGTTCATGAACTGGGAACCATCGAAACGCCGATCGTGCTGACAAACACGCTGGCTGTGGGGACCGCCGTGGACGCGGTCGTACGGTGGACCCTGGAACAGGCGGGCAACACGGGAGTCCGGTCGGTGAACGCCGTGGTGGGAGAGACCAACGACGGCACGCTGAATGACATCCGTGGCCTGCACGTCACACGGGATCATGTCCTGACCGCGATGTCCAGCGCCCGCGGGGGACCGGTGGATGAAGGCGCGGTCGGCGCCGGGACCGGCACCATTGCGTTCGGGTGGAAGGGCGGCATCGGCACGTCGTCGCGGATGGTCCGGCGGAACCCGGCGGAGGCCGGGGCCACCACTCTCCCGGCCTGGACCGTCGGCGTGCTGGTCCAGACGAACTACGGCGGTCGACTCACGATTGGCGGCATTCCAGTGTGGCAGCGAGTGTCGCCGAGGCCGCCGTCAGACCGCGGAGCCGGCGCCCCGGCCACGAACGACGCCGATGGGTCGTGCATGATCGTCGTCGCCACCGATGCGCCGCTGGACGCGCGCGACCTCGAGCGCCTGGCGGCGCGCGCGGTCTTCGCGCTGGCCCGGACCGGTTCGACCTATTCCAATGGCAGTGGCGATTTCGCGATCGCGTTTTCCACGACGCCGGAAAACCGCGTCACGGCGACAAACGGTCCCCGGGCCCGCGTGTTCCTTCCCACGGGCGGGGTCTCGGGGTTGTTCGAAGCCGTGATGGACGCGACCGAGGAAGCGGTCTACAACTCGCTCCTGCGCGCCACGGACACGACCGGGAATGGGCGCACCATCCCCGCGCTGCCGCTCGAGGGGTGGCGGAGATGAGGGAAGGTCCCCGTTTCCCGATCTTCCTCAGACGCTTCCCTCCAGGAGCGGCTCAATGACCTCGAGTCGCGCGCCCTTCTCGTCACACACCGCAAAGCGGCTGTTCGCATTCGCGTACAGGCCCACGCCGGCGTATTCGCCCCTGGCGTTCATCACATACAAATTGACATTGAAATTCGGCGTGCCTCGATCGTTCAGGAGTCGTTTCTCGATGGTGTTGTGCTGAATGCGGCGGCAGGCCTCGAGGCCGGCATCCTTGGGGTGTTTGCCATGCCGCATTTCCTCGACGACCAGCATGGAACAGAGTCCGAAGAGGTTCGCTTCGCCCCGCCCGGTCGATCCGGCGGCCCCAACCTCTCCATCGACGTACAGGCCTGCGCCCAGAACAGGTGAATCGCCAACGCGGCCGGGAGTCTTCCACGCCAGGCCGCTCGTGGTCGTGACGCCGCAGATTTCGCCTTTCGCGTTCATGCCGTTGCAGTTGATGGTGCCGTACACGTGGTTCTCGTCGACGAGGCCGTCGGCCACCATGCTCATCATCACGGCGCGGAGCGCCGCCTCCCGATGGCTGGGATCCAGATGGTGCACCGGATCGCTGCGACGCTTCCACTCCAGCCAGGCGCGGCGCGACCGTTCCGTATTGAGGTCGTCCTCGATGGTGAATCCCCTGTTCCGGGCAAACGTCTGGGCGTCCTTGCCGACAATCAGGTGATGGTCAGTGAAGTCCATGACGGCCTTGGCCACCAGCGACGGCGTCCTGACACCCTCGATTGACCCCACCGCCCCGGCACGTTTTCTGGGACCGTGCATCACCGAGGCGTCCAGTTGGACGACACCCTCTGCGTTTGGCAGGCCGCCATAGCCGACGCTGGTCTCCAGCGGATCGAGTTCCACGATATTGACGCCCGCGATCAGGGCGTCGAGCACGTCCGTCCCCTGCATCATCTGTTCAAACGCAGTCTCCACGCATGTCTTCGTGCCGCCATTCGTGAATCGGTGTCCGTTGGCCGACGACACCACCACGGGCCGCACACTGCCCCGAATCCTGATGGCAGGCGCGCTGCCAGGTCGCTCGCGCATTCCCGATGCTCCTTCCTTGACGCGACGAGGCCACCAAGGGGCTCCGCCGCTGCTGCCCACCCGACAACCGCGTGCGGACCATGAAACCCCGCCTGCTGATTGTGTTGCGCATCAGCCCCCGCCGCGAGCATAGGGAAGATCTGACCATGAGGCAATCGGATGTGACAATGAGCAAGTGGCGGCAATGAGGAATGGCGGAACTGGCCGACGATGGCGGATGATCCCGTCGTCAGTTCCGTCATTTCCTCATTTCCGCCACTTGCCCACTTCCCCCGTGGTGATACCATCGCCCGTTCCTATGGATGTGCCAGCCCGCGCCATCTCTCTTGAGGCCGTTCGCGAGGCGGCGACCCGCATTTATTCGGTCGCCGTTCGCACGCCGCTCATCCGGCTTGACCCGATCGACCACAGTGCGCCGGAGATCTTCCTCAAACTCGAAATCTTCCAGCCCATCGGCTCGTTCAAACTTCGTGGGGCAGCCAACGCGATTGCCAGACTGCCGGCACCTGCACTGGCCGAGGGCGTCTGGACCGTCAGCGCCGGCAATGCCGCGCAAGGCGTGGCGCTCGCGGCGCGCGAGGCCGGCACCCGCGCCTCGGTCCTGGTCATGGACACGGCTCCGGCCACCAAGATCGCCAATATCGAGCGACTCGGCGCCACGATTCATCGCGCGACCTACGATGAATGCTGGAAGACCGTCGAGGAACACCGGTCCGCCCGCATGACCGGCCGCTTCGTGCATCCGTTCGACGATGACGACTTCATTTGCGGAAACGGCACGGTTGCCCTGGAAATCCTCGAGGAGATGCCGGACGTCGACGCCGTCATCGCCGCCATCGGTGGCGGCGGGCTCCTCGCGGGCGTCGGCTGTGTGATGCGCGCACTGCGTCCCCACGCCAGGGTCTACGCGGCAGAACCGGAAACCGCGGCGCCGCTGGCGGCGTCGATCGCCGCCGGACGGCCGGTGCGCTTTGACGAATGGACCGCCTCATTCGTGGACGGCGCCGGGGGCCGTTCCGTCTTGCCGTCGATGTGGCCACTGCTGCGTGAGGCCGTGGACGCATCGGTGGTGGTGTCGCTCGCCGAGACGGCCCGGGCCATGCGCCTGGCGGCCGACCGGTGCCATATCATCGCGGAAGGCGCGGGCGCCTGCGCCATTGCCGCCGCGCTGTCGCCCCAGGTACGCGCCGCAGGCCATAAACGCATCGTCGTGGTGGTTTCGGGCGGCAATATTGATCTGTCTCGTTTCTGCTCAATTGTCACGGAATGACTCCACCAGACCTCTCGTTACTCCCGGCGCGTCTGTCACGGTTGCCCGAGCTCGCGCACGACCTCTCCTGGACCTGGAATACCGGACGCGAAGTGTTTCGCCGGCTGGACTACCTGCGCTGGCGGCAGTCCGGGCACAATCCCGTGTTGATGCTCCGGCAGATGGATCTGGCGGGGCTGGAGCGCGCAGCCAACGACCCGGATTTCCTGGCCGCCTACGACCGCGCGCTGCTCACGATGGACGCGTGGCGCGCGACCGGCAATGGCCACGCGCAGACGTACTGGCAGTCAAAGATCGGCACGTCGAACGACCAGGTTGTCGCGTATTTTTCGGCCGAGTTCGCCTTGCACCAGTCACTTCCCATCTACGCGGGTGGACTCGGCGTCCTGGCGGGTGACCACTGCAAGGAAGCCAGCGACCTGGGCATCCCGTTTATTGGAGTGGGTTTCATGTACCCGCAGGGGTACTTCCGGCAACGAGTCTCGCCTGACGGATGGCAGCAGGAAGTGTACGAGCAACTCGACTGGGCCAACGCACCCATTCACCGCGCCCAGACATTTGATCGGAAACCCTGCGTGGTGGCGGTGCCGCTCGGCACGCGCACGGTTCTGGTCCAGGTGTGGGAGGTACGTCTCGGGCGCGTTCGGCTCCTCCTGCTGGACACGGACCTCGAACAGAACCAGCCGTGGGACCGCGAGCTGTCGGCGCGGCTCTACAGCGGCGGCCAGGATCTTCGCCTCCAGCAGGAGGTGGTCCTGGGGCTTGGGGGCGTGCTGGCGCTCAGGGCCCTGGGCCTGGCGCCCGCCGTGTGGCACCTGAACGAAGGACATGCCGCCTTTGTGGTGCTGCAACGCCTGCGCGATCAGCTGGCGGCCGGCGCGTCGTGGGAGACCGCGCTGGTGGAGGTCCGGCGAACCACCGTCTTCACCACCCACACGCCGGTTCCCGCCGGACACGATGCCTTTCCGTTCGGTCTGGTCGAGCAGCAACTCGCCAGCTGCTGGGGCTCGATGGGCGATGAGCGCGAGCACTTCCTGGCGCTGGGCACCTACGACAACGGCTCCGGACCGCAGTTCAACATGACGGCCCTCGCCATGCGTTCGGCCGGCGCCATCAACGCGGTCAGCCAGTTGCACGGCGAAGTAACACGCGACATGTTCGCGCCGCTCTGGCCCGGCCTGGCCGAAGGCGACCGGCCGGTTGGCGCCATCACGAATGGCGTGCATGTGCCCACGTGGGTCGCCGGTGACCTGAGCCGCCTGTTTGACCGGCACCTGGGCGCGCAGTGGCGCGACCGATACGATGACCCGTCCTTCTGGGCGGCGGTGGTTGATATTCCCGACGAGGAACTGTGGGCCGTGCGACAGTCGCTCCGCGACGCGCTCTTCCAGTTCATCCGGGAACGCGCGCGGGTCCGCTTCACCGAAGCGGAAGTCGGCGCGGCGCGTGTCGTCGCGGGAGGCGCCATGCTCGACCCCCATGCGCTCACCATCGGTTTCGCGCGACGCTTCACGGGTTACAAGCGGCCGGATCTGGTATTCCGGGACCCCGATCGACTGGCCCGCCTCATCAACGATTCCAGGCGCCCGGTGCAACTGGTGTTTGCCGGCAAGGCACATCCGGCTGACGAAACAGGCAAACACCACCTGCAGAACATCTTTCGTCACGCGCTCGACCCGAAGTTTGGCGGCCGTGTGGCGTTTGTCGACGACTACGACCTGCACGTGGCGCACCTGCTGGTGCAGGGCTGCGACGTCTGGCTCAACAATCCCCGCAAACCCCTGGAGGCCAGCGGCACCAGCGGCATGAAAGCCGCCATGAACGGCGTCCCCCATCTGTCGATCGGTGATGGCTGGTGGGCGGAAGGATACACCGGCGACAACGGCTGGCTCATTGACGGTGGCGTCACGGGCACGGACCTGGACGCGGTGGACCAGGCGGACGCAGACGCCTTGTACCGCCTGCTGGAGACCGACGTGGTCCCGCGGTTCTACGAACGATCGACCCGCGGCGTGCCCGGACGGTGGCTGGCGATCGTCAAACAATCCATCACGACAGTCACCCCGCGTTTCAGCACCAGGCGAATGGTGAAGGACTACATCGAGCGGGCCTACGCGCCGGCGTTCCGCCGATAGATTCGGCAAGGTAGAATCAGCTGATGGCCAGAAAGAGCGCGGATGTCGTGCGATGCGCGTTATGCAACGCGAAGGACGTGGTGGAGCCCCGGGGCGACGAGCGGTACTGCCGCGAGTGCTGGGAAAAGAAGATCGCCGTCGAGGACATCGTCGCGCGCGAGTTCACGCTGAAGCGCTACATTCGGGCCCAGAGTGCCGAAAAGTACCTCGTCTACCACTCGACGCAGAAGCGGCCCGTGGGTCTCATCACTGTCATCGATGACGGATTTGATCTGTTCCTGACGCTCCTGCTCTACCCGAGCTTCGTGTGGGACGACCCGGCCTACCATCTGGAAAAGGACCCGGAACAGCGGTCATTCGGCGAAATTCTCGTCGACGTCATCGCCTCAGATATTATTGAGCCATGGGGCGGGGGCAAGTGGCACCTGGAAGTATTCCGGTCCACCACGGCCGAACCGGACGACTGGAACGGCGAGATGTAAGGATCTTGTAAAGCCCTGGGGCGCAGAAACTTTCAGCGCGGGTCCAGCGTCCTACCCAACAGATAGACCGCGGAAATATCCGTAGAATCACGACGGGGAGCAGATACAGAACATGACGAATCGAAAGGCAACTTTCTTTTATGGATTCCTGATTGCATTGGCGTCAGTTGCCGCCGGTATGGTGCTGGCCTCGCGCCTGGACTTCACCCCGGCGTCATTCGCCGGCACGATCAACGTGCCCGCGACCAACAGCGACCCGCTGGATGGCCCGATCGACGCCTCCACATTCCGCAATATCGCGCACGACCAGAATCCGGTCGTCGTCAGCATCCACACCACATCGCCGCCGCGCGGGCGTGTGCTTGGCGGCGGTGGGATGCTGGAGGACTTGTTCCAGCGGCAGCCGCGTGGGCAGCAGCCGGAACTGCCGGATGCCCAGGGGACCGGCAGCGGGTTCATTATCGACAAGGCCGGTTTCATCCTCACCAACAACCATGTCGTTGAGAATGCGACCAGCATCGAGGTGTTTCTGTACGGCATGAACGCCGCCGACATCGGGACCGGGCTGGCTGCGAAGGTGGTTGGCCGCGATGTCCTGACCGACAGCGCCCTGCTGCAGATCACCGACATGCCGAACGAACCGCTGTCGGAGGCAAAGTTCGGCGACTCGGCACAGATTCAGCCGGGCGACTGGGTCATGGCTATCGGGAACCCCTTTGGTTTCACCAACACCGTCACCGTGGGGGTGGTCAGCGCGGTGGGCCGCACGGACCAGCAGCTCCGTCCCGCGGCCGGCCGCGATTTGGAAATGATTCAGACCGACGCCGCCATCAACCCGGGCAACTCGGGCGGTCCCCTGCTCAACGTCCGGGGCGAGGTGGTCGGGATCAACACGGCCATCATCTCCTCCGGCGCCGCCGCCTCCGGGAACCTCGGTATCGGCTTCGCAGTCCCGATCAACATCGTCAAGGAGGTTCTGCCGGGTCTGCGGACTGGCAAGGTCATTCGCGGCAAGATCGGCGTGTCGGTGGTCAGCCTGCCGATGACAGCGGCCGACGCAAAGCAGTACGGGCTCGCCAAGCCAGGCGGAGCCATCGTCTCGCTGGTCAACCCGGGTGAACCGGCGGCAGTGGCCGGGATGAAAGCCGACGACATCATCGTGGCGTACGACGGCAAGCCAGTCATCCGCAGTGAGGACCTCATCAACATGGTGACGCGCACGAAGCCCGGCACGACGGTGCCCGTAAAGGTCGTGCGCGGAGGGAAGGAAATGACGCTGAGCGTCAAGATTGGGGAACTCGACCTGGCGGCCGAGGCCGGTGAGACCACGACGGAAGTGGCGCCTGAGCCCGAAGCGCCGGCCGAGCCCACCGAGACCGGCATCGGTGTCTCCATCGAGCCCATTACGCCGGCCGTGTCACGACAACTGCGCGTCCCCTCCGGGCGCGGTGGTGCCGTGGTGGCGGACGTGTCCCCGCGCAGTCCGGCCCTTGGCGTGCTGGGACCTGGCGACGTCATCCTGGCCATCAATGGCACCGTCGTCTCGTCAGTTGACGACGTGGCGAGAGGACTGGAGGAGGCCCCGATCGGGACACTCATCCGTGTCCTGGTGTGGCGTCAGGGCCAGGAACAGGTGGCGGTGGTGCGCAAGCGCTAGAACGAGGCCCATCTGGCACTGGAACAGGAAGTCAAGCTCGCGTTCGATACCATCGAGGCGGCCCGTCAGGCGATTCAGATCGCCGGCGGCCGCCTCGTGGTGTCTCGGCGTCTCATTGACGATCAGCTCTACGATCGTGCGGACCGTCCGCTGCGGTCGGCGCGCAGCACCTTGCGCATCAGACGAGACGGATCGCGCGGGATCCTGACGTTCAAGGGGCCCGTCCTGCATGGGCCGGTGAAGATTCGCGAGGAAATCGAAACCGAGGTCAGCAACATCACAGCCCTGGAAGGGATCGTCGCGGCCCTCGGCTTCACGCCGTTCTTTCGAGCGCAGAAATACCGCGAGGAACATGAAGTGCGGGGTTCGACCCTGGCGAGAATCGCGCTGGATGACACCCCACTCGGGCCATACGTCGAGATCGAGGCGGAGATCGGGACTATCGACGAGGTGACGCGCGCCATGGGACGCTCACCTGCCGACTACGTCCTGGATTCATATCAGCGGCTGTTCACCGTCTGGGCCACGGCCCGGGGAGAGTCTCCCGACGCCATGCTGATCAAGCCCTGAAGTCCCGTCGTTCGATCACCTGTCCCGACGCGATGGTGCCGGCCGTGACATGCGCGCCGGACAAGACGACGCAGTCGGTCAGGTGCGCGCCGGCACCGACCGTTGCCCCGTCCCACACGACGCACCGGATCAACACCGCCGAGGGATGCACGTGGCCAGTCCCTTCGACAACCGACTGCTCCGTCGCGCCGGTGCGCAGGACCGCTGACAGGTAGTCGGCGGGCGTCCCGACGTCCATGAACGGCGCGTCGACCGGCCATACACGCACCGAACCCGGTTCATCGCGGACGAGGTCACGATAGAGACCCGCCACGCTTTCGGCGGGCACGCCAGGCGGCAGCCGATCGAACACGGCAGGACTCACGACCTGGACCCCGACGAAATGCCAGGTCTGCTCGCGGTGTCCCTTCATGACAAAACCTGTCACTCGATGATTGGCGTCCGCGCGAATGCCGTTGTAGTGTTCGGGCCGGGTGTTGGGGACGACCGCCAGCGTCACCTGCGCGCCCGAGGCCTGATGGGCCTCGACGAGCGGCGCCAGGGGCAGATCAGTCAGGGTGTCCCCGTTGACGACAAGGCAGGGCCCCGTCAGGCCCGGCCAGAGCGTCAGCGCCTGCTTCGGCCCTCCGGCGGACCCGAGAATCACGGGCTCCCACGAATACCTGACCCGCAGGCCGATCGCGCTGCCGTCACCAACAACCGAGGTGATGCTCTCAGGCCGATAGTGCAGGTTCATGACGACATCTTCGACGCCCTCTCGCCGGAGCCACTCCAGCACGCGCTCAATGAGCGTTCTCCCCACCATCGGCACCGCTGGCTTGGCGACGTAGCGAGTGATGGGGTCAAGACGCTTTCCGAGTCCGGCGGCGAGAACGATTGTGGGAGGCATCATGAATCTGACATCTGACATCTGGAATCGGCCATCGGCAATCGCTTATCGATAAACCGGCCATCGGTAATCTGCAATCATCGGTAATCGGCAATCTGTAGTTTGCGGTCTTGCGCGGCGGATCTCAATTAACAAGTCACCAATAACCAATAACAAATCGCTAGACTGGATGTCTGTGTCCTCGAGCCCGCTTCCCGCATCCGTCCAAATCTACCTGGACCGCACGAAACAGTCGTCGGCGCGTGTGGTGCCGCTGACTGGCGATGCTTCTGATCGCCGGTATTTTCGCGTCTTGCCGCCCGGCGGGCCATCGTTCGTGCTGGCGGTCAACGCCGGCCCGTTCGACTACACGTCGCTGCCGTTCGTGAACGTGTCGGAACTGTTGAGCGCGATGTCGCTGCCGGTGCCGGCCATTCTCGGCGAGGCCGCCGACCACGGCGTCCTGGCCCTCGACGACCTCGGCGACGTGACGCTTCAGGCGCACGTGGGCGCGGCACCCGCGCAGGCGCACGCCGCCTTGTACCGGCAGGCGATCGAGTTCATCGAGGTGATGCAGCGACGCGGGGAGGAGCTTCGGGATGCGAAGTACATTCCCTACGGCATTGCGTTTGACGTCGAGAAACTCACCTGGGAAATGGACTTCTTCATCAGGCATTTTCTCGAGGCCTATCGAGGCGTCACCTTTGCCCCCGGTGACCGCGACGCACTGCGCGCGGAACTGGGCCACCTGGTGCGCACCCTGGCCGCCGAGCCCCGGGTGCTGTGCCATCGCGATTATCACAGCCGGAACCTGATGTTGTCCGGCGGCCGGCTGTGGATCATCGATTTTCAGGACGCACGGATGGGCCCGGACACCTACGACCTGGTCTCCCTCCTGCGTGACTCGTACGTGGACATTTCAGACCAGGACGTGGACGAGTCGCTCGCCTATTTCCTGGCGCTGGCCGGCCGGGCGGGCGAGGCCGAGACCTTCCGTCGCAGGTTCGATGAAATGGCGCTGCAGCGCAACCTGAAAGCGCTTGGCACGTTCGGCTACCAGACGACCGCCCGTGGCAACACGGTCTACATTCAATACCTGCCCCGCACCCTGCGCTACGCCCGGCAGCAGCTGCACAAATACGCGCGGTTCGCCCCCCTGCAGGAACTCCTCGCCCGGTACGTGGAAGAATTCCGGTAGGATCAGCTGATGCACGTCTACATCGAAGACATCGCCAGGCACGTCGGCTCCCCGGTCACGATCAAGGGGTGGTTGGCGGGCAAACGATCGAGCGGCAAGATTCACTTCCTGCAGCTCAGGGATGGGTCGGGATTCATTCAGGCCGTCATGTCCAAGGCGGCGGTCGG
>JAHEFO010000144.1 GCA_024640135.1 Acidobacteriota bacterium
TCTCGGCGGTCAACTGGCCGCTTGGAAGCGATGTGCTGAATGTCGCACTCGGCTGGTTGAATACGGCCCTTCTGCTGACACTCACGGTCGTCGCGATGCGAGCCCGACGTGCCGGCCCCGCACAGGCGCGAGTGTTTCTGCGGATCGTCTCCGCGCTGGCAGTAGTATTCCTGGCAGTCAAGGGTCTTGAATATCAGGCAGAATGGCAGGCCGGGCTGCTGCCGGCCATGAGTACTTTCCTGGCGATGTATTACACGCTGACAGGCATCCATGCCGCACATGTGTTCGCCGGTGTCGTGGCCAACGCGTGGATCATGGCGGGCGCTGCCTCAGTGGATGAGGCGATGACCGCAAACCGGCTCAAAGTCATTGGGTACTACTGGATGTTCGTGGATCTGGTCTGGGTGGCCATGTTCGTGGGACTGTACCTGACATGAGACCACGACACCCCAGTCGAGCCGGGCGCCATCGTCGCCGAGTGTCCAGTTCAAGCGCTCCGCACGTCTTTGTCGGAACGCTTCTCGTGCTTCTGGCACTGGGCAGCGAGACTACGCTCGCCTGTCCGATTTGCTTTCGCATGGCAGAAAGCGCCACCACTGACGGCGTGCAGGCAGCGGTGCTGGTACTGGTTGGCGTGACCGTCGTCGTGCTGAGCGCATTTGGGCGATTTGTCGTGAGGTTTGCGCGGCGGGAGGGTCGGCAGGGCGAAGATCACGGAGACCACATCAGTGATTGACCACTGGCTCCCGGCGCAAGCCTCCGCGCATGCTCCAGACATCGACCTGGTGCTGACCCTGGTGCACTGGTTGATGCTGGTGCTGTTCGTGGGGTGGGGGACGTACTTCGTCTGGGCACTCGTCAGATTTCGAGAACGACGGCACCCGGCGCCCGACGCGGAGGCCCCGCGCGCCCGGCCCGCCCTCTGGACTGAGATTGGAGTCGTGATCGTCGAGGGGGTCCTGCTCATCGCCATTGCCCTGCCAGTCTGGTTCCGCCAGACCTCTGCACCCGCGACGTCCGATCCGTCCGCAATCGTGTTGCGGGTTGTCGCCGAGCAGTTCGCCTGGAACATCCATTACCCTGGTGCCGACGGGCGATTCGGCGAGACCAGACTGAACCTGGTCTCGCCCACCAACCCCCTCGGCCTGGATCGCTCCTCACCTGGCGGCGCCGACGACCTGGTGACCCTCGATGATCTGCATCTGCCGATTGGCCGCCCGGTGGAGATTCAGCTCTCAAGCAAGGATGTCATTCACAGCTTCGGCGTACCCGCGATGCGTGTGAAGCAGGACGTCACACCGGGCCTGCTGTCGTCTGTGTGGTTCACACCCACACTGGCCGGCCAGTTCGACATCGCCTGTTCGCAGCTCTGTGGCCTTGGCCACTACCGCATGAGGGCCGTGATCACGGTCGAGTCAGCCGCCGAGTATGAGGCGTTCCTGGCGACAGAGGCAGAACTGCAGATCGGGCGTTAGCGGTTTGTCCATGCGGCCCTCGCTCGATTGCGCCGCCGAACTCGACCCAGCGGGGGAAGCCGCCCACGAGGGCCTTCGCGGCGACGCCAGCATCCGTGAGCACGCGCGCAGCAATCAGACTTGAAGCCTCCGCTGGGCAGGAGCAGTAAGTCACAACGAGGCGGCCGTTCGCGGCGCGTTTGACTCCCGCCGTGCGAATCGCCACCTCCCGCACGGGCACATGGATGGCTCCGGGAATATGACCGGCGGAAAAGCTGCCGGAGCTCCTCACATCCACGACAAGAACCGTCTTTCCCGCATGGAGTGTTTCGAACTCCATCAGTGTCATCAGCAGGCTCCGGCCGGCCGGACCCTGCGCGTCTACCCGAGCGCCCCCCACCGTTCCCGCCGCAGCCGCCGCGAGTGCACACACAGCCCAGATTCCCATTCCAACGCGTTTGAACGCCTGACCCGTCATCGATTCCCCCTTATCATTCGTACCTGTGCCGACCCACCGCATTCACGCCCGCGCACCGCGTCACGTCGACGGCACTGCTGGCGGCGCGACGATTGACCATCAGCCCGAGGTGGTCCGTGCGCACCTCGAAGACGCCGCGCATTTCGCCGGCGGTCACGCCGACGGGGTTGCGCGCCCTCGCACCGAAGGTGATGTGGCGCAGCTTTTGGCGCAGGCCACACGGGTTCTGCCGGTCGGCGCGCAGTCGTCGCTCACTGGTGGCGCCACCCCTGACGGCGGCCTGGTTCTCACCACCGCACGAATGGTCTCGATTCAGGAATCGGGCCACCAGCATTTCCGCGTGGGATCGGGAGTTCCGATTGCGACGTTGCAGGAATTGCTGCATGCCAGCGGCCGCTGGTACGCACCGGCTCCCACCTACACCGGCGCATTCGCCGGCGGTGTCGTTGCGACCAACGCCGCGGGGGCGGCCACATTCAAGTACGGGACCACCCGCGAGTGGACCGACGGCCTCACGGTGGTGCTGGAGTGCGGCCACGTCCTCGACATCACCCGAGGAGAGGTCCGCGCCAGTCCGGTCCACGGGTTCGAACTCCGCTGCGATTGCGGCACCCGCGCCGTCCATCCGGGCACGTACAAGATGCCCGAGGTCCCCAAGTGTTCGGCCGGCTACTTCGCCGCACCAGAAATGGACCTGATCGATCTGTTCATCGGGGCAGAGGGCACTCTGGGCGTCGTGACCGAGGTCACCTTTCGCGTCCTGCCCGAACCTCCATCCGTGGCGTGGGCGCTCGTGCCGGTCGGAGCGGAACCCGCGGCGATTGCACTGGTTGGGGCGATGCGACAGGCCTCACAGACGACGTGGCAGATGCGGGATCCGCTGGGCCTGGACGTGTCGGCCATCGAATTCGTCGACCGACGCTGCCTGGACGTGCTTCGGGAGGACGGCATCGACCGGAAGTACGACATCGCCATCCCGCGGCACGCTGACGTCATGCTCCTGGTCCAGCTCGAACTGCCGCGAAACACCACCGCGGACATGGCCTTCCAACAGGCCGGTGTCTCGCTGACCGACGAGGCGCCTGACACGCCGCTGGTGCGATTCTGCCGCGTGCTGGCGGAGCACGGCTCGCTCGATGACACGCAGATGGCCTGGCCGGGCGATCGCCGGCGGGTCGACCAGTTTCTGGCCTTCCGGGAATCCGCACCGGCCGGCGTGAACCGCCGTGTCGGTGATGCCAAGCGTGACGTCGATCCACGCATCGAAAAGACGGCCGCCGACATGATCGTGCCCTTCGAACACTTCAGCACGATGCTCGACATCTATCGCCAGGGTTATCGCGAGCGCGGACTCGACTTCGCAATCTGGGGACACATCTCGGATGGCAATGTGCACCCGAATGTCATTCCGGGTTCGTACCACGATGTCGTCGCGGGGCGAGAAGCGATCCTGGCGTTCGGCCGCGAGGTGGCCACGCGCGGCGGCTGTCCGCTGGCCGAGCATGGTGTCGGCCGCTCGCCGGTCAAGCAGACGCTGCTCCGGCAGCTCTACGGCGACGAGGGAATCACTCAGATGCGCGCGATCAAGACCGCGCTCGATCCCCGCGGCATCCTCTCGCCTGGAGTCTTGTTTTCTAGCGCACCGCGATAACGGCGCCTCCCGTGCGAAAGTACATCATGCCGTCAGAGATCGCCGGCGTCGCCATCGCGTAGTCGCCCAGCGGATTCTTCGAAAGCAGCTCGAACTCGCGGCCGGCCTTCACGACAAAGACGTCGCCATCCTCGCTGGTGAAGTACACCTTGCCGTCGGCCGCGACCAGCGACGCCGTGAAACCCGTGGTGCCATCACCGAGCCGCTGTTGATAAACCCGCTCGCCCGTGGCGGCATCAAAGACGGCAAAGACGCCGTTGTTCTTCGAGACATAGAGCAAACCACGATAGACCACCGGAGACATCATGTAGGCGCCATCGCGGAGATGACTCCACGCGATGTGGTCGCTGACCGGCTCGCCCTCGACTGGCGTCAGGTTGCCACGAGCGGTATCGCGAATCGCGAAGATGGGCGCACCAGGACCGTGGGCGCTGGTCAGATACACCAGGCCGTCTCCAACCACCGGCGTCGGCACGGGAATGTCACCGCCGACACTCGTGAGTCTCCATATTTCCTCACCGTTCTCAAAGTCGTAGGCACCCATGTGCCTCCAGCCATTCACCAGCACCTGGGTGCGGCCGTCGACTTCATGAATCGTCGGCGTGCTCCAGGTCGGCACGTCCTCCCGGCTCGTGCGCCACAACTCCTTCCCCGTCTTGACATCAAACGCCGCCAGAAACGAGTTCTTCTGAACATCAGCCTGCACGACCACCTTGCCGCCGTGGATGATCGGAGAACTGCCGAACTCCCACTGCGCGGCCGGTACAACGTAGTAGCCCGAGTCGAGGACGCCGAGATCGACCCTCCACAATGGTTTGCCGTTCATGTCGAAGGCGAACAATCCCTCCGAGCCAAGCATGGCCACCAAGTGCATGCCGTCGGTCGCAAGCGTGGAATTGGCATGCGTCGACTTGGTGTGACGTTTCACGGTGGGCACCCCTTCGTGCATCTTCACCTCGAACAGCACCTTGCCGGACGCCTTGTCCAGACACGTCAGCAGCCATGTGTGCGTCGTGTCGTCAGTCACTGATGCAATGTCGCCGTACAGCCCAAGCCGAAGACCGGCATCGGCCCGGCCTGACTTCGCGGTCGTGACACACAGTTGGCTGCCCCACACCACCGGGCTGGAATGACCAAGACCGGCAATCGGCGTCTTCCACTGCAGGTTTCTGGCTCGCGGCACGTCCCACGTCGTCGGCGTCGCCTGGCCATCGGCGACGCCAGCGCCCCGGATGCCACGGAACGAAGGCCAGTCCACGCCGGGCGTGGGCGCCTGCTGGGCGGTTGCGGACACACCCAGAAAAGCGGCAATCAGAACCGCACCAATTCCTGCACAGAGTCTCATCATCGGCAAATGGTACCGTCTTGAGCGTAAGATGCGGAAGGAGGTCCCTGGTCATGCGGAAACGGACGATAGGCGCTCTGAGCTCGCTCTTGCTGTACTTGGCACTGCCCTCGCTGGCTGCCGCTCAGACAGCGGCGACGAGCCTGACGGTGGACGAAGTCGTTGCCAGGCACCTCGAGACCAAGGGCGGGGCGGAGAAATGGAAGACGATCCAGACCCAGAAGATGACCGGCGTGGCAATGGCGCAGGGCTTCGAGCTTGCCATGACGGTGTACGCCAAGCGGCCGAATGTGTCTCGCCAGGAACTCACGATTGCGCTGTCTGGCCAGCCGGCGGTGACGATTGTAAACCTCTTTGACGGCGCCAAAGCGTGGACGATCAACCCGATGTCCGGCAGCAGCACCCCACAGGAAATGCCGGCAGCCCAAACGGCGACCGCCAGCGCCCAGGCGGACTTTGACGGTCCGCTGCTCGACTATCAGGCCAAGGGATTCACGGTGGTCCTCATGGACCCCGTGACCGTGGGGAAGATTCAGGCCCTCCACCTGAAGGTGACACGTGCGGACGTCCCGACCCAGCACTTCTATCTGGACCCCGTCACGTTCGTGGAGTTGAGAGTGGCAACGGAAGGCGAAGGCGCCAATGAAACGGACCTTTTCGATTACAGGGAGGTCGAGGGCGTCATGGTGCCGCACGCCATCAGAATTTCGCAGGGCGGCACGCTCCAGGCGGAATTGAAGATCCTGACAGTGGAATTCAACACGCCGATCGACGACGCACTGTTCCGCGTGAGATGAACCCGCAGGCGTAGACTCGCCTACTTCACGTCAAAGTGACCGCGCAGCCGTATGTCCTTCGAAGATGCGCCCACCATGACGCGAAATAGGCCAGGCGCATCTTGCGCGAATCGTAGCAGAGACGTGCCGATGAGGGCGGAATCAGGATGGCGCGTAGGCGCTGATGTCGATGGGACCCGGCGGCGCGACGGCGTCCTCAATTGACACACGCAACTTCCGGACTGCGCGGGCGTTGTCGAGACGGTCGATCCTGGCGTAGCCAATAGTCGTGCCGCGAGACAACTCGAACCATGTCGCGCCGTCAGACCCCGATACCGCGTAGCGGCTCACGGCCTGGCCGCGCGCGATATCCTCGCTGAGCCGGACAAAACCCAGGGGCGATGGCGCCGTCAGATCTGCTTCCCAGACCCGGCCATCAGGGGACACCTGCCGGCTTCCGCCAGCAAGGTCTGTCGAGAACAGTGCCTGCAGGCGTCCGTGCATCCCCAGGAGGCGTGCCGCATCAACCTCATGGATCACCCCATCCGGCGTCGGCGGTACGTTGAGGAGAAGCTTGGAATTCCGCCCGACTGAGCGCAGGTAGAGGTTGACCAGCTGGTCGGTGGTCTTCACTCGATCATCTTCAGCTGGGTGATAGAACCAGCCCGGTCGAATGGAGGTATCGGCTTCCGACGGCCGCCACACGGATCCACCCGGGTCTCCGTGCTGCAGCGCATCGATGACCCCGGGACCGCTCACGCCTGGCGCGGGCACGCGGGACGGGTCAACCGTCGACCAATTCGGATCGCCGGCCACGCCCCGCTCGTTGCCGCACCATCGCACATCGGGGCCGGCATCAGAGAACACGACGGCGTCCGGCTGCAACCGCTTGACCGCGGCCCACACACGGGGCCAGTCGTACTGCTGCCGGCGCCCGTTCGGCCCCTCGCCGTTGGCGCCATCAAACCAGACTTCGGCGAGCGGGCCGTATCGGGTCAGCAGTTCGGTCAACTGCGAAATGTACACGTCGTTGTAGCGAGGCGAATCCCCATAGACCGGGTGATTCCTGTCCCACGGCGACAGATACAATCCAGGTCGCAACTGCTCGGCGCGACAGGCGTCGACGAATTCCCGCACGACATCACCCGTTCCCGCGTGCCAGGGGCTGGCTGTCACTGCGTGGGTCGTGGTGGCCGTTGGCCAGAGGCAGAATCCGTCGTGATGTTTCGCCGTGAGAATCATCGCCCGGAATCCGGCGGCCCGGGCCACTCGCGCCCACTGCCGGGGGTCCAGGCGACTGGGCGCGAAGATGGAGGGCGACTCCGTCCCGTCGCCCCACTCCCGATCGGTGAACGTGTTCACGCCGAAGTGGACGAACATCGCCAACTCGTCACGTTGCCACGCCAGTTGCGCCGCTGAGGGCCTCGGCCGGCCGGACTGAGCGAGGCCCATCACACCGGTCGGCAGACACAAGCCAGCAGCCGCCATCGTCCCGGCACCGACAAAGGTCCTGCGCGTTACCACCCGCCCACTATTCGGGCCGGCCGGCCGGCTGTCAAGCCGGCGGGCTTTCGAATTCTCCTGTGTCCGCCGAAAAACTCGATATCATGCGAAGCGTGCCCACTACGAGCCGCCCGAAAACGACCTGGCGCCAGGGTGATCCATGGACGATCACTGACGCTTCCGAACTCTATGATGTTCCTCGCTGGGGCCAGGGCTATTTCTCGGTCGGCGGCAATGGACACGTCCTGGCGCACGTCACGAAGGATCCAGGCCGGTCCATCGACGTCAAGCAGCTCATCGATCACCTGCAACTGCGCGGCATCGGCCTTCCGATCCTGATCCGCTTCAGCGACATTCTGCGCCACCGCCTGGCCGACATCCAGGACGCCTTCGAGGCGGCGATTGCCCAACATCAGTACACCGGCAAGTACGTCTGCGTCTATCCAATCAAGGTCAACCAGCAGCGCCAGGTCGTTGAAGAGGTGATCGCCTTCGGTCGCGAACACGGCTTCGGGCTCGAGGCAGGCTCCAAACCGGAGTTGCTGGCGGTGGTCGCGATGACCACCAACGAGACTCCGATCATCTGCAACGGTTTCAAGGACGCCGAATTCATTGAGATGGCCATGCTGGCCCTCAAGATGGGCCGGAAGATTATTCCGGTCGTCGAGAAATATACGGAACTGGGCCTGGTGCTCGAGTACGCCAAGAAGGTCGGCGTGAGACCGCAGATCGGCATGCGTGTCAAACTGGCAGCCCGCGGCGGCGGCCGCTGGCAGTCTTCCGGTGGATACCGATCGAAGTTCGGCTTGACTGTCGCCGAGGTGCGAAAGGGCCTCCAGAAGCTGAAGGCGGAGGGCATGGAAGATTGTTTCAAGCTCCTGCACTTCCATCTCGGCAGCCAGATTCCGAACATCCGGATCGTCAAGGGCGCCCTCAACGAAGCGGCGCGGATTTACACGGAACTCGTGAAAGAAGGTGCGGGCCTCGAGTTGATCGACGTCGGCGGCGGGCTTGGCGTGGACTACGACGGCTCGCAGACGAATTGTGAATCAAGCGTGAACTACACGCTGCAGGAATACGCGAACGACGTCGTGTACCACATCCAGTCTGTCTGCGATGACGCCAACGTCAAGCATCCGACCATCGTGTCTGAGAGTGGCCGCGCGGTGGTCGCGTACCACAGCATGCTGGTCTTCAATGTGCTTGGCGTGTCTGGCTTCGGCGAGAAGGACATCCCGACGAACGGCGACGACGATGAACTCGAGCAGCCGCTGATCGACCTGAAGGAGACCTACCAGAACCTGACGGCGCGGAACGCGCTGGAGAGTTTCCATGACGCGCAGCAGGCGCTGGACATGGCGCTGAACCTGTTCAACGGGGGCTACCTGCCTCTCGGCCAGCGTTGCCAGGCCGAGACGTTGTTCTGGGTGATCTGCAGCAGGCTCCGGAAACTCACCCACCAGATGGAGGAGGTACCGGAAGATCTTCAGACGCTTGACGACACCCTGGCCGATACCTATTTCTGCAACTTCTCGTTGTTTCAGTCCATTCCAGACTCGTGGGCGATCAAGCAGCTCTTCCCGGTCATGCCCATCCACCGCCTCAATGAGGCCCCATCGAGACAGGCGGTACTGGGCGACATCACATGCGACTCCGACGGCAAGCTCGATCAGTTCATCGACCGGCGCGACGTCCGGCGCACATTGGCGTTGCATCCGCTGACCGCGGAGCCGTACTACCTGGGCGTCTTCCTGGTGGGCGCGTATCAGGAAATCCTGGGCGATCTGCACAACCTCTTCGGTGATACCCACGCAGTTCACGTCAGCCTCGACTCCTCCGATAACGTCGTCCTGGAGTCCGTCATCAAGGGAGATACGGTCCGCGAGGTGCTGGACTACGTGGAGTTCGATGCAGACATGTTGATTCGGAAGCTCCGCGAATCCGTGGAAGTGTCGGTGCGTGAAGGCCGCCTGGATTTCGAAGAATCGGGCCGTCTGTTGAGATTCTATGAGGACGGCCTCCAGGGGTACACCTATCTCGAAGGCCCCAACGAGTAGCCTGCGCCGAGTCGCGCTGGCTGTCAGCCTGGTTCTCGCCTCGGCCCTGGCGGTCGCGTGCAGCCCGCGACCACCCCGTCTGGCACCGGTTCCGGTTGATGAGGCGGCACAGCCGATTCTCGTGCTCGTATCACTCGACGGCTGGCGCTGGGACTACCTCGAGCGGTCCCGGACACCGCACCTCGACGCGCTCGCGCAGTCCGGTGTCCGCTCAGAGGGCCTGATTCCTGCGTTTCCCTCGAAGACGTTTCCGAATCACTACACGATTGTGACGGGGCTGTACCCCGAACATCACGGAATCGTCTCGAACAACATGATCGATTCGAGTATCGGCGAGCGATTCTCGATGTCGGCGCCAACCGCGAAAGATACCCGCTGGTGGGGCGGAGAGCCGCTCTGGATCACGGCGACACGACAAGGACGACGGAGCGCGTCCATGTTCTGGCCCGGCAGCGACGTCGAAATCAACGGGGCGCGGCCGACGTACTGGAAGCTGTACGACGGCAATGTTCCGAATCGGCAGCGTGTGCAGCAGGTGCTGGCATGGCTGAGTCTGCCGGAGCAGGAGCGACCATCCTTCCTCACGTTGTATTTCAGCGACATGGATACCGTCGGCCACCGTTCGGGTCCGGAGTCGCCGGAGGTCCTGGAGACGGCGACCGCGCTGGACCGGGAAATTGGCGTGCTGGTTGACGGCGTGAAGTCACTGGGTCTTTCCTCACGGGTGCATTTCGTCATCGTCTCGGACCACGGCATGTCGCAGATCTCCACCAGCCGGCTGGTGGTACTCGATGACTACCTCGATATGGACACGGTCAATGTGGTCGACTCGTCACCGGTCTTGGGTCTGTGGCCGCGCGCCGGCACAGCCGAAGACATCTACCTGGCGCTCAAGGACAAACACCCGTCACTGACTGTCTATCGTCGGGCCGACGTGCCAGAAGCGCTTCGCTACAACACCAATGCCCGCATTCCACCCGTGATCGGCATCGCCGCCGAAGGCTGGAGCATCGTGACCAGGGCGCAGGCGGAAGCCTGGCGACGGGACGGCCTCCAGCTCGGTGGCACACACGGCTACGACCCGAGTGCGCGTTCGATGCACGGCCTGTTCATTGCCGCGGGGCCGCAATTTCGGCGGGGAGTGACTAT
>JAHEFO010000368.1 GCA_024640135.1 Acidobacteriota bacterium
CCCCGGCGCCGCAGCCGACCGGGCCCTACTCGATGTGCTACGCCATCAGCGCCACCGACGATCCCACCGGCGAGTACTACCGGTACGAGTTTCTGCGCCCGCTGTTTCCCGACTATCCACGCCCGGCCGTATGGCCCGACGGCTACTACGTGCCGACCAGTACGGGCGACGATGTGATCGAAAAACACGCGTGTGTCGTGGACCGCGCGAAAATGCTCAGGGGTGAGCCGGCGACCGAGCAGTGCCTGATCATCGCCGACGTGAACTTCCTCAACAACGCCGACCTTGACGGGTTGGCGCCGCCGCCGGACGGAGCGCCGAACATCATGATGGCGACAGGCGGGACCCAACTCAAGGGCGATGTCGACGATGACGGTGTGTATGCCTGGAACTTCACGGTCAACTGGAATGATCCTTCCAGGACGCGGCTGTCGCCGGTGCAGAAGGTGCAGGTCGCGCCGTACACGTATCTGTGCGGCGGACAGTTGACCAACTGCGTGCCGCAACCCGGCACGGAACGGCGCCTGGATGCCCAGGGCGACAAAGTCATGGCGCGCCTGGTCTACCGGCGAGTCACCGAGGGGAGGATGTCGTACGAGTCCCTGGTGGCCGTGCATTCAGTCGATACGGAAGCCGCCGCCGGCGGTGTGCGCTGGTATGAGTTCCGCGTGAATCCCGATCGGTCGCTTCGCCTGCACCAGCAGGGCACGTACGCGCCAGATGCGCACTACCGCTGGATGGCGAGTCCGGCGATCGACAAGTTGGGGAACATCGGGATCGGCTATTCGTTCGGTGGCCCGGAGGTGTTTGCGGGACAGCGGTTCGCCGCCCGGCGTCCGGACGATCCGCCGGGCACGCTGCCGTTGCGTGAAGCGGTCCTTGTCGAGGGCGAGGCCGCGCAGACGAATACGCTGCGCTGGCAGGACTATACGCAGACCGCGATCGACCCGTCCGATGATTGCACCATCTGGTACGTGGGTGACTATTTCAAGGTCGGAGCGTCTACCTACTCGACGCGGATTGGCGCGTTCAGGCTCCCGGGCTGCGCTGCGCCAGGAACGCCGTGATGCGTTCGCGCAGGAGCCTGTAGGCCTGCTGGAATCCTGCGTCGATTTCCTCCGGGGTACCCGTCACCTTCGCCGGATCGTCCACGCCCCAGTGTGCCCGTTCAGCCGGAGCCAGATAGGCCGGACACGTCTCGCGTGCCGCGTTGCCGCAAACGGTGATGACGATGTCTGGTGTCACCGGCAGGTGATTCCACGATTTGCTCGACAGTCCCGTCGCAGGAATCCCCTCACGCGCCAGGAGCGCCAGCGCTCGAGGATGGACGAAGCCGGCGGGTCGGCTGCCGGCGCTTGTGGCGTGCCAGCCCGGAGGTGCGAGGTGGTTGAAGGTGGCTTCGGCCATGATGGACCGGCACGAATTCCCCGTACAGAGAAAGAGGACTTCCATGTTGCCGAAGGTACTCGAAATGGCGTGCTTGCTAAATAATTAGCATGATGCTAGATTTTTAACCTCAGGATCATGACACGACCAGAGTCGCACTCTCTCTCGCGGCGCGAACGCCAGATCATGGACGTGCTGTATCGGCTCCAGAGGGCGACGGCGGCCAATGTTCAGGAAGAGTTGCCTTCGCCGCCGAGCTACTCCGCGGTTCGCGCGCTGCTGCGCATTCTTGAAGACAAGGGACACGTGCGGCATGTGGTGGACGGCCCACGGTATGTGTATGAACCGGTGGCGGAACTGGAGGCTGAACGGGAGTCTGCAGTCCGACACCTGGTGCGGACGTTTTTTGATGGGTCTACCGAGGATGCCGTTGTGGCGTTGCTCGATTCAGCCGACCAGAAGCTCAGTCGGCGACAATTTGACGAACTGACCAGGCGTATCGGCGCGGCGCGGAGTGAGGGCCGGTGATGGTGCTTGATCTGGCGCTCAAGGCGACGGCCCTCCTCATCGTCGGCTTCGTCTGCGGCGCGGGACTGCGGCAGGCCTCTGCCGCGACCCGCCACGCCCTGTGGAGCACGGTTTTTGTGGCGCTACTGCTCTTGCCGTTTGCTCGCCTCGTGATGCCTGAGTGGCCAGTAGTCCCGGTTCCTGATCTCGGCGCCCTGGGGGCCTCGGCCGTTTCGTCTGGTGTGCCGGGTGTCGCTGGCAGCCTGACGGCCAGGTCGGTCAGTGCCGGCGTGGCTTCGGCAGACAGCTGGATGAGCGGGTGGAGTGCGGCCGGGGTATTGCAGGCAATCTGGGTCGTTGGGGGCGTTCTTCAGTTGATCTGGATCGCCTCCGGTGTCGTCGGCACCCGGCGACTGGGGCGACAGGCGCGGTCGATGGATGACGAGCGAGTGGTCGGTCGGGCTCGCCTGGTGGCTGACTGGCTTGGCGTCCGCCGGCCCATTCGTCTGCTGGCGGTGTCCAACGATGCCATGCCCATGACGTGGGGCGTGATGAGCCCTACGGTCTTGCTGCCGGATGTCGCGCGGGGATGGAGTGACGCAGGGCTGGATGCGGTGCTGACCCACGAGTTCTCGCACATCGAGCGGTTCGATGTGGTCTGGCATGCGGTGGCTCGAGTGGCGACCGCGGTGTGGTGGTGGCACCCGCTGATGTGGGTGGCCGCCCGGCGCGTTCGACTGGAGCGGGAGCGGGCGTGTGACGATCTCGTGCTGGCGAAGGGGGCGGGTGCGTCGGACTACGCCGCGAATCTGTTGACGTGCGTGACGGCGTTGCGTTCGCCTGTGGCCACGACTGAAACGCTGGCGATGGCGCGGCGTTCACAATTGGAGGGACGAGTGATGGCAATTCTGGCAAGTGGTGTGAATCGGAGAGGGGTGTCGCAGGCAGGTGTGATGGCCGCGATGCTGGTGATGGTGCTGGTATGGCCCCTGGCAGCCGCACGGCCGGTGCGGGTTCAGGCGCCGCAGCAACCCCTGCGCGTTGGCGGCAATATTCAGCCGCCAGCCAAGATCAAGGATGTGACTCCGGAATA
>JAHEFO010000145.1:0-4880 GCA_024640135.1 Acidobacteriota bacterium
GACACCTTCGACCCGGCGGCGGTCCTGACCATCCGGTCGGGCCTGGACGCCGCGAATCGGATCGTCTTCTGGGATTACTACGTGGCCGGTGCGGGCTCCCGCGGAGCGGCCCACTTCTATGATATTCCGCACCATCGCACACGGGTCGGCGGCGGCAGCTCAGGCCTCCACCCGTTCGGCACTGGCCCGTGGCGCGCACCCGGTGCCAACGCCAACGCCTTCGCGCGAGAATCCCAGATCGACATCATGGCGGCCAGGGCCGGTCTTGATCCGGTCGAGTTCCGGATGACCCACCTGGCCGACGCCAGAATGAAGCGGGTCCTGCAGGCGGCGGCGAAGACGTTCGGCTGGACGCCAGGAGCCTGCCCCAGCGGCCGCGGTGTTGGCGTCGCGCTGGGCACCGATGCCGGGACGCTGTGCGCCAACATGGCCGAAGTGCGCGTCGACGAGGCCACCGGCCGGATCACGGTGGTTCGGCTGGTCGCCGCGCAGGACATGGGTCTTGTCGTCAATCCCGAAGGCGCCACCCAGCAGATGGAAGGCTGCCTGACCATGGGGCTGGGCTACGCCCTCGGTGAGGAAATCCGCTTCAAGAACGGCGAGATTTTCGACACGAACTTCGACTCCTACGAGCTGCCAAGGTTCTCCTGGCTGCCGAAGCTCGAAACGGTGATCGTTGATGCGGAAGACCAGCCACCCCAGGGCGGAGGCGAACCGGCCATCGTCCAGATGGGCGCGGTCCTGGCCAACGCGGTATTCGACGCGACGGGGGGCCGTATTCGGCAGTTGCCGATGACCCCGGCGCGGGTCAAGGCGGCCCTGGCGGGCTGACCTCACACCGGCGCCAGGCACGACGCGCCGGCTAGCCCATTTTCTGCATCGCCGCAAGGAACTCGGCGTTGGACTTGGTCTTGAACAGCTTGTCGATCAGCAGTTCCATGGCCTCGACCGGTGACAGCGGATTGAGCACCTTGCGCAGCACCCAGATTCGGTTGAGGTCCTCCTTCGTGTGCAGCAGTTCTTCCTTGCGCGTGCCGCTCTTGAGGATGTCGATGGCCGGGAACACCCGCTTGTCCACCAACTTCCGATCGAGGTGGATTTCCATGTTGCCCGTGCCCTTGAACTCCTCGAAGATCACGTCGTCCATGCGGGACCCGGTGTCCACCAGCGCCGTCGCCATGATGGTGATGGAGCCGCCCTCCTCGATGTTGCGGGCCGCGCCGAAGAAACGCTTCGGCTTCTGAAGCGCATTCGAATCGAGACCGCCGGACAGGACTTTGCCGGACGACGGGGCAACGGTATTGTAGGCGCGCGCCAGCCGTGTGATCGAGTCGAGAAGAATGACGACGTCCTTCTTGTGCTCGACCAGCCGCTTGGCTTTCTCGATCACCATTTCGGCCACCTGCACGTGCCGCTGCGCGGGTTCGTCGAACGTGGAGGAAATCACTTCCCCGCGCACCGATCGCTGCATGTCGGTGACTTCTTCGGGTCGCTCGTCGATGAGCAGCACGATCAGGTACACCTCGGGGTGATTCGTCGTAATTGACTGCGCAATGTTCTGCAGCAGCATCGTCTTGCCTGTGCGAGGTGGCGCGACAATAAGGCCCCGCTGCCCCTTCCCGATCGGAGTCATCAAGTCCATGACCCGGGCAGAGACGTTCTCGGCGGTGGTCTCCAGCTTGATCCGCTCCTGGGGATAGAGCGGCGTCAGGTTCTCGAAGAACAGCTTGTTGCGAGCCTGATCGGGGGCCTCGAAGTTGACGGCTTCCACTTTGATGAGCGCAAAGTAGCGCTCGCCGTCCTTCGGTGGCCGCACCTGACCCGATACCGTATCGCCCGTCTGCAAGTCGAACTTGCGAATCTGCGATGGGGAAACATAGATGTCATCCGGGCCCGGCAGATAGTTGTAGTCGGGCGCGCGAAGAAAACCGAAGCCGTCAGGCAGCACTTCGAGCACGCCCTCGGAGAACAGAAAGCCGCTCTGCTCGGTCTGGGCCTTGAGGATCTGAAAAATCAAATCCTGCTTGCGCATACCGGTGGCGCCGACAACGTTGAGGTCCTTGGCCACCTGCGTGAGCTTCTGGATGCTCATCTCCTTCAGGTCACCGATATTCAGCATCGGTGGCTTCGGTACCGGGACGGCATCAGGGTTGTTGGCCGCCTCCATTTCGGCTTTCGCCTGTTCGGCGGCGTACTCGAGAGCGGGGTCGGCGACTGGAAGGTCAGGAGATCGACGTCCGGAACGTCTGGGATGGTGGGCCATGTGGTGCGTACTCGGGAAAGATTTCGAAAATTCGAAAGATCGTCAGGTTGGCTTGGGGGTCGAACGGGGACTTAACTCTCAAAACTATAGCACAAAAGATTCTCGCGCTGCACCGTCCGCAGTGCTCCCTGCTAGTAGCGAATGGGCGAGTCGCCGAGGGCCAGGATCGAGCAGGCCACCCGCGGCTTGAGGCCCAGCGCGAGGGCACGGGCGATCACGTGGGGCTCGTCGGCGCCCGGGTTCAGCCACACGACGGGAATCCCCTTCTTCGCAATCTCCTCCATGACGGGAAGGCCAACCTCCCCCGGCACGTAGATGGTGACTTCATCGATTGGATCGGGATAGTCGAGCACGCTGGCAAACGCACGCTCTCCCTCGACTTCGGTCGCCGTGGGATGGATGGGGACCACCGTGTGGCCCTGTTCCCGGAACGCACGCAACGCCTTGTTGCCGAATTTGCGACGATCGCGGGACGCTCCAATTACGGCGACAGTGGACATGACTTCAGTCTAATCGGCAATCTGGAATCGGTAATCTGAAATCGATTATCGCTAGATCGATAATCTGCAATTGGTGAGCTATCAGCAATCTGGAATCTGGTAATCAATTCCGGATTTCAGATTACCGATCAATCCGTCTTGCCGACTGAATCCGGATGGCCGGAGCCAGCGTCTGCGAACCTGGTCTGACTGGCGAAACCTGGATCTGTTTCACGACGTCCATGCCCGAGACGACCCGGCCGAAGACGGCAAAGCCCTGACCGTCGGCGTTGCGGGCGCCTCCGAAGTCGAGTGCCGGCTGCGGGCCGATACAGATGAAGAAGTCACTCGTGGCGCTGTCCTGACCGGCACGTGCCATCGAGACCGCCCCATCCACGTGAACCAGGCCCGTAACGCTCGTCCGCTCGAGGGGTATCGGCGGATACCCTGGCGTCTCAGGCGTCCGGGGTCCCCGGCCGGCCTGGACCACCTCAATCGGCACGTCTTTTCGCGTCTCGGTTTCAGGCCGCACGGTCCGATGGAATCGCCCGCCGTTGTACAGCCCGTCATCGACGTACTTGAGGAAGTTCGCCGACGTGACCGGCGCCTTCGCCAGGTTGACCTCGATGGTGATCGCGCCAAGGCTGGTCTCAAAGACGACCGCCACCGGCGGGACCGGCCCCTGCCAACCTGCAACCACGCCCACCACCGCACTCACGATCCACATCGTCATAGATACCTCGACTGCAAATTCCCGATGTACCGACAGGCGATTCCAGATCCCAGACTACCGACTCACTCGGGGAACATCTTGCCGGGATTCAGAATTCCGTGCGGGTCGAACGCGGCCTTCACCCGACGCATGACGTCGATCGTCTCCGGAGACAACTCCAGTGCCATGTACTTCGTTTTCGCGAACCCGATGCCATGTTCCCCGCTGATCGATCCCTCGAGCGCGATGGTCCCGCGAAACAACTCTCCCGCCGCCTCATGGGCCCGCTCAATTTCATCAGCGTCGCCTGGTGTCACCATGATATTGACGTGGATATTGCCATCGCCGACATGACCGAAACAAGGGATGCGCAAGCGGAACTGGCGGCGGAGTCGTTCTACCAACTCGAACAACTCCGGCACCCGGGCTTTTGGCACCACCACGTCGTGATTGATCTTGAGGCCCGAGATCACTTTCAGCGACGGCGAGATTTCCCGCCGGACGCGCCACAACTCCTGTCGTTCGGATTCGCTGGCTGCGCGGAGGAACTCGGTGGCTCCCGCCTCCCGGCAGGCGCCCTCTACGCGGACAGACTCTGCCGCCACCTGCTCGGCCAGGCCATCCAGTTCGAGCAGGACGATGGCGGCCGTGCCTTCGGGAGCCAGTGAACGCACGTCGAGGTAGCTGGCCACGGCATCGAGACACTCGCCATCGACCAGTTCCAGCGCGGCCGGAATGACGCGCGCGCGAATCAGGAGCGTCACGGCATTCACCGCATGCCGCACACTGGGAAACGACGCCCGCATCGTGACCTGCATCGGCGGTTTTGGAATCAGCCGCAGGATCACCTTCGTGATGATGGCCAGCGTGCCCTCGGATCCCACCAGCAGGTGTGTCAGGTCGTAACCGACGACGTTCTTGACCACCTTGCCGCCGGTGCGAATGCACTCGCCGGTGGGCAGCACCGCCTCCAACCCGAGCACGTACTGCTTCGTCACGCCATACTTGAACGCGCGGGGGCCGCCGGCGCACTCAGCCACGTTGCCGCCAATGACCGACCGGCGAAGGCTCGCCGGGTCCGGCGGATAGAACAAACCCACGGCCTCCACCGCGTCCTGCAGGTCGCCCGTGATCACGTGCGGCTCCACCACAGCCAGCAGGTTTCCCTCGTCGATTTCCAGAATGCGGTTCAGTCGCGCGAGGCTGAGCACCACGCCGCCCTGCGAGGGCACCGCCCCGCCGGTGTAGCCGGTCCCGGCCCCTCTCGGCACCAGAGGGATCCGCGACTCGTGACAGAGCCGCGCGATCGCCTGCACCTCTTCGGTGTTGGCCGGCCAGACGACCGCGTCGGCCGGGTGCCCCCGCTTGAGGGCGTCAACCCCGAACTCCTCCAGCGCTTCCGCGTCCGTCCGAACGTGGTCGGAAC
>JAHEFO010000145.1:4890-10255 GCA_024640135.1 Acidobacteriota bacterium
GGCGCTCGAGAAAGACCGTGTCCACGGGCACGTTACTTCGGAGCGTGTTTGCGGGCGAAACGAATCATGCGCGTCAGCCCTTCACGCAGTCGCTCGAGTGACGTGGCATAGGACAGTCGCAGGAAGCCGGGGGCGTCAAATGCCTCGCCGGGCGTGGTCACCACGTGCTCCTCGGCCAGCAACGCGTCGCAGAAATCTGCCGACGTCCGCAACCCATCGGGCGACAGGAATTCGCTCACATCAGGGAACACATAGAACGCGCCCTGCGGCACGCTACATCGGATCCGCGGCTCCTCGGCGAGCCAGGCCAATGCCTGGTCGCGCCGGCGCTGGTATTCCAGGAGCATGTCGGTCACGCACTGCTGGGGGCCGGTCAAAGCCTCCAGCGCCGCGTACTGCGAAATCGAACTCGCATTGGACGTCGTGTGACTTTGTAGTGCACTGGCACCTTTTGCGAACACCCTGGGCCCCATGACCCACCCGAGTCGCCAACCGGTCATCGCGTACGCCTTCGACGCGGAGCCGGCCAGAATCAGCCGATCTCGGAGCGCCTCGCCGAATATCGCAGGCAGATTGTGCGGCACCTCGTCGTAGATCAACCTTTCGTAGCACAGGTCGACCACCACCCACAGGTCCCGCTTTGCGGCTTCCGCCGCGACGACCCGTGCGTCGCCCTCGGACATCAAGGCGCCGGTCGGGTTCCCAGGACTGTTGATCACCATCCCCCGCGTGCCTGGCGTCAACGACGAAAGCAGCAGGTCGGCGGTCAACGCAAATCCCTTCTCGGCCTGCGTCCTCGCCACAACCGGCCTGGCGCCGACGACCTTGATCTGCTCGACGATGGTAGGCCAGCCCGGCGCGTGGGTGACCACATCGTCTCCCGGACCGAACAATCCCATGGCGGCATGGAACAGCGCCTGCTTGCCGCCGGCGGTGATGACGATGTCCTCCGGGGCATACTCCACGCCGTAGTCCGTGCGATACCGCGCTGCTACGGCTTCGCGCAGTTCCAGCGTGCCCATGTTGGCGGTGTATTTCGTGCGCTGGGCGTCGATGGCTGCCTGGCCTGCGGCGCAGATATGCGCCGGCGTCGGGAAGTCCGGCTCACCCGCGCCCAGGTCAACCACATCCGCGCCCTCGCGTCGAAGCCGCTGTGCCTCAATTGTCCCTTTCATCGTCGGAGACATGGCGACGTGATCCATTCGGGCGGCCATCCGGCCAGTGTTCTGTGTCATGGGTGTGTCTTCGTTTCTCCCTTGAGACGGGCAAGCAGGAGCGCCTCCACAGATGGAGGCACAAGCCCGGTGACCGAGCCTCCGAGCGAAGCCACTTCCCTGACGAGTCGCGAGCTGATGTGCGCGTAGCGATCGGATGCCATCAGGCACACGGTCTGAATATCTGAAGCGAGGTGCGTGTTCATTGACGCCATGGGCCGCTCGTAGTCGAAGTCAACGCCACTTCGGAGCCCTCGAATGATCGCGCACGCGTTGTGCCGAGCGGCAAAGCGCACCAGCAGCCCTTCGAAGGCGTCAGCCGCAACCTGCCCCGGCTTCCCGAGCCCGCCACAGGATTCGGCAATCATGGCAACCCGCTCCTCCGCCGTGAAGATGGCCTGCTTGTCAGGATTGACGAGCACCGCCACGATCACGCGGTCGAACAGGGTTGTCGCGCGCCGAATCACGTCCACATGGCCGACAGTCAGCGGATCGAATGACCCGGGGAAGATGGCGATGCGGGATGGCAGCATGATTTCCTATTTATAGAACGACAGCGCGCTGTCGCCCGAATTCAATACCCGCGTGCGGCTCAGGCTGCCCGCGGCAGCCGGCGACTCGCGCGATCTCCGATGCTCAAGTACAACCACGCCACCGCGGGCTGTATGCGTCACGGCTACCCGCAACGCCGCATCCAGATCGACATCATCATACGGGGGATCGAGAAAGACAAGACCGCAACTGCTGATGCCAGCAGATTGGAGAAAGTCCCCCCGAATGACCTCGCACACGTCCTGAACCCCGCAATGGGCGATGTTCCCCTCCGTGATTGTCCAGGCATGCGGACTGCGCTCATAGAACGTAACGTGAGCGGCGCCCCGACTGATAGCCTCGAGCCCCACGGCTCCGGTGCCCGCAAACGCGTCGAGGACCGACACGCCCTGAACGCTCGGGCCCAGAACATTGAACAGCGTCTCACGAAGGCGATCCGACGTGGGACGGATCGCATTCGTTGCCGGCCCCTGGAGCCGGCGTCCCCGGAGCGATCCCGCGACGATGCGCACTAGCCCACTCCCACCAGGCCAAACCGCTGCGCCCAGTTGGCGGACAGATAGTCGACCAGTGGCTGAGCCCTGGTCGGCTCGTCCAGCCAGGTAATCGCTTCTCGCCTGGCTTCTTCCATCAGCACATGGTCGCGCACCAGGTCGCCCACCCGGAGCGTCGGGAGTCCGGATTGCCGGGTACCGAAGAAGTCCCCGGGGCCTCGAATCTCCAGATCCCGTTCGGCAATCACAAAACCGTCCGTCGTCTCGGTGAGCGCGCCAATCCGTCGTTGCCCTTGATCGGTCAGTGGCGCCTGATAGACCAGCACGCATGTGGACGCGTGGCCGCCGCGACCGACACGCCCCCGCAACTGGTGCAACTGCGACAACCCGAAGCGTTCGGCGTGCTCCACGACCATGATCGTCGCATTGGCCACGTCCACGCCCACTTCAACGACCGTCGTGGCCGCCAGGACATGCACCTCACCCCTGGCAAAGGCCCCCATCACCTGGTCCTTCTCCTCAGACTTCATCTTGCCGTGCAACAGCGCCACACGGTACTCGGGAAACACGTCAGCCTGCAGCGTCTCGGCCATTTCCGTTGCCGCACGAAGGTCCACCTTCTCGGATCCTTCGACGAGCGGATAAATGACATAGGCCTGCCGGCCGTGTTGCAGTTCGTGTCGAACCAACCCGTAGATCTCGTCACGTCGCGATTCGGGTTTCGCGATCGTTCGGATCGGCCTGCGGCCAGGCGGCAATTCCCGTATGGTCGACGAGTCCAGGTCCCCGAATGCCGTCAGGGCCAACGTCCGCGGAATAGGTGTGGCGGTCATGACCAGGACATCCGGCCGACGCGCCTTCGCACGAAGGGTGGCGCGCTGCATCACCCCGAATCGATGCTGTTCATCGATGACGACGAGGCCCAGGTCCCTGAACTCTACGGTGTCTTCCACCAGCGCATGCGTTCCCACCACGAGGTGCGTCGTGCCGCTCGTGATTTCGGCGAGGGCCGCCCGCTTCTGTGCGGCCCGCATGTTGCCCGTCAGGAGCGCCACGCGAAATCGCGATGGCTCCAGGAGTCGCCGGATGGTCATGTAGTGCTGGTCCGCCAGGATTTCGGTCGGCGCCATAAAGGCCACTTGAAAGTCATTTTCCATCGCCACCAGCGCCGCGAGGAGCGCGACGATGGTCTTGCCGGAGCCGACGTCGCCTTGGAGCAATCGATGCATCGGCTCGGGCCGTTGCATGTCGGTGACAATCTCCCGCAGTGCGACCTTCTGCCCATCTGTCAGTTTGAAGGGCAACACCTTCCGCGCCGCAGCGCGGATCCGATCATCGACGACCACCGGCCGCGGCTTGTGTTCCTGTGACTGCCGGCGCTTCCGGAGAACGAGCCCGGCCTGGAAGAGAAAGAACTCCTCGAAGATCAGCCCGCGCTGGGCCTCGGTACGGAAGGTGTTCAGGTCGTCGATCGATGTTCCGTCCGGCGGAAAGTGTGAATGAAGAATCGCGTCGCGGCGCGCCGGCAGTTCCAGTCCCTCATGGATCGCCGCCGGCACCGGATCAGCGAGATCGTCAGGCAAAGCTGACAGCAACTGGTGCACCAGCGAGCGTTGCATCCGCGGAGTGACGGACCCGGCCTTCTCGTAGATGGGCACGATGCGGCCGGTATGCACATGGGCCTCTTCCGCGTCGTCAGCGTCGCCCCGCACGATTTCATATTCGGGGTTGGTGAACTGCAGGCCCCCACTGCGATAGTCGAGCGGACCGTAGAGCACCACTTGCTGCTGCGGATGAAAGACATCCTTGAGGAACGCCTGGTTGGGAAAAACCGCGCGGACGGCCCCGGATGCGTCTCGGACGACGACCTCGAACAACCGGAACCCCGGTCGCCGTGTCGACCGGATGCCCGACGAAAGCACCTCCCCGACCACCGTTGCGGTCTGTCCCGGCCGCAGCGCTGCCATTGGGGTCAGGCCGGCGCGATCCTCATACCGCAGGGGAAATCTGAGCAGGAGGTCTTCGACCGTGAGCAGGCCCACCCGCTCGAGATCGGCGGCCCGCTTCGGACCGACACCCTTCACGAACTGGAGTGGTTGCGACAGGAACTCAACGGTCATTCGAGGGTGATCCTGACACTACTGGATCACCGTGGCTAGTCCCCGGCGCAGTGCCACCTCACGGATGCCGGCGGGCAACTCGAATGGCGTGTCAAGCCGCACGCCGGCCGGCATCTCCGGCGATCGGGTGTACATCGCGAGCAGTTCCTGCAGAAGCGCTCTGGGAACGGGTGCCCCGCCGACTCGAGCGGATTCGAACGTGTAGATGCCCATCCCCCTCGTCCCCCGCAACACCCCCACAGCCTGCACGTCGAGCAGGCCGCTGACGTAGGAGAGTGGGTCCAGCCAGCCTCGCTCTTCAGCAAGGCGCACGGCGTCAAGATCCACCAGGGCGCGGACATCCAGCCTGCCGTCGTCGAGCAGCAGGACCCTGGGCTGCCGGATGCCGATCAGCAACTCCGTTTGCGCGCCCAGGTACGCGTTGACTTCATCTTCGGTAAATGTCGTGGTCAACGGCGTCGCCGGGGAGGGCGGATAGACGCTGTGGCTCAGGATAGCCTGCAGCTTCTGGCCCACGCGATCGATCGCTTCCTGCGAGGCATCCTGCGCCACGGCCAGGGGCGCCGCCAACGCGCCGAACACGGCCAGAAGCACCAAGCGTGAGCGCATCATCCCGATTGTAGCGCGTCGCCAGCCTCCCTCGGCTCCAGGGCTGCGTCACCGGCCCTGGCGCGACCTGGTCAGAAAGTCGAGCTTCTGCCGATCCATGTCTTCCTCGAAGATCCTGAAACCCGCACGTTGTCGAGCCGTGAGTGCTTCGTCAATGGCCTGCCGTGCCGCCCTGACGGCGAGGTCGAATTTGGCCTCAAGGTCATCCAACGCGCTGGCTTGTTCCAGCAACTTCGCGTCATCGGCCTGCTGGCCCTGCTGCGGCCGCCACATGCGCCGGAGTTCACCCAGAAGCCGGGTGCGCTGCAGGGAATGCTGTCGCCGGAGATCCTGCAACTGGTTCATGCGGGTGAAGAAGCGCTGATACTGCTGGTCG
>JAHEFO010000146.1:0-4595 GCA_024640135.1 Acidobacteriota bacterium
GCCGGCGGGCGCCGATTTCGTTTTCCATCTGCGCGGTCAACGTGAACTCGGGCTACACGGATTTCAAACATGACGTGGTGACGCAGGCCTGCGCCGATCGCGGATGGGACGTGCATATCGAGCACACCACGATTGGTGCCGTCATGGACGACATTCTGGAAGATGGGGAGACGCCATGTTCCCTGTGTGCACGGTTGCGTCGAGGCGTGCTGTACCGCCTGGCGGATTCCGTCGGTGCGACCAAGATTGCGCTGGGCCATCACATGGACGATTTTGTCGAGACGCTCCTGTTGAACGTCTTCTTCCAGGGGGCGCTCAAGGCCATGCCGGCCCGACTGACGTCGGACAACGGCAAACATACCGTGATCCGTCCGCTCGTCTATGTGACCGAGGCAGAGGCGGGGGCCTACGCACGGGAGAACGACTTGCCCGTCATCGGCTGTTGCTGTCCTGCGTGCGGCGACCTGAGCCTCAAGCGCCAGCGCCTCAAGCGCATGATCGCAGAGCTCGAGCTCGAACACCCTGATATCAAGAACTCGATGATCAAGGCGATCGGCAATGTCGCACCGCGCCACCTCCTGGATACCCGGTTGCATCCCGTGGCTCAGGCGGCCGCGGCGCTCGAGTAGGCCCATGCGCGCGGTCATTACGAGAGTCGCGTCTGCTTCGGTCTCGATTGAGGGCACCGTGGTGTCTGAAATCGAGCACGGCCTGCTGGCGTTGATCGGGGTGGCGAACGGCGACGGTACAGCCGATATCGACTACGTCGCGGCGAAGATCCGGGACCTGCGGATCTTCAGCGATGCCGCCAACAAGATGAACTTGAGCGTCAAAGATGTGGACGGGGCCGTCCTGGCGGTTTCGCAGTTCACGTTGCTGGCGGATGTCCGGAGGGGCCGACGGCCGTCTTTCATCCGTGCGGCCGCCCCGGAGCCGGCAAACGACGCGTACGAGGGCGTCGTGTCGCGACTGCGAGAGGCGGGACTGGTTGTCAGGACCGGCGTGTTCCAGGCGGATATGCAGGTGGCGTCGGTGAACGATGGCCCGGTGACGATTGTGATCGATTCGCGGAGCGAAACATGACGAGAGTGATGCAAAGAGTTGTGCTGGGTGTGCTGTTGCTGGGGTGGGCCGGACCCGCGTGGGCGCAGTCACGTCCGCTGGCCACCGAAGATCCCGAGACGGTCGGGGAAGGCCAGATTCTCCTGGAGACCGGTTTCGACTACCGGCGCGAGGAGTCTTATCCCGCGTCCGGACTGAAGGGAAATCTCTGGAGACTCGGAACGTTCGGTTTCAGCTTTGGCGTGAGTTCCATTGCCGAGATTCAACTCGACGGCGGTCTGCGGAACCGGCTGAAGATCACGAATCGATCCGATGCGCCCTTGGCGGACATGCTTTCCGTGGACGGAGACTCGACTGCCGATGTCGAAGATCTGGTCATTGGAGCCAAAATTCGTTTCCTGACGGAGGGCCAGACCCGTCCGTCCATGGCCTTCCGGTTTGCGACGAAGTTGCCGAATGCGGGCAACGAGAGCGGTCTCGGGCTCGACACCACGGATTTTGCGTTCGGCTTTGCCATGGCGAAGACCGTGCAGTCGGTGAGAGTGGTGGGCAATCTTGGCGCGGCTATCCTGGCTGACCCCGTCCGGGGCGACCGTCAGAACGATGTGTTCACCTACGGCATCTCCGTCGCGAGGGCGGTGCGGACGGGGTTTGAAGTGGTCGCCGAATTGAATGGGCGGAAGAACACCCGCAGCGGCACCGCGATTACGGGCACGGAGAGTCGCTCAGTGTTGCGCGTTGGGTCCCGGTTCACGCGCGGCCCCGTACGTCTCGATGGGGCGTTCCTGTTCGGGATCACCAAGCGGGATCCCATGTGGGGATTCTCCACCGGGCTCACGTGGGTGTTCAACGCGTTTCGCGTTCCCTGAGAACCGGTGTCCTGAGACAGGACACTATCGCGCGAAGCGCTGGCGGACGCGGGCCAGCTCTTCGTCGGACCGGACGTTCGACCATTCGCTCTCACGTGCCATGATGGCGGCCGCCCTTGCCACAGCGGAGTCGCCTGGATCGCCCGCCGATCCGAGCGGCGTCCGCCGAAAGACGACGTCTTCGAGTCTGACGGCAGCCGACTCGCGGGTGGCGTAGATGATCTCGCCTTCGATCACGGGACTGCCGGGGGCCAGGCGCGCCATCGCGGACTCGGTATGAGCGCACCGCAACACGGCCGGCGCCTCCGTGCCGTACCAGCCGGCCAGGTGGCTCCGGACGTCCTTGTCCAGGCGGATGCCCAATTCACGAGAGGTCTCCTGCAGCAGGCCGTCGCTGTCGGCAACGTCGGCGTGCGGCAGGACGGCTGTGGCGGTCCGGCAGACCCGCGTGGCTTCACCAAGGAGTTTCGCGACGGCGTCCACCGCCCGTTCGGCGGCGAGTCGAGCGGTGGTGTACTTGACGCCCACGAGACTCAGGAGCCCGGGCGACCCGGCGTGCGTCAGGAGTTGAGGCTCGGCGAGCAGATCGAACCCGCTCGCCGAAGGCTGCCCGGGCACGAGTCCGTGATGGACGAATCGAACATCACTCCGTCGGGCCTCGAGTGCCGGAAACGCCGAGTGCACTTCCTCGATGAATGCATCGATGATGGGGTCCATCGAAGGGGAGTCGTCTTCGGACACGACCCCGTCAGGCTGGTGGGTGCCGACGAGGACACGGCCGGCCCACGGAACCGCCGTGAGCATCCGCCCCCGCGCGGACGACGCGGCCAGCGCGATGTCTTTGGCGGGCCGATCGATCAGCAGATTCATCGCGCGGACCAGCGGCGGGGCCCCGGTGACGCCGAACCTCCGGTGCAACGCTCCAAGCCCGCTTCCCGCGGCCAACACCACGGCGCGCGCGCGTATGTCGAATGGTGCCCCGGTGAGCGCGTCCCGGGCGGACACTCCCGAGGTTCGATCTCCTTCCCGAAGGGGCGTCAGTGCTTCCACATAGGTCGCGATCACGGCGCCGGCCTGAACGGCAGCCGCCGCGACCGCCCACGTCAGACGGTCGGGATGGACCGTCTGGTAGTCGTACCAGATGGCGCCGCCCGACAATCCCTGCTCGTCGATGCCGGGGAAGAAGCGGCGTGTGGCGGTCTTCGACTCCAGGCGGGAGTTGGGCAGGTGAAGCTCCGGCAGCACACCGACGTTTCTGGCCTTCCCGATGAAGTCATACAGCTTGAACCCCGCGCGGACGGCGAGACGGGACCGCCGCGTCCCGCGGTAGGTGCCGATCAGAAAGGGCATTGGTCGCAGGAGGTGTGGGGCGATTCGGGCCCACGAGCGCCGCTCGGCAATCTGCTGACGGCATTTTCGAATCTGGCCGCTCTGCAACGCGCGGAGTCCGCCGTGAAGGGTTCGCTGATGATTAAAGGAAATGCCGCTCCCGACGTCCCCGCGTTCGACGAGCGCGACCCGCAATCCCCGAGCGGCAGCGTCGTAGGCGACAAAGAGGCCGTGGATGCCGCCTCCGACCACCAGGAGATCAAACGTGTCCGCCTGCAGCGGGGCCAAGTCTCGAGTCATACCTGCCATATAGTAAGTCGCGCATGAACGAACGCGTCCGCCAATACTGGAACACACATATTCACGACCTCGATATCTCCACGTCCGCCCCTGGCAGCGCGGAGTTCTTCAGGGATCTCGATCAATATCACTTCGAGAAACTGCACCACCTCCTGGACCTCATCCACTTTGACGAGTGGAAGGACAAGGAAGTGCTCGATGTTGGCTGTGGCGCCGGCGTGGAGGTTGTCCGATTCGCCAGGGCCGGTGCGCACGTCACCGGTGTGGACATCGCCGAGAGCGCGATCACCCTGGCTCGGCAGAACCTGGAGCAACAGGGCCTGGGGGCGAGGCTGTTGGTGGCCGATGGCGAACACCTGCCCTGTCCCAATGAGGCGTTCGACCTGGTCTTCGCACACGGCGTCGTGCAGTACACGGGCGATGACAGCCGAATGGTGGCCGAGATCCATCGCGTATTGCGGCCAGGCGGTCTCGCGGTGTTCCAGGGGTACAACAGAGTTTCGTGGCTGAACGTGTTGTCCAAGCTCATGAAGACGCCGCTGGAGCACGAGGATGCGCCCCAGCTCAAGCGCTACTCGGCAAGTGAGTTCCGGGCCTTGCTGCGACCGTTCGACACCGTGGATCTTGTGTTCGAGCGGTTCCCGGTGAAGTCCCGCCTGCACAAGGGCTGGAAGGGCCTTGCGTTCAACACGCTGTTTGTCGGGACATTCAATGCCTTGCCGCGCGCCTGGGTCCGGCGCTACGGTTGGCACCTGCTGGCATTTTGCCGGAAGGAACGGGCCTAGGCGGCATGCAGTTCGTCAAAGCGCAGGCGTACGGCAACGACTTCCTGTTGCTGGCGGCCGCCGACGCGGCTGGTGTCCCAGACATGCCGGCGCTGGCCCGATGCGTGTGCAGCAGGCATCTCGGGATTGGTGCCGACGGACTCATGGTCGTGACCGAGACAGCCATCGGGGCCCGGATCCGCCTGCTCAATGCGGATGGGAGCCGGTCGGAACTCTCCGGCAATGGGATTCGGTGCGTGGCCGCCTGGGT